>JBJDWY010000096.1:0-38935 GCA_051866255.1 Anaerovibrio sp. | reverse complement strand
AGCTGAAGGAGACGGCACTTTTGCCTATGGATGGGTATCTTGGGCACCTGCCACGCTATGATTTGCGTCCTGACCGCCTGAAGGCATTTTCCAACGGCCTTCTGACTCATGACAGGTATTTTCAGGAACAGCATCAGCCGGAGGGGGATGTCATCCTCCGGGTGTACTGCGAGGGTGAGTTTATCGGCATCGGGCATTTTGATGTGGAAAAGGCGGCGATTCTGCCTGACAAGGTAATTGTCAGATAAGATTCAGATAAGATAATGCTAGAATAAGATAATTGCCATATAATATGCAGGTAAAATATATTTTACAGTGCTGTGTAAATTGCTACTTTTTTTTTGTACAAATTCCATGTATAATATAGCTTAGAGTGAATTTTGCGAAATGGTGTAAGGAAGATGCTGTATGAGGGATGAGAGTACGCAGAGCCTTTATGAATTTAATAAGGATTTAAGTACCGTGTCGGACGAGAGCCTTCGCCTGGAGCTGGAGCAGAGCTATCGCATTATTAATGCCCTCAGCTCCAGCTATCATGATGTTTATTATGCCAATCTTGAGACGGGCAACATGAGAAGCTACCGCTATAGCCGCATTACTCAGGAGATGTTTGGCAGGCAGTTTGAGAATGGTGATTTTGAGACAAATTTGTATACCTATGTGCGCAAGGCAGTGCATCCTGATGACCAGGAGCTTTTTGAGCCGGTGCTGACCAGGGCCAGCATCAAGAAGGTTTTTGAGCGGCAGGACAGCTATTCCCTGAAATACCGGGTGGTGCAGGATGGGGAGATTCATTATTGCCGCTGCCTGGTGGTGAAGATTCTGGGGCGGCCGGAGGAGTTTGTTTTTGCTTTCCAGAACCGTGACCGGGAAATGATGATGGAGAGCGAGAAGAAGAACGACATGAAGCGGCGCATGGATATTGTCATGTCCATGGTGAAGATGTATGACAATTCCCTGTATGTGAATGTGTCCAGCAACCGTTTTTTGGAGCTGAAAATTTCTCCTGCGATCCGTGAGATGATTGACAAGACCAAGACCTATGACTCCCAGCTGGTGAATGTGATAGAGAATGCGGTCAGCAGGGATTACCAGGAGGCCATGCGGGAGTTTTTGGACATACATACCATCAATGAACGGATGGGCTTCAAGAATGTCATGTCCATGGAGTTCAAGGGGCGCGTCACCGGCTGGTCAGAGGTGTATCTGATTGTGGGCAACCGGGATGTGGATGGCCTGGTGGAGGATGTTTTTGTGGCCACCCGGGGCATCAATGAGGAAAAGCTGCAGAAGCTTTTGCAGCAGGAGCAGGAGCGCAAGCAGAACAACCAGCTGACTGAGGCACTGCGGCTGGTGAATAGCGCCAATGAGGCGAAAAAGCTGTTTTTGCAGGATATGAGCCAGGATATCAGGTTTTCCTTGAATGATATCAGGCGGCTGGCTGATATTTCCTGGCTGGATTTGGAGCATCCTGAGAGGATGTCCGGGGAGCGCATGCAGCAGATTGTGGCAAGCATGCGGCAGATTGGGGAAATCAGCGATGTGCTGCAGAAAATGGTGGACAGTGCCTTGAAAAAAGCGTTGGAGGAGTAATATATTCAAATGGATATGGAAGTCTATATATTTGTGGCTGTGGCAGGTTTTGTGGCTTCGTTTATTGATGCGGCGGCAGGGGGCGGTGGCATGATTTCCTTGCCGGCACTGCTTTTGACGGGGATTTCGCCCCTGCATGCCCTGGGGACCAACAAGATGGCGGCTGTCATGGGAGCGTGTACCAGCTTTATCACCTTTGTCCGTTCCGGCAAGATGGATGTGCAGCTGATAAAGAAGCTGTTCCCTTTGTCCCTGATAGGCTCGGTTCTGGGGGTGCTGGCCGTGCAGCAGGTTCCTTCGGAGTTTTTGCGGCCTTTGATTGTGGTGCTTTTGGTGGCAGTGGTGCTGTACAGCCTTTTGAAAAAGGACTGGGACAGGGATACGGCACCTAGGAGGCTGACGGGCAGGATGCTGGCTCTCAGCATGCTGGTGGCACTGGTGATGGGCTTTTATGATGGATTTTTCGGGCCGGGTACAGGTTCTTTCCTGCTGTTTGCCTTTTTGATGCTGGGCTTTGATTTTATCGGTGCTACGGCAAATACCAAGGCACTGAATTTTGCCAGCAACCTGGCGGCTACGGTGTTTTTTGCGGCTTCCGGCATGATTGATTACCAGATGGGCATCTTTATGGGCATCTCCATGATTTTCGGTGCTTACTGCGGGGCGCGGTTTGCTATTACCAAGGGAGTGGCTTATGTGCGTCCTATGTTTATTGCCGTGACTACCGTGCTGATTGGCAAGCAGCTGATGGATTTGCTGTAAGGCAGCTGATGGATTTGCTGTGAGGCGTTGCCGGGCGGTGCATTTGCTTCGGGTTTTATTTTATGTGCTTTGCGTTTTATTTTATGTTATTCAGGGATAGATTATTTGTTATTCAGGGATAGATTATTTGTTATTCAGGGATAGATTATTTTTTAGGGGCGTGAGATCAGATTGGAAGAAAAATTGAAATTGTATGGGTTTAACAACCTGACCAAATCCCTTAGCTTTAATATCTATGATATTTGTTATGCTAAGACACCTCGTGAGCAGCAGGACTACATCAAGTATATTGATGCCCAGTATAATTCGGAGCGTTTGACGAAGATACTGTACCGGGTGACGGAGATGATAGGTGCCAAGGTGCTGAGTGTGTCCAAGCAGGACTATGAGCCTCAGGGTGCCAGCGTGACTTTTTTGATTGCCGAGGAAGCAGCAGTTGCTTCCGGCAAGAAAAAGCCGTTGAATTGTGCTGAGGTTTTGCAGGATATCCATGAGTCGGAGGCCGGCAGCGTGCTGCAGGGGGAGACGGTGGTGGCTCACCTGGACAAGAGCCATGTTACGGTGCATACCTATCCTGAGTTCCACCCCGAGACCAGCATTGCCACCTTCCGGGTGGATATAGATGTGGCTACCTGCGGTGAGATTACGCCTTTGAAAACCCTGGATTATCTTATCGGCATGTTTGATTCGGATATTATCACCATGGACTACAGGGTGAGGGGCTTTACCCGCAATATGGCAGGCCGCAAGCTGTTCATGGATCATCACATGACTTCTATCCAGAATTTCATCAACAAGGATACTCTGGACAAATACGATGCAGTGGATATCAATATCTATCAGGCCAATCTATTCCATACAAAGATGCTCATTAAGGAGCTGGATTTGAAGAATTATCTTTTCAACACTGATATTTATGAAATTCCCCCAAAGACCAGGCTGGATATTCATAACAGCCTGCGCCGGGAGATGATTGAGATTTACAGCGGTACCAATGTTTTTGGCTGAGGTGGAAGCAGCCTGCCGTCATGGCAGGCTGACGGCCAGCTATGGCAGGTCTTTGGGAGGGGAGGCAAAGGATGAAATATATTTCGCAGGAGAATGCGCCAATTCTGGAAGCTTTGGAGAGGATGAAAAGTGCCAGGCTGGTGCCTTTTGATGTGCCCGGGCATAAGAGGGGCAGGGGCAACAAGGAATTGACGGATTTTTTGGGGGAGCGCTGCCTGTCGGTAGATGTGAACTCCATGAAAATGCTGGATAACCTCTGCCATCCAGTGTCTGTTATCCGGGATGCGGAGGAGCTGGCGGCGGAGGCCTTTGGGGCGAAGCACGCCTTCTTTATGGTTGGGGGCACAACCTCGGCAGTGCAGGCTATGGTGATGACGGCATGCAAGCGGGGGGACAAGATTATCATGCCCCGGAACGTGCATCGGAGCGCCATCAACGCCCTGATTCTCTGCGGGGCAGTACCTGTGTATGTGAACCCCAGGATGGACCCGGTGCTTGGCATTTCCCTGGGCATGAGCGTGGCGGATGTGGAGCAGGCCATCAGAGAAAATTCAGATGCCAAGGCTATACTTGTAAACAATCCTACGTACTATGGAATTTGTTCCAATATAAAGCGGATTGCGGAGCTGGCTCATGAGCACGGCATGCTGCTGCTGGCTGATGAGGCTCATGGCTCCCATCTGTATTTCAGTGACAAGCTGCCGGTGGCTGCCATGCATGCCGGTGCGGATATGGCGGCTATTTCCATGCACAAGTCCGGGGGCTCACTGACTCAGAGCTCCATGTTACTGGTGGGGGACAGGGTGTCCCATGGCTATGTGCATCAGATTATCAACCTGACACAGACCACCAGTGCATCCTATCTTTTGCTGGTGAGCCTGGATATCTCCCGGCGCAATATGGCTCTCCATGGGGAGAAGCTGGTGGACAAGATTATTTCCCAGGTGCAGTATGCTCGTGACGAGATAAATGCCATCGGGGATTATTATGCGTATTCCAAGGAATTGGTCAACGGTGACTCCATCTTTGATTTTGATATTACCAAGCTGGCTGTATATACCAGGTCTATAGGCCTGGCAGGCATTGAGGTGTATGACCTTTTGCGGGATGAGTATGATATTCAGACGGAGTTTGGCGATATTGCCAACCTGCTGGCGTATGTTTCCGTAGGTGACAGGGAGAAGGACATAGAGCGGCTGGTATCCGCCCTGGCGGAGATACGCCGCAACTACCGCCAGACCGGCAGGGAGATGCTGAAGGCTGAGTATATCAGCCCGAAGGTGGTCTGCGGGCCCCAGGAGTCCTTTTATGGTGACAAGGAATCACTGCCTATCGGGGATACCGTAGGCAGGGTGTGCAGCGAGTTCGTCATGTGCTATCCGCCGGGTATCCCGATTTTGGCGCCGGGGGAGATGGTGACGGAGGAAATTCTGCGCTATATACGCTATGCCAAGAAGAAGGGCTGCCAGATGACAGGCCCGGAGGATATGAATTTGCAGCGCTTAAATGTTTTGAAGGGAGAGTGACGGGCATGCTCTGGTTTACGGAACAGCATACTCCTAATGTGAGGTTTTCCATTAAAATTGATAAGCAGCTTTTTAGCGAGCAGAGTGAGTTTCAGCGGATTGATATTTTTGAGTCCGAGGAGTTTGGCAGGGTGCTGGCTCTTGACGGCTATCTGATGCTGACGGAGAAGGATGAGTTTATCTACCATGAGATGATAACCCATGTGCCGATGTGCGTCCATCCCAATGTCAGGAGTGTGCTGGTCATTGGTGGCGGTGACGGCGGCACTGTCCGGGAGCTTACCAAATATCAGAATATAGAAAAGATCGACCTGGTGGAGATTGACCAGCGGGTAGTGGAGGTCAGCAAGATGTTCCTGCCCAAGACCGCTGCTGCACTGGAGGACCCACGGGTTACTTGCTACTATGAGGATGGGCTGAAGTTCATCCGTCATGTGGAGGATGAGTATGACCTGATTCTGGTGGATTCCACGGATCCTTTCGGACCCGGGGAAGGCCTGTTTACCAAGGAATTTTATGGCAACTGCTTCAAGGCGCTTCATGAGGACGGCATCATGGTGAACCAGCATGAGAGCCCTTTTTACAAGGAAGATGCCTATGCCATGCAGAGGGCGCACAAGCGGATATGCCATTCCTTCCCCATCAGCAGGGTATATCAGGTGCATATCCCTACCTATCCGTCCGGGCATTGGCTGTTTGGCTTTGCTTCCAAGAAGTATCACCCTGTGAAGGATGTAAACTGGCAGGCATGGAAGGATCTTCGGATACGCTGCCATTATTATAACTGTCCGTTGCATGCAGGCTCTTTTGCCCTGCCGACCTATGTGGAGGAGCTTTTGCGAGATGTTGAAGACTAATGTAGAAACTTTTTTGGGCTGCGAGGCGGAGCTGGCGGATGCCAGGATTGTCATATTCGGTGCGCCCTTTGACTCTACCACCTCTTTCCGCCCGGGAACCCGTTTTGCCAGCAAGGTGATGCGGGGGGAGTCCTACGGGCTGGAAACCTACAGTCCTTATCAGGATTTGGACATGGAGGATACAGCGGTTTTTGACAGCGGTGATCTGGAGCTGTGCTTTGGCGATACGGAGACGGCACTGAAGGACATTGAGGCAAGGACAGCGGAAATCCTGGCTGCCGGGAAGCTGCCTTTTATGATTGGCGGCGAGCATCTGGTAACCCTGGGTGCCATCAGGGCTGCTGTGAAAAAATACCCTGACCTGCACATCCTGCATTTTGATGCTCATACGGATTTGCGGGAGGAATATCTGGGGGCAAGGCTGTCACATGCTTCTGTCCTGCGTCGTGCCTGGGAGCTCACCGGGGATGGCAGAATCTGGCAGCTGGGCATCAGGAGCGGCCTGCGTGAGGAATTCCGCTGGGCCGGGGAGCATACCAATCTGAGGCCTTTTAACCTCAAGGCAATGCCGGAGGCACTGGCTGCCCTGCAGGGAAAGCCGGTGTACTTTACTATTGATCTGGATGTGATGGATCCGTCTGTTTTTCCGGGAACCGGCACGCCTGAGTATGGCGGCGTGACCTTTGCAGAGCTGATGGAAGCGGCAGTGGCCGGCTGCGGCCTGAACGTGGTGGGCTGTGACCTGGTGGAGCTGTCGCCTGCCTATGACCAGAGCGGCGCATCCACGGCGGCGGCTCTGAAGATTATGCGGGAAATGCTTCTGAAGCTGGAGGAGCCTTTTATCAAGGGGCCTGTGCAGGTATGAGGCAGGCTTTGCCGATGTATCGATGCATAAGATACATATGATGTATAAAATAAATTTTGTTCATTTATAAAAGTTGAAGTCTTAGTGAAATCTGGAGGTAGAAGAATGGGAAAAGCGTTAATTATCGGCTGCGGCGGTGTGGCCAGCGTGGCAATTCACAAGTGCGTACAGAACAGCGATGCCTTTGAGGAAATCTGTATCGCCAGCCGTACTGTCAGCAAGTGCGATGCACTGAAGGAGAAGCTGCAGGGCGGCAAGTGCAAAATCACTACGGCACAGGTGGATGCCAACAGCGTGGAGCAGCTGGTAGCCCTCATCAAAAAGGTGCAGCCGGATGTGGTGCTGAATCTTGCACTGCCGTATCAGGACCTGACCATCATGGATGCCTGCCTGGAGTGCAAGGTAAGCTATGTGGATACTGCCAACTATGAGCCGGAGGATACGGCCAAGTTTGAGTACAAGTGGCAGTGGGCTTACCGGGAGAAGTTCGAGAAGGCAGGCATTACGGCGCTGCTGGGCTCCGGCTTTGACCCGGGGGTAACAGGCGTGTTCAGTGCATACGCCCTGAAGCACCATTTTGACGAGATTAACTACATCGATATCCTCGACTGCAACGCCGGTGACCACGGCTATCCTTTTGCTACCAATTTCAACCCGGAAATCAACATTCGCGAGGTTTCTGCCAAGGGCAGCTACTGGGAGGATGGCAAGTGGGTTGAGACCGAGCCTATGGAAATCAAGCGGGTGTACAATTTCCCTGAGGTAGGGCCGAAGGATATGTATCTCCTGCATCATGAGGAGCTGGAATCTTTGGGGCTGAACATCCCAGGCATCAAGCGCATCCGCTTTTTCATGACCTTCGGGGAGAGCTACCTGCGGCACCTGAAGTGCCTGGAGAATGTGGGCATGACCTCCATTGAGCCGATAGAGTTCGAGGGCAAGAAAATCATTCCGCTGCAGTTCCTGAAGGCTGTGCTGCCGGATCCTGCCAGCCTGGGTCCGCGCACCGTTGGCAAGACCAATATCGGCTGCATTTTCCGCGGCAAGAAGGACGGCAAGGACAAGACTTATTATCTCTACAATGTCTGCGACCATCAGGAGTGCTACAAGGAGGTTGGCTCTCAGGCTGTTTCCTATACGACCGGCGTGCCTGCCATGATTGGTGCCATGCTGGTGATGAACGGCACCTGGAAGAAGCCGGGCGTGTACAACATTGAGGAATTTGATCCTGATCCGTTCATGGAAGCCCTGAACAAGTGGGGGCTGCCATGGCAGGAAAGCTTCAATCCGGAGCTGGTTGACTGATGGGGGCGTTCAGCTACCGGCCTGACTGGCTGGCTGAAGTACCTACCCCTGCCTATGTGGTGGAGGAAAAGCGGCTGGTGCACAATCTGGAAATCATCAGGGGGCTGCAGGAGAGGACGGGCTGCTATGTGCTTTTGGCGCAGAAGGCATTTTCCATGTACTCCTGCTATCCCCTTATAAGCCGTTATCTGAAGGGGGCTGCTGCCAGCGGCCTCTTTGAGGCGCGGCTTGCCTACGAGGAATTTCCGGGGGAGAATCACGTTTTTAATCCTGCCTTTCAGGAAAAGGAATTTTCGGAGCTATTGAGGTATTGCGACCATTTTGTGTTCAACTCCATGTCCCAGTGGAAGAAGTTCGGATCGCGGGCACTGGCTGCCGGCAAGGAATGCGGACTGCGCATCAATCCGGAGCATTCCACTCAGGAGCATGCCATCTACGATCCATGCTCACCTTTGTCAAGGCTGGGGACAAGGCTCAGCGAGCTGGATGAGAGCCAGCTGGATGGCCTGTCTGGCTTTCACTTTCATACCCTCTGCGAGCAGGGGGCGGAGCCTCTGGCGGAAACCCTTGAAGCAGTGGAGGAAAAGTTCGGCAGGTATCTGCCGCGGCTGAAATGGATTAACTTTGGCGGCGGCCATCACATTACCAGGGAGGGCTACAACATGCCCCTTTTGGAGCGGTGCATCCGCAGGATGCAGGACAGGTACGGCCTGAAGGTATATTTGGAGCCGGGAGAGGCTATTGCATTGGATGCAGGCTTTCTGGCGGCTACGGTGCTGGAGGTCATCGAGGGGCCTGAGCGGGAGCTGCCTGTGGCGGTTCTGGATGTTTCGGCTGCCTGCCACATGCCTGATGTGCTGGAGATGCCCTACAGGCCGCCTCTTTCTGACAGCGGACAGCAGGGGGAGAGGAAGTATTCCTATATGCTGGCAGGTGCAACCTGCCTGGCAGGGGACAATATCGGCATCTTTTCCTTTGATGAGCCGCTGAGGCCGGGGCAGAAGCTGCTGTTTGGCGATATGGCCATCTACACCATGGTAAAGAATAATACCTTTAACGGTATGCCGTTGCCGGATATTGTGTATGTGGATGCCGGGGGCAGCTGGAAGACAATCAGAACCTTTGGTTATGATGACTTTAAGCAGCGGTTATGAAAACAATGTGTTATGGTATATGAAAATTTTTGTTTTTCGCAAAAAATTGCACATTTGATATTTACGAAACTCGCAAAATTTTATATAATGTATATGAATGGTACTTATTATCAAGGGATTGAATTTTTGGAAAGAAGAGGGGCGTATATATGGAAAATAGGAAAATACGGGATGAATTGGAGAGCCTGGTGTCGTTCATTCGTCAGAAGCATAAGGAGTTCATGGTGAGCAGGCTGCAGCCGCTGGGCATCAAGACCAGCTCAAGGGGGGCTGTGCTGTATGCTGTCTTCGAGAATGAAGGCCTCGTGCAGGAGGATATCAGCAGCAGGCTGAGCATGGACAAGGCTTTTGTCACCAGGGAGCTGAATGCTCTGGGGGATATGGGGCTGATTAAGCGTCTCAAGGATCCGCAGGATCATCGCAGAAATCATATTTTCCTGACTGATGACGGCCGGGAGCTGGGCGAGTCCATCGTGAAAATCGAGGAAGACTGGGTGAAGATGGCCTATGCTGGTTTTTCAGCCAAGGAGTTCTCAGCCATGAAGAATTTTTCCGAGCGTATCAGCAACAACATAAGGAATAGCTAAAATTTTATGGGAGTGCGGCTGCACTCCTTTTCTTTTTGCTTTTTTGATTTGCAATCTGTGGCAAATCGTGGTAGAATGTTTGGTACAGCGAAGAAGGAGAGAGTAGCCTGCAAGGTGTCTTTCAGGGAGTCCTGGCAAGTGGGAACAGGGCAGATGGCGGCAGGTGAAGTTCGCTCCGGAGCTGTCCTGGTGAAGAGATGTAGTCAGGACGTTTTCCGCGTTAAGGAGCAATTAAGTGAGAAAATAGGGTGGTACCGCGAAATGGTGGTGCATCTTTGATGCGATGCCTTCGCCCCTAGCTGTTGGGGGTGGAGGCTTTTTTTGTACACAGAAACCGCCCGTAGAAAATATTTTTAGGAGGATATTATGGAAGAAAAGATTGAACAGCTCAGGCAGGAAGCCGCCAAGGCTGTAAAGCAGGCAGTAGGCAGCCTGGGTGACCTGAATGATATCAGGGTGAAGTACCTGGGCAAGAAGGGTGAGCTGACCACTATCCTGAGAGGCCTGGGGCAGCTTTCCAAGGAGGACAGGCCCCGTATCGGCCAGATTGTAAATGATGCCCGTCAGCAGCTGGAACAGCTGATTGCAGAGAAGAATGAGGAGCTGAGGGAAGCAGAGCTGAACAAGCGCCTTGCCAACGAGAGGATTGACGTTACCCTGCCGGGGCGCCGTGCGCCTCGCGGCCATCTGCATCCCCTGACCATGACGCTGATGGAGATAAAGAGCATCTTCATGAAGATGGGCTTTACAGTGGAGGTAGGCCCTGAGATAGAGAAGGATTATTATAACTTTGAGGCATTGAACCTGCCAAAGGATCATCCGGCACGGGATATGCAGGATTCCTTTTATATCACTGAGGACATTCTCATGCGCTCCCAGACTTCGCCGGTACAGGCAAGGACCATGGAAGCCCATGAGCCAAACAGCCCTATCCGCATGATTGCACCGGGGCGCGTTTATCGCCGTGATGACTACGATGCCACCCATTCTCCGATGTTTACCCAGGTGGAGGGCATGGTGATCGACAAGGGCATCAGCCTGGCTGACCTGAAGGGCACCCTGGAGAGCTTCCTGAAGCAGATTTTTGATGAAAAGGTCAAGGTGCGTTTCCGCCCGAGCTTCTTCCCCTTCACCGAGCCTAGTGCCGAGGTGGATATTTCCTGCGTGATGTGCAAGGGCAAGGGCTGCCGTGTCTGCAAGGGCACCGGCTGGCTGGAAATCCTCGGCTCCGGCATGATTCATCCGAATGTGCTCAGGATGAGCGGCTATGACCCTGAGAAGGTCAGCGGCTTTGCATTTGGCATGGGTGTAGAGCGTATTGCCATGCTGCGTTACGGGATTGACGATTTGCGTCTTTTCTATGACAATGACTTGAGATTTTTAAAGCAGTTCTGGTGATAGGGAGGAATTGGAAAAATGCAGGTATCTGTAAAATGGCTTCATGATTATATAGATTTCACGGAAACTGCCGAGGAGCTGGCTGACAAGCTGACCATGGCAGGCATTCCGGTAGAGAATGTCATCCGTGCCGATGAGGGACTGGACAAGGTTGTCACCGGCAGGATTGAGAAGATAGAGGTGCACCCGGACTCTGATCACATGGTGATTACCTCCATGAATGTGGGGGCGGCTGAGCCTGTCCAGATTGTTACCGGTGCCCAGAATGTACGGGAAGGGCAGATTGTGCCGGTGGCCATGATCGGTGCCAAGCTTCCCAATGGGCAGAAGATTTCCAAGGGCAAGCTGCGGGGCGTGCAGTCCAACGGCATGCTGTGCTCCGCCGAGGAGCTGAAAATGGATGTGACTGCCCTGCCAAAGGAGCAGACCGAGGGCATCTATATCCTGCCGGAGGATACTCCTGTGGGCATTCCGGCCAGCTCCGTGCTGGGACTGGATGATGTGGTGCTGGAATTCGAGCTGACTGCCAACCGTGGCGACTGCTTCAGCGTGCTGGGGCTGGTGCGTGAGGTGGCTATCCTCACCGGCAATGAGCCAAAGTGGCCGGTGATAAAGGTCAATGAGGACGATGCAGCCAAGGCGTCTGACATGATCAGGATTGGCATCCAGGCGGAGGACCTCTGCAGCCGTTTTTCTGCCCGTGTGCTGAAAAATGTCAAGATCGGCCCATCCCCGAAGTGGATGCAGCAGCGCCTGGAGGGAGCCGGTATCCGTGCCATCAACAACGTGGTGGATGTGACCAACTTCGTCATGGTGGAGCTGGGGCAGCCTATGCACGCCTATGACTATGACCAGATTGCAGGCCATAGCCTGACTGCCCGTCGTGCCCTGGAGGGGGAGAACCTTCATACCCTGGATGACTCCGAGCGTCTTGCCAGGGGCAACGAGCTGGTGATTGCTGACAGCGAGAAGCCTGCCGGGCTTGCCGGTGTCATGGGCGGACTTGAGTCCGAGGTAACGGACAATACGACTACCATCGTGCTGGAGGCAGCCTGCTTCAACGGTGCCAGCATCCGCCGTACCTCCCGTGCCTGCGGACTGCACTCCGAGGCTTCCGGCCGCTTTGAGCGCGGTACGGATGTGACGGCTACGGTACGCGCTCTTGACAGGGCGGCGCAGCTCCTGCAGGATATGGGGGCATGCACTGTCACTCAGGGCGTAGTTGATGTTTATCCTGTAGCCAAGGAGCCTGTCCATGTGACCTTTACGGCAGAGCAGATTAACAGCCGCCTGGGCACGGAGATACCGGCTGAGCGGATGATTGAGATTTTGGAGAAGCTTTACTTCAAGGTAAGCCCGCAGGAGGGCGGCGCATATAGCGTGGAGGTTCCTTCCTGGCGAAATGATGTTACCTTTATGGAGGACCTGTCCGAGGAAATCGCCCGTATCCACGGCTTTGACAATATCGCCTCCACCACTCCGAGGGGCAATGTTACCCAGGGTGGCCAGAAGCCTTTGCAGGCCTTTGCTGACCGGGTGAAGCTGGCACTGACCCACATGGGCATGTGCGAGGAGGTTTCCTTCAGCTTTACCAGCCCTGATATTTTTGATAAAATGGAACTGCCGGAGGACAGCAGCCTGAGAAAGGCTATCCCTATCATGAATCCTCTGACGGATGAATTCCCGCTGGTGCGCACTACCCTTTTGGGCAGCGTGCTGGAGAATGCCGTCCGCAACCTGTCCAGGAAGAATGAGGACATCAAGATTTATGATGTGGCACCTGTCTTCTATCCGAAGGCACTGCCTTTGACGGAGCTGCCGAGGGAGGTTGTGAAGGTAGCAGGCTTTATGACCGGCCGCCGCAACCCTGTGGGCTGGAGCAATGACAGTGCTCCGATTGACTTCTACGATGCCAAGGGCATTGTGGAGGATTTACTGGAAATGCTGGAAATCAGCCGCTATCAGGTGGAGGCTGGCGAGTATACTGCCATGCATCCGGGCAAGACCGCTCTCTTTAAGAAGGGCAAGGAGGTTATTGCCGCTGTAGGCGAGCTGCATCCGAAGGTGGCTGAGAATTTCGGCATCACCAAAAAGGCATATATCTTTGAGATGGATCTTTTGACACTGCTGAAGTATACCGTAGCCAAGAACAGCTGTACATCCCTGCCGCGTTATCCTGGCATCAGCCGTGACCTGGCTATGCTGGTGGATGAAAACGTCAGCGCAGCGGAGATTGAGCGCACTATTGCCAGAAATGGCGGCAAGTTCTTCGCCGGTGTCACCCTGTTTGATGTATATCAGGGCAAGCAGATTGCCGCTGGCAAGAAGTCCATGGCATTCAGCATCCAGTTCCAGTCCAATGACAAGACCTTGACTGATGCCGAGGCCGATGAGGGCTTCCAGGGGATTCTGGAGGCTGTACAGAAGGAGTTTGACGCAGAACTTAGAGGGTGATGCTTATGGCAACAATAGTGGATGTAACTATTCTGGGAAACCGTTATAAGCTGAAAAGCAGTGACAATGAAGCCGGGCAGCTGGAGGAGCTGGCCGCCCGGCTGGATGCCAGAATGCAGGAAACAGCCAGTCATCTCAAAAGGGTTAATCCGCTGAATGTAAGTATATTGACAGCCCTGCAGCTGGCAGAGGAGCTGGCGAAAAGCCACGGGGAGGCCAGAGCTGCCTATGCAAAGCTGCAGAAGCAGTACAATGACGAGCTGGCAAGGCTTGGCAGGCAGCATGCTGATGAGCTGGCACAGTGCAAAAAGGATGCTGCCCAGCTGGAAGGAAAGCAGGCAGATGAGCTGGCCAGGCTCAGGCAGGACATAGCCGGGCTGGAAAAGCAGCATGCAGAGAAAATGGTGCAGTGCAGGTCGGAGCAGGAGGCACAGGGCAGGCGGCATGCTGATGAGCTGGCGAGGCTGACTGACGGGCAGAAGGAGGCCCTGGCACAGCTGACCAGGCAGCATGAGGCACTGGTGGCTGAGCTGCGGCAGGCGCACAGCCAGGAAATAGCCAAAGTGCAGCAGGAAAGCAGCCAGAAGCTGGCAGATCTGCAGCAGGAAATCGCAAGGCTGCAGCAGGAACACAGCCAGGAGCTGTCCAAGATTCAGCAGGAGCAGTCACGCCGCTATGAGGCATTGCAGGCGGAGCATGCCAGCCTGAAAAAGGACTATGACGAGCTGATGGAGCTGCTGGAAGAAACCTGAGTTTATGAAAAATGACCACTGGATAAAAGCTGGCTTTATGGATTTTGTGAGCGAGCGATTCCGGTGGTCATTTTAGTTTTATTGATATTTTTATTTTTGGGCGATAGCGCGGGAGGCGGTACCGCCATCAGCATCGGCAAGGACAGGGATTTGCAGCTGCCTTCCTGCTTTCAGGGGAGTATCGGCATGTACGCCATTAATTTCACAGATGGCCTCTATCAGCTGTGCTTTGTCAGCTTCGTTGATGGTATACCTGCCGGCTACATCGTGGAGGCTTTCGCCGGGCTGTATGGTAACGGCTGCAAAGGTATCGGTGCGCAGGTATTCATTATCCAGGTGCATAGGGGCAAGGGCGGCAAAGGCGATGAGGATGGTTACGATAAGCTTTTTCATTTTTTACATCTCCTGACTGTAGTATTTGGTATTGCATTGCTTGAGGTATCCGGGGTGCAGAAACCTTTCTTCGCGAAAGGAAGGTTCGCAACATGTTTGTTTGTATATATATTAGCACGAAAAATCGTTCTTGGCAAGCACTTTCGGAACGAATTTACCAAAACTTTTTACCAAAACTTTTTTCAGCAGTATAGTTCCTATGAAAGAGCAAGGAAGAAAAACGCTTGACAGGTTCCTGCTGCCGTTATTTATACTGAAAATGTTTTTTGTACAGGATTTATGGCAAACAATTAAAATTTGAGTCAGTAGTTTGGTCAATATGCTTGCAATAAATTTGTGTAAATACTATAATGGAAGCTGGTATTTTAAAAGAAATGACAAATTTCTTTGACTATATAGGAGGGGTAAGATGATTAAATTGACTATGCCGGATGGTTCCATTCGGGAGGCAGAGGCCGGTATCAGTGCACTGGATCTGGTGAAATCCATCAGCAACAGCCTGGCAAAAAAGGTGCTGGCTGTCAGCATTGATGATAAAACCATGGATTTGACGACAGTTCTTGACAGGGATTGCAAGGTGCAGTTCCTGACCTTTGAGGATGAGGGCGGCCGCCACGCATTGCGCCATACCGCATCCCACATTCTGGCTCAGGCAATTAAGCGTCTGTACAAGGATGAGAATGTGCAGCTGGCCATCGGCCCTGCCATTGAGAACGGCTTTTACTATGATATTGACATGGAGAAGCGCCTCACCGAGGATGATCTGAAGGACATCGAGAAGGAAATGAACAAGATTGTCAAGGAGAACCTGAAGCTGGAGCGCAAGCTCCTCAGCCGTCAGGAGGCTCTTGATATGTTCGGGGCAGCCGGTGAGAATTACAAGGTAGAGCTGATTAATGACCTGCCTGAGGATGCGGAGATTTCCCTCTATACTCAGGGAGAGTTTACGGATTTGTGCGCAGGCCCTCATGTGGTGTCCACCGGCAAGGTAAAGGCACTGAAGCTGCAGAGTGTGGCAGGTGCTTATTGGCGGGGCAGTGAGAAGAACAAGATGCTGCAGCGCGTATACGGTACTGCTTTTGAGAAGAAGGATGAGCTGGATGCGTATCTGAAGATGCTGGAGGAGGCTGCCAAGCGCGACCATCGCAAGCTGGGCAAGGAGCTTGACCTGTTCAGCATCCACGAGGAAGGCCCGGGCTTCCCGTTCTTCCATCCAAACGGCATGGTTATCCGCAACGAGCTGATTAACTACTGGCGTGAGGTGCATCGCCGCTATGGCTATCAGGAAATCAAGACCCCGATGATTTTGAACCGCCAGCTGTGGGAGCAGTCCGGCCATTGGGCTCATTACAAGGAAAATATGTATTTCACCGAGATTGACGGTGAGGACTACGCCATCAAGCCTATGAACTGCCCGGGCGGCATGCTGGTGTACAAGACCCAGCAGCACAGCTATCGCGACCTGCCGCTGCGTGCCGGTGAGCTGGGCCTGGTGCATCGCCATGAGCTGTCCGGTGCCCTTCACGGCCTGTTCCGGGTGCGCAACTTCACCCAGGATGATGCCCATATCTTCATGACGCCGGAGCAGATTGAGGGAGAAATCCAGAACGTTATCAACCTCTTTGATGAGGTCTACAGCACCTTCGGGCTGAAATATCATGCAGAGCTTTCCACCCGTCCTGAGGATTCCATGGGCTCCGATGAGATGTGGGAGCTGGCTACTAACGGCTTGCGGAACGCCCTTGAGCATCGCGGCCTGGAGTATATCGTCAACGAGGGTGACGGTGCTTTCTATGGCCCAAAGATTGACTTCCACCTGAAGGATTCTATCGGCCGTACCTGGCAGTGCGGCACTATCCAGCTGGATATGCAGCTGCCGGAGAAGTTCGACCTGACCTATGTGGGCGAGGATGGTCAGAAGCATCGCCCTGTCATGATTCACCGCGTGGTATACGGCTCCATTGAGCGTTTCATCGGTATTCTGATTGAAAACTATGCCGGTGCTTTCCCGACCTGGCTGGCACCTGTGCAGGTAAAAATCCTGCCTATCACCGACAGGCACATGGATTATGCCTTTGAGCTGAAAAAGAAGATGTTTGACCTGGGCCTCCGGGTAGAGGTAGATGACCGCAACGAGAAGGTCGGCTACAAGATGCGCGAGGCACAGGTAAAGAAGATTCCTTATATGCTGGTAGTGGGCGATCAGGAGATGGAGTCCGGCACTGTCAACATGCGTAAGCACGGGGAGAAGGACACTGCCACCATGCCGGTGGATGAGTTTATTGCCTATATTCAGAAGAATATTGCTGACAAGTCCGAGGCTTATTGATTCTAAAAAATAGTTCGTGGGATCTGCTCAGATTACAATTGATTATTGATTAAATAAAATAGTTTGTGGACTCTGTTCAGATTAAAATGGGATGAGCAGTGACAGTTTTCGTCTAGGATTGTCACCGCTTGTCCCTTTCTTTTTCTGAACGGATATAACAGAATGATATAACAGCATTTATGGTACGCTGTTTTTATATTAATTGGTTGAAAAATTGTACAAAATATTGTACAATACTAATAGGGGAGGTGGCGGTAATGCTGGCTGTTAATTACTCATCTGTAAGGAATAATTTTAAGGAATATTGTGATAGGGCAGTATATGATGTTGAGCCAATTATTATTACTCGTAAAAATGAGGAAAATGTAGTCATGCTTAGCCTGGATGTTTACAATAATATGCTGGAAAATTTATTTATCAGAAGTAATGATAATAACTATCAGCATATTCTCAAGGGAATCAAACAGCTTGAGGCAGGTCAGGTAATAACTTCATCCCTGGATGAAATGGAGAAGCTGCTGCGTGAATAATAAAATTGTGTTTTCTGCTAGTGCATGGCAGGACATTAATACCTGGGTGCAGGAAGACAGAAAGGTATTTAAGAAAATTAATGTTTTAATCCAGGATATTGCCAGGAATGGCAACGAAGGAATAGGGAAGCCTGAACCTCTTATAAATATGAATGGGTATTGGAGCAGGCGTATAACAGATAAAGATCGCCTTATTTACAAAGTGCAGGAGGATGCAATATTAATTGCGGCCTGCAAAGGGCATTATGGAGATAAATAAAATATTTGAAATTTAAGGGGTAATGTTACATGAAAGCGACTGTATTTTATTTTTCCGTGTCGGGAACTACAAAGCGTTTTGCGGAGATTATTGCTGATGCCATGAGTGCAGAAGGAGTTGAGGCTCGTGCCATGTCCATTGAAGCAGTGGATGAGCAGTGGGTCAAGGAAAGCCGTTGCGTAATTCTCGGCACGCCTACCTATTTTGCGGATATGGCAGGCACGGTAAAGTGTTTTTTGGAGAAGTGCGGCGGCTATGAGATGCCTGGCAAGCTGGCAGGCGCCTTTGCCACGGCCCGTTATGTGCATGGAGGCGGCGAGGCTGCCATCCAGATGATTCAGACCCATTTCATGTGCTACGGCATGCTGGTGTATTCCGGCGGCAGCCAGGATGGGCTGACCATCCACCTGGGGCCGGTGGCCATCCGGGAGCAGGCTGATGACTATGTGGAGACCTTCCGTATCTACGGCAGCCGCATGGCGAAGAAGGCACTGGAATTGTGGGGGTAAAAGTTTCATCATTTTTATAAGATCTTTTGATGGGGAGGGCGGATTTGCTCTCTCCATTATTTTTTTGTAAGCTATTGCATAACAGCTTTGGTGTTGATATAATAAGCATAACAAAAGTTCTGGGAGGTGCTTATGATGGCTAATGTATTCGATACCGCTAAGTATATTCTTGAATCTCGTGGCAAGATGTCCACAATGAAGCTTCAGAAGCTTTGCTATTACTCTCAGGCATGGGCATTGGTATGGGATGATGCTCCATTGTTTGATGAGGATTTTCAGGCATGGGCTAATGGGCCGGTTTGCCCTGAGTTATTTCATAAAACAAAAGGTAAGTTCTCTGTAGTCGCAGACGATGAGACTGGTGGTGAAGGAGACTTGAATAATAATCAAAAAGATACTATTGATAAGGTGCTGGAATACTATGCTGACCATGATGCACAGTGGTTAAGCCGACTGACACACTTGGAGCAGCCGTGGATTTTAGCTAGAAATGGTGTACCGGCTGGTGCTGGCAGTACCAATATCATCACAAAAGAAAGCATGGCTGAGTATTATGGCGGGCTCTAAGAAAGTAAAGCGTAAGGAAAATCCAATAGGCAAGGGAGCCACAAGAAATGTTGATCCGAATAAGTTTTACCAGGAAAGACCGGCTTGGTGTTTTAATTCCATTGATATGAGTATGTGGTCATTAAATGAGAGCAGCGCTGGTGGTAAAATTTGGGAAATACTTCAGAAGCTCAAGAATTTTGAAACGCAGACATGGAACGAGATTCTCTTGCAGCACAAGAAGCAAAACCATATGATTGCGCCAGATGATCTTAGTAAAATTGCCCAGGATAGATTGGCAGAGATGCACATAGAGGCAGAAGCTATAACTTCTCTTAGGCTTACTGGCAATCATAGATTGTACGGATACAATGATGGTCGTGTTTTCAATGTGATATGGTATGACGAGGAACATGGTGATAATTCATCTTGCGTATGCAGGTCAAAGAAGAAACATACTTAGTTTGTATTTACAGAATGTTCACAGGAAGTTTTATGATGCTTTCTGTGAATTTTTTGTTTATTGGGTGGAAAAATACCAATTTTGCGGGGGTTATGGTATACTTATTATAGAAAATGTTTATACGGTTTATAGGATGTGCGTTTATGGAAAAGACACAGATTGATATAAGTGAGGGAGGTGAAAGGCATGGACAGGGTTGTCAGCATTGGCGAGCAGGATTTTGTTGCCTTGAGGGAAGGCAATTATTTTTATATAGACAAAACGGATTTCATCAGGGAGTGGTGGCAGTCAGGGGATAGCGTCACTATGCTCATGCGTCCCAGGCGTTTTGGGAAGACTTTGAATCTTAATATGCTCAGAGCATTTTTTTCGGTGCAGTATGCAGGCAGGGGCGAGGAATTGTTTGGGGGATTGAAGGTCTGGCAGGATGCCATCATGCGTTCCTTGCAGGGGACATATCCCGTGATTTTTTTGAGTTTTGCAGCATTGAAAGCAAGCAGCTTTACCAGGATGCTTCAGGATATGAGGTTTATACTGTCAGAGCTGTATGCAGGCTACAGATTTCTTTTAGAAGGTGAGCCATCTGTCATGACGGCTTCTGATAGGGAGTATTATGAAAGGATTCGCCACTGTGATGAGGCATGCAATATTTCTTTTGCCTTGAACAGCTTGTCGCGCTGGCTGCGTGCTTATTATGGCAAAAAGGTGATTATCCTGCTGGATGAGTATGATACCCCCATGCATGAGGCCTATGTGGGGAATTATTGGGATGAGCTGGCTGACTTTATGCGGTCATTTTTTAACTCCACATTTAAGACTAATGAAAATATGCATCGGTCGCTGATGACTGGTATTACGCGGATAGCAAAGGAATCCATTTTTTCTGATTTAAATCACCTGCGGGTGGTGACAGTCATGGATGAGGATTATGCGGATGCCTTTGGCTTTACGGAGGCAGAGGTTTTTGCTGCCATGGATGAATACGGCATGAAGGACAAGGCAGGTGTCAGGTCCTGGTATGATGGCTTTTGTATAGGGGCCAGGCAGGATGTTTATAATCCTTGGTCGATAATTAACTTTTTGAAGAGCAGGGGGAAGTTCTCTCTGTATTGGGCTAATACCAGCAGCAACAAGCTGGTAAGCAATCTGTTGCAGAGCGGTTCCCCAAAGCTGAAAAAGCAGTTTGAGGTATTGCTGCAGGGAGGCAGCATCTGCAGCAGCATCGAAAGTCAGATAGTGTTTAAGAATATTGATAATAATGCATCTTCCATCTGGTCACTTTTGGTTGCCAGCGGTTATCTGACGGGCGATTGGGCAAATCCTGCCACATTTATTGATTCAGTAAATTATGTCAAGCCGGAGTATCATCTCAGGATTACCAACCGGGAAACTTTGCTTATGTTCGAGGAACTTGTTAGCAGATGGTTTGCAGCTGGCGGTGACAGCTACAATGATTTTATTGAGGCATTGCTGCAGGACAATATCAGGGGGATGAATATCTGCATGAACAGCCTTTTGCTCAGTATGCTGAGTTATTTTGATACAGGAAAGCGTCCTTCGGCGGCAGAGCCGGAGCGCTTCTATCATGGTTTTGTGCTGGGCTTGATGGTGGATTTGAAAAAACGCTACATCATCACATCCAACAGGGAAAGCGGCCTGGGGCGGTATGATATAATGCTTGAGCCGAGGAATCCGAAGCAGGACGTTGCATTTATTATGGAATTCAAGGTGCATGACAGCTATGATGAAAAAAGCCTGGAGGAAACGGTGCTGGCTGCCCTGAGGCAGATCGAGGACAAGAGGTATGAGTCTATGCTGCTGGAGAAAGGGATAAGGCCTGATAAAATCAGGAAGTACGGTTTTGCCTTTGAAGGAAAAACTGTGCTGATTGGCAGGTCTGAATGATAATAGAGCCATTATGGATAGGGCTAAGGGATAATACAGCAATATAGATATGGGGCAGGTTTGAGGCCTGCTCTTTTTTTATGCAAATTTTTATGAAAATGCTTTCAGAGGCTGAAAACATACTGTGCAGAGAGTGTCCTATAATGTAACCATAGCAAGGGAAACACCGGCAAGCCGGAATGAAGGCAGGCAAATGGCGGTGTAGAGAAATAAATTATGCAAAGGAGATTTGGACATGAAGGTTGCAATTTCTGCTAATGAGGCTGGTGCCCGCTTGAAGGATGTTATCAAGGCGCATCTGAGCGGTGCAGGTTATGAGGTTGTGGATGTTTCTGACAAGGACATCTTCACTGCTACCATGAATGTGGTGGAGCTGGTGAACAAGGGTGAGATTACCAGGGGCATCGTGGTGGACGATTATGGCGTGATTCCGTTCAATATCGCTGCCAAGAACCATGGCATTGTATGCGCTCCTGTTTATGAGGATTATACCTCCAGCATGACGCGCCGCCACAACAGCACCCAGATTATCACCATGGGCTGCAATGTTACTGCTGACGTATTGTCCTGCCAGCTGGCTGAGAATTTTGTCAAGACCGAGTACGACGGCGGACGCCACCAGATTCGCATCGATATGCTGAACCGTGAGCTTTGATAAGCAGGATAAATTGATACAGGAGGAAAACGAACTATGAAAATCGCTATTGGCTGTGACCATATTGTTACTGATATTAAGATTAAGGCAGCTGAGTTCCTGAAGAATCAGGGCCATGAGGTTATTGATGTAGGCACCTATGATTTTATCCGCACCCATTATCCTATTTTTGGCCGCAAGGTGGCAAAGGCTGTAGTTACCGGCCAGGCTGACCTGGGGGTATGCATCTGCGGCACCGGCATCGGCATCAACAATTCCGCTGTGAAGGTAAAGGGCATCCGCGGCGCCTGCGTGGCTGATGTGCAGACTGCTGTTGCTGCCAAGGAGAACCTGAATGCCAATGTCATCGGCTGCGGCGGCCGTGTGCTGGGCGTAGGCACTATCGAGTACATCCTGGAGGCATTTTTGAAGGCTGAGTACAAGCCGACTCCTGAGAAGGAGGCACTGATTGCCAAGATCGATGCTATGGTGCCTGAGAATGACTGCATTGAGAACGATGCCCTCTTTGATGAGTTCGAGCAGAAGTGGGCAGAGGGCTATTATCACGACTGATAATGTGGTATGATGTAAGGGCTTATCTTTTGCGGGATACGGCATTGCATCATTTAAAAGTGTTGAGTGTTAATTTCAGATGTTTAGATGTTTTAAGGGGGATATTGAAAATGACTAAGGAAGATATGGAAATGGTGGCTATGGAAATCGTAGCCTATGCAGGTGAGGCACGTACCCAGTTCCTGAAGGCTATGGACGCTATGGCTGACAAGGACTGGGATGCAGCCGAGAAGCTGATCAGCGAGGGGTATGAGACTGTGCTGAGCGCCCATGACTCCCAGACTGATATGATTGCCAGGGAGGCCGGCGGCGAGGATATGGAGCTGTGCTTCCTGATGGTGCATGCACAGGATCATCTGATGAACGCCATGCTGCTGGGTGACATGTGCAAGCGTTTCATGAAGATGATGAAGTAATTCGGGCTGTCAGGCAGGAGGAAATTTAAGATGTTAGTTACCGCAAAAGAGATGCTGCTGGAGGCAAAGAAGGGCAAGTATGCCATCGGTGCCTTCAATGTTGAGAATATGGAAATGGTTATGGCTGTGCTGGCTGCTGCCGAGGCGAAGAATTCCCCGGTTATCATGCAGACTACCCCGGGCACTATCAAGTATGCAGGCGTGGATTATTATTATGCCAACGTGGCTGCTGCCGCTGCGCGGAGCAAGGTGCCTGTAGTTATGCACCTGGACCATGGTGACAGCTTTGACCGGGCTATGGCTGCTTATCGTGCAGGTTATACCTCCATCATGATTGACGGCTCCAAGCTGTCTTTGGAGGAGAATATTGCCCTGACTAAGAGCGTTGTGGATGCCTGCCATCCGGGCGGCGTGTCCGTTGAGGGCGAGCTGGGCAAGGTCGGCGGCAAGGAGGATGACCTGGACGGTGGCGATGACAATCCATATACCAATCCTGACGAGGCAAAGATTTTCGTTGAGCAGACCGGCGTGGATTATCTGGCCATCGGCGTAGGCACAGCGCATGGCGTGTACAAGGGGATTCCTCATGTAAATACCGACCTGATTGCTACTATCCGTGACCTGGTGGATATTCCGCTGGTGCTCCATGGTACTTCCGGCGTGCCTGATGACCAGGTTACTACCTCCGTGAAGAACGGTATCTGCAAGGTTAATTATGCTACTGACCTGCGCATTGCCTTTACCAAGGGCGTGAAGGAGTTCATGGCTGCTAATCCTGAGGCTTTTGACCCGAAGAAGTATTGCAAGCAGGGCATGGCTGAGGTGCAGAAGTATGTGGAGCAGAAGATTGAGGTCTGCGGCTCCGTGAACAAGGCATAAGCTGTGCGCAACTCGTAAATTCAGTATAAATTGCAGGATACAAGATACAACGTATAAAGTATACAGTATAAAGTACAAAGCAGAAGCATAAATACGAAACTGCTGGCAGTACCCACGAAAACACGCTCTCGCTTATCGTTACGCCTAACGGATGCTAAGCTCACGCTTCGCCTTCGGCTCGCGTATCGCTAAGCACCGAGGCGCAACAAAAGTTTTCTTTGGGTACATGCCAGCAGTTTTTTGTTCGTGCTGATATGAACAGGTTTATATCTTATGATTTTGTGCTATTGCAATTGTCGATAAGCAGAGGCATGAACGTCAGCGCATAATGTGGAATGTCACTATTGGCACGAATTGGACGGCATCTGTGTGTGCCATCATCAGGCATTGAGACGCGCCTCGGTACTTAGCGATTCGCAAGCCGCAGGCGCAGCGAGAGCTTAGTACCGCTAGGCGTGGATAATAGCGCGAGCGTGCCTGAGATGGCACACATTGATGCCGTCTTGTTATATGCCGCTACACTACACTACAGCATCACATCATATCATATCACACATGATAATTGCGATTGCTCTTTGCCCGTTCCCGTGCCAGCTTCCTGGCTTCTTTCTGCTGGTGCTGTATCATCAGGTAGTCAATGAGGATGCGGCTGATGACATAGAGGGGCAGCCGGGAGGTTACATCCACCCGGGTGAAGGAGCGGTTCCTGTGGCTGTAGCCCTGGATTTTGATGTGGGCGATTTTGTTCAGGGGCAGCTCCGGCGGGGCGCAGGTAATGGAAATAATCCTGGCTCCCATCATGGAGGCTCGCTCGGCGGCAGAGATCAGCTCCGGGGTACTGCCTGACATGGAAAAAAGGATAACCACGGAATTCTGGTCTGAATGGCCGCTCAGCTCCTGCATGATGTTGGAGTCGGTGTTGAGGATGACGCATTTTCCCAGCACCTGCAGCTTCAAGGTCATTTCTGATGCCACCTGGTTGGAAAGCCCCTTGGAGAAAACAAAAATCTTCTCAGCCTTTTGGATTTCCTCCACCGCCTTGAGGATGGTACCGATGGAGAGCTGGTCGATGGTGTTGCTGATTTCCGTCAGGGACTTGTTGAAAATCTCGTTGATGTCCGCGGTATCCTGCTTGGCCTCCGTATGCTGGGTAAGCATGTAGCGAAGCTCCGCAAAGCCGGAGATGCCGCACTTCTTGATGGTGCGGGAGACGGTGGCAGGGGATGAGTAGGTAGCCTCTGCCACATCGCTGATGGACATGTTGGAGATTTTTTCTGCATTGGAGTTGATGAAGCTGATGACATTCTTCTCCGTGTCGGTCAGTTTGTTCAAAAAGTCGTGGTCAATTTTTATGAGCATAATAGGCACCTCGCACATCGTTTTCTGTATTGCTTGCATTGGCAGCCGGCAGTCAGGCCTGCATACCACGCCTATAATAATACCATAAAAGAAGAAATTGTGCCAAATATATGGGTAATCAGCACTATCTTTCAGAAAATTCCCCCGGTGAGGAATGAAAGTTCTAAGAAATATTGGACAAACGCCCAAAGATGTGGTATCATAGCTTCCGTATTAAAAACCGAAAGGGGATTAGTAAAATGACAAAAGCAGAATTGATTGCAAACGTTGCAAAAAAGGCCGAGCTGACTCAGAAGGACACTGAGGCAGCAGTAAACGCATTCTTCAGCACTGTACAGGAGTCCCTGGCTGCTGGCGAGAATGTTCAGGTTATTGGTTTCGGTACCTTCGAGGTTAGGGAGCGTGCTGCCCGTGTTGGCCGCAATCCGCAGACTGGCGAGGAGATTCAGATTGCCGCTGCCAAGGTTCCTGCTTTCAAGCCTGGCAAGGCATTGAAGGATGCTGTGAACAAGTAATTTTTTAAAAATTACTCATAAAAAGAGCTGTCGATTTTTTCGATGGCTTTTTTTTCGGTATTTTTTCCCATAATTACAAAATAATTATGAAAAAAAGAAGGATTTTTCAATTAAATAGCGAATACTAAAAGATGTACAGGATAATAATCATGGAAATTCCACATTTATTTGCGGAATAAGGGGTGTGAGCCGTGCATGTATAAATGTGACCTGAATATCTATCTGGTGGGGATAGAGGCCGAGGCTGCCGAGGCAATGCAGTCGGTAGAGCCTTTGGAATGGTTTTCCCACAACTTCATTACGGCTGGCGGCTTCGCTGAGATTGATGTGCAAGGGGCGGATGTTCTTGTCTTCAAAGAGTCTGCCGGTGCAGGAGCGGAGCGTGTCAGGGACATGGCTGGTGAGAGGGCTGTGTGCGTTATTTGCAGTGATGATGCTTCCGGCATGTCGTGCCGCGAGCTGTCCGCTGTGGACGACGTGTGGCCCGGCAGGCTGGCCTTTGACACGGCAAAGCTGCTCTTTGCCCGGCTGATGAAGGATATAAAGCTGAAGAAGGATGCCTGGCTGTGGGAGCTGGAGCTGCAGTCGGTGATTGACACCAGCATGGACCTCATCTGGTTCAAGGGGCGCTACGGGGAGCATTGGCGCGTCAATGACGCCTTCTGCAAGATAGTGAACAAGACCAAGGAGGACATCCGTGGCAAGCAGCATTACTATATCTGGGGGCTCAGCGAGGAGGAATACAAGGCTGGCAAGTTTGTCTGCCTGGAGACCGAGCAGGATGTGAAGGAGGCCGGCAAGACCTGCCGCTTCCGTGAGCATGTCATGGGGCAGGACGGCCTCAGGGAAATGATCACCCTGAAGACGCCCCTCTATGACGAAAAGGGCGAGTTCCTGGGGACGGTAGGCGTTGCCAAGGACATAACCAAGGAGGAAGCATATCGCAAGAAGCTTTTGCAGCAGGCTCAGACTGACGAGCTGACAGGGCTATTGAACCGGCGGTACTGCTTTTTCAAGCTGGAAAAGCTGGCCAGGTGCGAGCGGCTTGCCATCTGCTACATGGATCTGGACTTCTTCAAGGAGCTCAATGACAAGTATGGCCATCAGGCCGGGGATGATGCCCTGGTGGGCTTTGCCGGGCTTCTGCGGCAGAATTTTTCAGAAGCTATGAATGTCCGCATGGGCGGTGACGAGTTCGTAGTTGCCATGCGTGGCGAGCACAGCAGGGATGTTATCCAGTCCCAGCTGGACAGGTTTATGGATAATGTGCACGAGTTTTTTGCCAGGACGGAGGAATTCCGGGGATTATCCGTCAGCATAGGCGTTGTCATAGGAGAGGAGGCAGGCATTCCGCTGGAAATCCTGCTCCATCAGGGGGATATCGCCATGTATGAGGCAAAGAACAGCGGCAAGAACAGATATTGCTTCTACAGTGATGATATGTATGAAGCAAATAGATAAGTGTAATTATTTTAGGGGGTATGTGCGATGACAGATTTAAGAGAAATGGGGAATTTCAGGTCTATCAAGGTGCAGCTGATTGGTGTTATTGCGGGCGTTGCGGTGGCGACGGGCCTGCTCATTGGCGGTTTCTTTATCCTTTCCCAGATTCAGAACAATGATGCCCAGCTGACACATTACCGGGAAAATCTGGAGGCAAATGTTGAAGCAAGCCTGAAGGGCGAAACCCAGGTGGCATTCAGCATCCTTGAGCAGCTCCACAAGAAGGAGCAGGCCGGCGAGCTGACCCGTGAGCAGGCCCAGAAGCAGGCAGCTGACCTGGTGCGTGACCTGCGCTATGACAATGGCAAGGGCTACTTCTGGATTGATACAAAGGAAGGCGTGAACGTGGTTCTTCTGGGGCGTCCTTCCGAGGGCAAGTCCCGTATTGACCTGGTGGACCCGAACGGCACTTATTTCATCAAGGAAATGCTTGCCAACGGCCTCAAGGAGGGCGGCGGCTTCACTGATTTGATGTTTGCCAAGCCAAATGAGACCACTCCGCTGCCAAAGCGCAACTATACTGTATGCTTCCAGCCATGGGGCTGGGTAATCGGCACCGGCGTCTGGATTGACCAGATTGATGCCCAGGTAGCCGAGGAGGAGGCGCTGCTGCATGATGAGCTGCAGAGCAGCATCCTCAAGGCGGTAGCCGTTATCATCGTTCTGCTTGTCCTGTTCGTGGCCTTTGCCGTTTACATGGGCAACCGCATTGCTACGCCGATTCAGCTGGTTACCAAGCATATCCAGTGGATGGGTGATGGCGACTTCCGTGCCCATCAGGAGGATGCAGCAGAGATGCAGGCACTGGCTGCCAGGCCGGATGAGCTGGGCGTTATGACTCACGCCATGGATGATATGCAGGGCAAGCTTCTGAAGCTGATGCAGCAGATTGTGGAGACTGCCGAGTATCTGGCAGCGGCTTCTGAGGAGCTGACTTCCACATCCGAGCAGGCGGCTACTGTCAGCAAGTCCATTGCTGAGTCCGTGATGAATGTGGCAGGCTCCTGCAGCGAGCAGTTTACTGAGGTGGAGACTGCTTCCGGCAATGTCAGCAACCTGACCGCCCACATGGAGGAATTCTCCGCTACGATTCGTGAGAGCAGCCACAAGATTCAGGAGACTGACGAAGTGGCAGAGCAGGGACGTGCCAATGTAGGTACTGCGGTGAACAACATGGAAACTATTGATGCTACTGTTACCCATATTGCAGAGGTTATTGAGCGCCTTGGCGAGCAGAGCCAGCAGATTGGCGTTATCATTGACACCATTTCTTCTATTGCCGAGCAGACCAACCTGCTGGCATTGAATGCGGCTATCGAGGCTGCCCGGGCCGGTGAGCACGGCAGGGGCTTTGCCGTTGTGGCCGAGGAAGTAAGGAAGCTGGCAGAGCAGTCCCAGGCTTCTGCCGGTGAGATTGCTGCCGTGGTAGTAGGCATCCAGAAGGATACCGAGAATGCCGTAAAGGCTATGAAGTCCGGCGTTGAGCAGGTAAAGAGCGGTACCGGTGCCGTGAAGGATGCCGGCGGCTCCTTCGCCCATATTGCCGAGATGGTATCCGTGGTGGCTGACAACTCCAACACCATGGAAAATGCGGTGACTGTCCTGGCTGACAGCACCATGAAGATTAACGAGGCCATTGAGAAGATTAACTCCATGAGCCGTGCGGTGGCCAGCGAGGCAGAGACTGTATCCGCTGCTACCGAGGAGGAGACTGCTTCCATGCTGGAGATTGCAGATGCCAGCCGCAAGCTGGCTGAGCAGGCACAGGATCTGCAGAACTCCCTGGCTCAGTTCAAGCTGTAAGTTACAAGTTATAAGCGATAAAGGATGGTAATTGATGCTGGAGAAAATGATTGGCGGCAGGCTGAACCGCAAGAAGTATATCATGTATTATCTTGCCACCATAGTTGCAGCTGTGGTGGTGATGATGCTGTTCAGTGCCGCAATGATGGTAACCGGCCAGCTGGAGACGATGGAGACGGGCGGTACCATGTATATTGGGGGATTGCTGATTGGGCTTTTTTCCAACCTGGTTACGGTGTGCCTGGGCATCAGGCGGCTGCATGACCTGGGCAAGGGCGGCAAATGGCTGCTGGCAGTTATTGTGCCGGCCGTGCTCAGCTTCGGCGTGTATTTCTTTGATAACAGCCTGGTGACGAACCTGGTCAGCGCACTGGATATTGCCGTTGTCATAGCTTTGGCTGTGATGAAGGGCAACGAGGGCGCCAATGAGTTCGGCCCTGCCAGCTGAAATCCTGTTGCAGCCGGGCTTTTAAGTTAAAGACTTCGATATATCCGCATCAGCTTTTGGTGCGGATATATTTTTTTGCAGGATTTTTGTTTTTCATGTAGAATATAGAATATGTAGTATATATGGCGATTATGGAGAAAGAATACAAATTATGGATAAAGAATACAATATAGATTTATCCTGATAAATTTTTTTTGAATGGGGAGATAACTACATGATGCAGGTGGAAACCGACCAGGCGTTATCGGAAATCACAAAGATGCTTTATGGCTACAATCTTATTGTCAATCTGGAAAATGACGAGTTTTTTATTATCGAGGGCACGGGGTTGGAACGGACAGTTGCCCTGTTCCGGCGGTACAAGAAATTTTCTGAGGCTTCTATAGCCAATATGAGCATGGTGCCACCGGCGTATATCGAGGCAATGAAGAAAATCGTCAGCATGGACACTCTTTTCCGGCAGAGGGGCAGGACGGGCTATCTGGGCGGGATTGAGTATCCTGTGCGCTATCCCGGCACCAAGGAATATGAATGGCATGAGGTCAACATGTTTTTTACCATCAGCAAGGATGGCAAGCAGCTTCTGAATCTCCTGGGGCGCAATGTGACCAGGGAGCATGAGGAAAAGCAGCAGCTGGTGATGGCACAGGCTGCCAACGAGGCCAAGTCCCAGTTCCTCAGCAGTGTTTCCCATGATGTGCGCACGCCCCTGAACGGCATTCTGGGCATGGCGGCTATTGCCGGTATGCATCTCCATGAGCCGGAGAAGGTAAAGGACTGCCTGGACAAGATTTTGGGGGCAGGCAATCATCTGCTGTCCCTGATTAACGATATCCTTGATTTGTCAAAGATTGAGTCAGGCAATCTTTCCTTGAAGAAGGAGACATTCAGCCTGAGGGAGCTGCTAGGCAATATGGCCAGCATGCTGTCCTCCCAGGTGGCGGCAAAGAAGCTGAGCTTCAGCGTGGAGATAGGCGAGCTTGCCCATGATTTTGTGGAAGGCGACCAGATGCGGCTGCAGCAGGTTTTCACCAATATTGCCGGCAACGCCGTGAAGTATACGCCTGTAGGGGGCAGTGTCAGGATTTCCTTCCGGGAGAAGCCCCTGGACAGGAAGACTGTTACGGAGTATGAGTTTGTCTGCCAGGATTCCGGCTTCGGCATGAGCCGGAGCACGCTGGAAACCCTGTTCAAGCCCTTTGAGCGGGCCAAGGACAAGAGGGTGCAGAAAATCCAGGGCACAGGCCTGGGCATGGCCATTACACGCAACATCATCAGGATGATGGATGGGGATATCGGGGTGGAGAGCCAGCTGAACCGGGGCAGCACCTTTACGGTTACCTTCCGCATGAAGATTGCCCGGGGAGAGGTGGAGCCTCACAGGGATATCCGGCTGCAGGAGTTTGCCAAAAATGATTTTTCGGACAGGCGGATACTCCTGGTGGAGGATCATGAGCTGAACAGGGAGATTGCTGCCACGGTGCTGGAGGAAACCGGCGCCAAGGTGGAATGTGCTGAGAATGGGCAGATTGCGGTGACCAAGGTCAAGGAGTCACCAAAGGGCTACTATGACCTGGTGCTGATGGACATCAAGATGCCGGTGATGGACGGGCTGGAGGCGGCAAGGGCCATACGCAGGCTGCGGAGAAAAGATGCGAGCACTTTGCCGATTGTGGCCATGAGCGCCAATGCCTTTGCCGAGGATGTGAATAAGTCCAAGGCTGCCGGCATGAATGAGCATCTGGCGAAGCCCATTGATTTGGAAAAGCTGCTGGCTGTCATGCAGCGGCACTGGCAGGAGAAGGCTGAGCTGTGAGAGAATATAGATGATATATATGATGCAAGCAAATATGATGTGAGCAGATATGGTGTGAGCAGATATGATACGAATAGATGTTACATGAGAGGATGTGGGAGAATGGGAGATAAGGATATGTCTGGCGGGGCTGCAAGCTATTTCAGCGATTCCATGACCTTTGAGGAAATGGAGAAGATTCTGAGCCTGCTGCCGGCCAATATCTACCTGAAGGATGCAGAAGGGAGATATGTTTTTTGTACCCAGTACTGGCACCATCTGAGGGACAAGGATGAGCCGGGGTGGACCATCCGGGGCAAGACCGATGTGGAAATCCGGGAGGACAAGGAAAATGCCCTGCTGGCCATGGAGAAGGACCGGGAGGTCATGCGCTCCGGCAAGGGCTGCCGCTATGTGATTGAGATTTTCCAGAACGGTGTGCAGGAGTTTCTGGAGATTGTCAAGGAGCCTATCAGGGATGACCGGGGCAATATTGTGGGCATCGTGGGGCTGATTAATGATGTGTCGGAAAGCGAGAAGCTGAAGCGGAAGCTGAACCGGATGGCCATGACGGACAGCCTGACGGGGCTGGGGAACCGCAACAGCCTGATGCGTGATCTGGAGAAGCTGACGGCGGATTCACTGCCTATCAGCATTGTCAGTGCTGACTGCGACGGCTTGCAGATGGTAAATGATACCTATGGCAAGGCCACAGGGGACGAGTATATCCGGATGACTGCCATGGTCATGGAGCTGGCGCTGCCTGAGGATGCCATGGTCTACCGGGTGGGCGGTGATGAGTTTACCATTGTGCTGGTGAATACGGATGAGAACGAGGCCAAGGATATTATGCGCATGTTCAAGGAACAGTATGACCAGTATCGGATTCAGAATCAGCCCCTGAGTATTTCCTACGGCATTTCCACAGCGGAGTCCGTGCGGGATGATTTGCGCCGGGTGCTGGAAAAGGCGGATCTTGATATGTGCCAGAGGAAGCAGCGCAGGCGCAGGGTGCTGTAAAATTGGAGTAAATGAATGAGGAAATGAGGAAATTTTTTGTGCCATTTTGCTCGATGTGTGATATACTAGTAGAGTTAGTGTGCGGTTATTGTGCATTGAGGCATAGTATAACATAGCATAATGCGTAAGAAATTCCTTATTTGGGGGTAGATTATTTTGAAGAAAATGTCAGGTAATGAATTGCGGGAGGCTTATCTCCAGTTTTTTGCTGAGAAGAAAGGTCATCTGAGGCTGCCAAGTGCCTCCTTGATTCCGGAGAATGATCCGACTCTCCTGATGGTGGGTGCAGGCATGGCGCCTTTCAAGGCGTATTTCACCGGCAAGGTAAAGCCGCCTCGCGGACGTATTACCACCAGCCAGCGCTGCGTGCGTACCGGCGATATTGAGAATGTAGGCCGTACTGCCCGTCATCAGACTTATTTTGAGATGCTGGGCAACTTCTCCTTTGGTGATTATTTCAAGAAGGAAGCTATTCCTTGGTCCTGGGAGTTTTTGACCGAGGTGCTGGAGCTGCCAAAAGACAAGCTGTGGGCGTCCATTTATCCGAAGGATACCGAGGCAGAGGAGCTGTGGAAGGCACAGCCTGGCTTTGACCCGACTCATATCGTGAAGCTGGAGGACAACTTCTGGGAAATCGGCCCCGGCCCTTGCGGACCTGATACGGAGATTTTCATTGACCTGGGGGAGGAGCGGGGCTGCGGCAGCCCTACCTGCGGCGTAGGCTGTGACTGTGACCGCTATCTGGAAATCTGGAACAACGTGTTCACCCAGTTTGACAGGACTGAGGAAGGCACCTACAACGATTTGGAGCACAAGAACATCGATACCGGCATGGGCCTGGAGCGTATTGCTTCCGTTATGCAGGGGGTAAAGAACAACTTTGAGACTGACCTCCTGTTCCCGATTATCGAGTATGCATCCAAGGTTTCCGGCGTTCAGTACGGTGCTGATGCCGAGAAGGACATTTCCCTGAAGGTGATTGCTGACCATGCCCGTTCCATGACCATCATGATCATGGACGGCATCCTGCCATCCAACGAGGGCAGGGGCTACGTGCTGCGCCGCATCCTGCGCCGGGCTGTCCGCCATGGCCGCATGCTGGGCATCAAGGACAAGTTCCTGGAGGGTGCCGTGGATGCAGTCTGCGATATCTACGCAGAGGCCAGCGATTTTGAGGCTCTCGGCCAGAAGAAGGAGTACATCAAGAAGGTTATCGCATTGGAGGAAGACCGCTTCTCCGCAACCTTGGAGCAGGGCATTGAGCTTCTGGACGGCTACATGGCTGAGACCAAGGCGGCAGGTTCCAACACCCTGTCCGGGGAGCTGGGCTTCAAGCTGTATGATACCTTCGGTTTCCCTTGGGAGCTGACTGAGGAAATCCTCCATGAGAACGATATGGAGCTGGACAAGGAAGCCTTTGACAAGGAAATGCAGGCTCAGCGTGACCGCGCCCGTGCTGCCCGTGCGGAGAATGAGCGTTATGCTATCCCTGATTTGCAGGGCATCGATACCGCAGCCCTGAAGGTTGACCTGTCTGCCCGTGAGGGCAAGGTGGTGGCCATCTGGAAGGATGGCGCCCTGGTTGACGAGCTGCAGGATGGTGATGAGGCAGGCATTATCCTGGATGTTACCCCGTTCTATGCAGAGGGCGGCGGCCAGGTTGGTGACAAGGGCGTGCTGGTTACCGAGTTTGGCAGGATTCAGGCTGTCAATGCCAAGAAGCTGCCGGATGGCACCGTATACCATGAGTGCTATGTGGAGGAAGGCCAGCTGAAGGTTGGCGACAAGGTGGAAATCAAGGTTGACCAGAACGTGAAGCTGGCTTCCGCCCGCAACCATACTGCCACCCATCTCCTGCAGGCTGCCCTGAAGCGTGTGGTAGGCGAGCAGGTAAATCAGGCCGGTTCCTCTGTAAATGCAGACCGCCTGCGCTTTGACTTCACCAACTTCGAGCCTGTTTCCGCCCAGCAGCTGGCTGATGTGGAGGAGCTGGTGAACCGGGAAATCCTCAAGGGCACCGATGTAGTCATCGAGCACATGTCCAAGGATGAGGCCACCGGCAAGGGGGCCATGGCCCTCTTTGGTGAGAAGTACGGCGATGTAGTACGGGTTGTCAGCGTACCTGGCTTCTCCATGGAGCTGTGCGGCGGTTCCCATGTGACCAATGTTGGCCAGATCGGCCTGTTCAAGATCATCAGCGAGACCGGTGTAGCTGCCGGTGTGCGCCGTATTGAGGCTATTACCGGCCAGGCTGCCCTTGACTATGCCTTTGGCAAGATGAAGGTGGTTGCCGAGGCTGCTGCCAAGCTGAAGTGCCATGAGGAAGACGTCCTTGCCCGTGTGGATGATGTGCTGGCCCAGTCCAAGGACATGCAGCAGCAGCTTGATGCCATTCATGCCGAGCAGGCCAAGGCTGATGCAGCGGCACTGGGTGACCAGGTACAGTCCGTAGGCGCCTTCAGCGTGATTGCCGCCAAGGTGGCTGCCAATGACATGGATGACCTGCGCAGCATGGCCGATATGACCTGCGACAAGCTGGATACCGGCGTGGTTGTGCTGGCTGCTGTCAATGAGGCAGAGGGCAAGGTAAGCCTGGTGGTGAAGGCTTCCAAGGCGGCTGTGGCTGCCGGTGCCCATGCAGGCAAGGTCATCAAGGAAGCTGCCAAGCTGGTTGGCGGCGGTGGCGGCGGCCGTCCTGATATGGCTCAGGCCGGCGGCAAGAACCCTGCCGGTGTAGAGGATGCTCTCGCCAAGGCTGTGGAGATTCTGGCTTCCCAGAGCAAATAAGGCAGAAGCGCATATCATGCAGATGATGTTCGTGTAAATGCCGTAAATGCTGTAGATAATGTAGGTAATGCAGGTAATGCAGATAATCTGATGCTGTAATTCGTTTTATTTGCAGCAGGCTATAGAAAATCACTCCCCGATGGTGTACAATATATATGTACTGAAAGGGAGTGATTTTTTTGCGCGAAGATAATAATCGGGCTACAGATAATAATGGAGCTCACGGAGCTGCCGGAGCCGGTGAGGCGGTTTTGGAGCCCAGGACTGCCAGGTGCCTTTTTCTGGCGGTTATAATTACTTCATTCATCGGGCCCTTTGCCGGTTCCGGCATCAATGTGGCAGTACCGGCTATCGGCCAGGAATTCGGTGCCAGCGCCAATGACCTCAGCTGGGTGGTGTTCGGGTATTTGCTGGGAGCTGCCATGTTTACGCTGCCTACAGGCAAGCTGGCGGATATTTTGGGCAGGCGCAGGGTGTATCATATGGGGCAATGGCTGTTTTCATTGACATTTCTGGCAGGTGCCTTTGCCACTTCCATAGAAATGCTGAATGTCATACGATTTATTGAGGGAAGCGTTATGTCGTTGATTTTCGGTCCGGGCATGGCGCTACTGGTTTCCTCCCATCCGCCTACGGAGCGGGGCAGGGTTATCGGCTATTCCGCCGCCTCCACCTATAGCGGCCTGTCCCTGGGGCCCGTTATCAGCGGCTTTCTCTGCGAGCTGGTGGGCTGGCGCAGCATCTTTGTGGCAACGGCGGCAGTGGTGCTCATCAGTATCTGGATGATCCGCGGCATCTCTCAGGAATGGTACGGGGACAAGGGAGCACGGCTCGATGTGAAGGGAAGCCTGTGCTACATGCTGGCTGCGCCAACGCTGCTATACGGCCTGGCGGAGATTAACAGCAGTGAGCTGGGCAAGGTGGTGCTGGCACTGGGCGTTCTGGGGATGCTGGCCTTTGCCTGCATTGAGTACAGGGTGGCGAACCCCTGCCTGGATATCAGGATTTTTAAGGGCAACAGGGTGTTCACTTTCAGCAATCTGGCGGCCATGCTCCATTATAGTGCCACCTTTGCCATCAGCTTTTTGATGTCTCTGTACTTGCAGATTATTTTGGGCTTTTCCGCCTCCATGGCAGGGGGGATTATCCTTTTGCAGCCTGTGGTGATGGCACTGCTTTCACCCAAGGCGGGGGCACTTTCCGACAGGATTCATCCCGGCAAGGTGGCTTCCGTGGGCATGGGGATTACCTGCCTGGGGCTTTTGCTGATGTCATTTCTGGATGGTGGGACGCCCATTTGGCAGACGGGGCTGATTCTGATGCTGGTGGGGCTGGGCTTTGCCCTGTTTTCCTCCCCTAACAACAATGCCATCATGGGGGCGGTGCCGCCCAAATACTATGGCACTACCTCGTCGCTGGTATCCACCATGCGGCTTTTCGGCCAGTCCATTTCCATGGCGCTGGTGACCATGCTGCTGGCGTGGTGCGGCGTGCAGTCCCTGACCGGCAGTGACAATGTGCACCTTTTGTCGGCCATTCAGGTGATTTTCCGGGTGTTCTGCGCCCTGAGCTTCATCGGCATCGGCATGTCTTTGGCGAGAAATAAGTGAAGATAAGATAAATGAAGGTAACAGGAGGAGATTTTATGGTAAAGATAGCGGTTATTGGCGGTTCCGGGGTATATGACCCTGATATGCTGGAAAATGTAAGGCAGGAAAAGGTGGAGACTCCCTATGGGGAGGTGGAGCTGCAGGTAGGCACCTATGCAGGCAAGGAAGTGGCGTTTCTGGCCCGGCACGGCAGCAAGCATTCTATCGCGCCTCACAAGATTAACTACCGTGCCAACATTTATGCACTGAAAAAGCTGGGGGTGCGGAAGATTATTTCCACCACGGCAGTAGGCTCTTTGAACAAGGCCATGCAGCTGGGGGATTTCGTGCTGCCGAATCAGTTCCTGGATTTTACCAAGAACCGGGTGTGCACTTTCTACGAAGGGGGCGAAAGGGGCGTGGTCCATGTGGATGTGACGGATCCGTACTGCCCTGACCTGAGAAGGAAAATCAAGGAGATTGGCAGCCGTCTGGGGATTCATGTAGTAAATGGCGGCACCTATGTCTGCACTGACGGCCCTCGCTATGAGACACCGGCGGAAATCAGGATGTTCTCCCTGCTGGGGGGCGACCTGGTGGGTATGACCAATGTGCCGGAGGTTACTCTTGCCCAGGAGGCGGAGATGTGCTATGCAACTATCTCCATGGTGACCAACATGGCGGCAGGCATTTCCGAGACCAAGCTTACCCATCAGGAGGTCATGGATGCCATGGCAGCCAACAGCGGCAATTTCCGCAGGCTGATTATGACATTGCTGGCAGAGCTGGATGCGGACGAGGACAACTGCGACTGCGCCCATGTGCTGGCCGGGGTAGGCGGCTTTAAGTTATAAGGAACGTGCCATAAAGGTGTAGGCGGCTTCAAGTTATAATAGGACAGGATGTGTGCACAGGATGAAGTTTCAGCTGCCCCAGCTTTACTTTAGCAAGCTGATGCGGGCGATTACGGAGTTTGAACTGATTGAGGACGGGGACAGGATTCTGATTGGCGTGTCCGGGGGCAAGGATAGCATTTTCCTTGCCTACGCCATGGCCATGATGCGAAAGCGGCTGAAGAAGGACTTTGAGCTGATGGCGCTGACTATCAATCCCATGTTTTCCCCGGATTTTGATACGAAGCGGATCGGGGAGTTTATGGCGGAGCTGGAGATTCCCTTTGCCAGCTTTGAGGTGGATATTGCAGGCACCATTGAGGCCCAGCAGGGCAAGGATCCCTGCTATACCTGCGCCTTCTTCCGCCGGGGGGCGGTGAACCGCTATGCGGTGGAGCAGGGCTGCAACAAGGTGGCATACGCCCATCATCATGATGATGCGGTGGAGACCTTCTTCATGAGCCTTCTGTATTCCGGGCAGCTGCATACCTTTACCCCGAAGACCTATCTGGACAAGACTGATCTGACGGTTATCCGTCCCCTGGTGTATTTCCGGGAGCAGGAAATCAGGGAGGCAGTCCAGTATCACGGCTTTGCGCCGGTGCCTTCACCATGCCCTCATGATGGCCATACGGTGCGCCAGAAGGTCAAGGAGCTGATCCGGGACATGAGCGCGGACAATCCCCAGCTGTATCCTCATCTGGCGGCTGCCATGCGGGAGGATGCCCTGGGGGAGCTGTGGCCGCCGGTGAAGACCAGGAAGGAAATGAAGAAGCAGTATTATGAGTACATGTATGGCAAGCAGGAGGTTTAGGATATAATTTTAGCAGTGTTTCCATATATGGATACGGCAGAATTTTTTGTTGGTTGTAAATAGCAAGTTGATATTAAGTATTAAATTGAAAGTAAAGTAAAATAAAAGATGGTTTTGATGTACATGTAATGCATTCCATACATGCTGTACGTCAAAACCATCTTTTTTATTTGTATATTTATTAGATTGTTTGTTTTTGTTATTTGCTTATGCGGCATTGTTGGGATGATGGGGATTCATATAATAGTAGCCGTTGCGCAGCTCCAGTATCAGCTCATCCACCTTGTTGGAAAACCTGTCCAGCGTGGCTTGGAATTTTACCAGCAGGTAGCAGGAGACAACGATGGGGAAGCCGACCGTGGAGATGGCGGATAAAAGCTTTTCTTCCATGGATATGATAGCTCCTTTCTTTTTATTTCTGTGCTTTATAGCGCAGGTATGTCAGCAACCACGAAAACACGCTCTCGCTCTTAGCACAGCCTCACGCTTCTAAGTTCCTGCTTCGCTTGCGCTCGCACTCACTAAGAAGCGAGGCTGCACTCAAGGATTTTCGTTGGTTTGCTGACATACCTGCTTACAGAGTGATAAATCGTAAAGCTTAGATTGTTACTTCGATATTAAAATTGCCCCGCTGGGGAAGCGGGGCAATATATGGTGATGGGTGGTAAATAAAGTTCATGCCTTGAACCTTCAGGCGTTCAAGCTGACCTTA
>JBJDWY010000095.1:37645-39289 GCA_051866255.1 Anaerovibrio sp. | reverse complement strand
AAAAACTGAGAAAACGGGAGTATTTGAGAGATATTGCAAGATTATATAGGGAGGTCTATACACATATTGACCTTGCGCTGAGAAAGTATCTGCAAACACTGGAGCATATATTTAAAAATGAATCCGATGTAGACAATGAAGGCAATGATTTTATCGATGCCATTATTGAAATCATGAAAACCTATAAGATAGGTGGATCATTTAATGATTCGGTGTGGTTCAATAATACATCGGTTACATTCCGTACATTGAGGGTTATTTGAGCGTGGGTATTCCCCACGCTTTTCTAATGTGATAAAATGGTGAATATGACAAAGTGAAAACTGGAAATATGATACAATGGAGGGATTGTTATGCTATATGATTTACCGAAACCAAAGGATGGCGAGGTGTTTTGCGAGTTTAATGTTAATCCAAAGAAAATAAAGACAGGAGACTGTTCTATCCGTGCTGTTGCATTGGCCTTTGATATACCCTATGACAAGGCATACCGTGAGCTATGTAATTTTGGCATAGAAATGTCAAGGGAGTTCATGTCAGCGCACTGTATTGGCACTTATTTAAATACTAAGGCGGTTGCATTAACGAGATGTTACGGAGAAACCTTGTATGACTTTGCTGCTAAGCATCCATCAGGTAGGTTTGTATTATGTGTTAGGGCTAAAGAGTCCGATAGGTCTTCTCCAGACCATATTGTTTGTTGTATAGATGGTGTTATATACGATATATTCAACTCTACGCCAGGGATTGTATGTCATGCCTGGCAAGTGTACCTCCGCGAAGAAGAATTGCTGTACGATGTACTCGTTGGCATAAAAGATGCTGCAACAAAGCCTTATAAAGACAACGAAGACTGCTTTACTGCGCTTGAAATGAAGGAGCTTTTGAATTACAGGCGTATGCTTGAGCGTGACCTTCATAACATGGAGCTTCACATGGAAGGCATACTCTAGAAAAACAGGGCTGTCACAGAAATCCTCTGCAACAGCCCTGGTATTATGGCACTATGTAATTGTTACATGCATGTTCTAGCTTTGTATAATTGCAAAACATAGGAAACACTTTGCCAGTGAACTTTTGTTTTGTATATACTTCTTTTGCTTTTACCAAGATACCATCCTGGATGTCCTGGCAAAACTGGAACTCATACATCAATAACTTTTTGTACTTTTTATCATCTATTTTATTAAAGTCAATCTTTGAATAAAGCCCATTAGGTACAGGTATCATCTTCTTTATATCAAGAGCAGCGAATATCTTGATTACCTCACTGTCATTGTATGGTTTGGTGATGTCTTTCTCCGACACCTTTGCCTTGTCTATTATTTCGTAGATAAGATAGTGCGCCTTGTCCACCGTTTTCCAATGAGAGTGTTTTTGCTTTGCTGATGTCAATGGAATGAAATATGTATACGCTCCAATGAAAGCTATTATACCTACGAATGGCTTCTTCTCGTATGGTTTATGCTCAGAAAACTGAACCTCGCTGTCATGTTCATGGAGGTATCTCAGGTATTCCCTATCAACGGTGTATAATCCAAAGTCATTATATTGTACATTCATATTTTCCTCCAGTAAATAAATAGAGGAGGATTGCTCCCCCTCTATGCTTTACACTTTCACACTTGGGATATAGGTGGCGAG
>JBJDWY010000095.1:0-37545 GCA_051866255.1 Anaerovibrio sp. | reverse complement strand
ACACCTGCTTTACACTTTCACACTTGGGATATAGGTGGCGAGACACCTGCTTTACACTTTCACACTTGGGATATAGGTGGCGAGACACCTGCTTTACTGTTCATCTATATTATAGCATAGTATTCACTGATAATCAAGGGGGAGTTTCAATGCTCCCCCATTTTTTATTGCTTCCACGCAATCACGGCACGCAATAATTCTTTGAGATTCAGCTTCTCAGCTATGGGAACTACCCTGCTGATACGTTTGCTAATCGCTGGCTGACCTATGTTCAACCGTTGACCGATATGTTCCTGGGTATATCCATATGCAACCATGCACAGGATTTTCCAAGTCTTGCTTGGCACCCGGTTCCTTAGCTTCATAAGACAGCTATAGAGTTCCAAGTAATCATACTTGGCGAGCACAATATCTTCCGGGCATCTCATGTTAGGAACGTACTCTATGAGCCTAGTATATTTGCTGTCCTGTTTCCACTGGTCAAATGCCAATCTGCGTTGCAGATCCACCAAGGAAATCCTGCCGTTATGATAGTCATCCATGAACTGGGCAATGGTATCTTTCATACTGCCACCGCCTTTTCTATGGTACACATCTTGCCTGGGCTCTTGCCAAAGGCGTACATCGCACCAACCTTGTCCCCAAAGGACTGGCAACGCAGGACAATGCTTCCATCGTCCAGCTTGCGGTCACCTGTGTCCCTCTTGGAGGGTTCATCTTTTTCTTCGATGAACCTCACGTCATGGCTGTGCTCCTTCAGTAATTCAAAGAGCGCATCTTTGTCCTCTGTTTGAATGGTGAGGAGGTATAGCCACCCCTCATCATTCAAATCCACGAGAACGCGGACAATCATTTACCAGTGCTCCCGAAGCCACCGCGGTTCTTATAGCCCAGCTTTGGAGTCTCAGCAAAATGCAATGCTGGCTGGTGCTTTACCACGCGGAACTGTGCAATCCTGGAACCGGCTTTGATGCGACCTTCGCGCAATGCCCATGCAGGGAAATGCCACTGGTCATCATCGCCACAGTATGCTTCATCAATGATGCCCATAGAGTTGGTCATGATGATACCATATCTCTTGAATGTGCTGGACCGTGGGAGCATGTGAGCTTCGTATCCCTTTGGAAGCTTCATTGCCACTCCCAGCGGTATCATGAGGGCATCCCCTGCATGATAATGGAAATCCTTTGCTGCCTTAAGGTCAATCCAATCACCGTTCTGCTCAAGCTTGCAACGCTTATCAAAGTATTTCACTTCAACAATTGGAGCGATTGGCTTCACATCTTCAGCAACGAACCAGTATTTATTGTCAATGCGGACCATGTTATTGCTTTCAATAGCAGTGACACAGCCCTGCTTTCCTGCGAAATCTCCATTAGTAACCTCTACGTAATCACCCAATTTCATCTAATACCAACTCCTTAAACATAGGTAATGTCTCAATCCAATCACAGAACTCCTGCCATTCAGCGAGCCTGTGATTCCTGCGCTGCTTATAAATGGTTTTCAACTGCTGATAATTGGTCACACAGTCACGGTAAAGCATGAGCCCCTCCGGAAGCGATGCCTTCACCACGGACAATGGAATCCTGCCATCCTTGTACATCTGTACCAGCTGCTTGAATCTCGTTGCAATCACCTGGTCAGTAGCAGGAGCGAGCATTGTATTCAGATTGAATTCATCGATGCAATGCATAGTGGACTGGCTACTCACGCTCTCAACAAAATGGTAGGTATCCAACTGCTGGTAAAAATACCGTGGAGCCTGTAACCTGAAGCTCACAAGGATACCACGCAGGAACTTATCGTGCCCACTGCCAACCAGGGCATGACCAAGCTTCTTTCCCCTGTCCTCCGATGCTTTCAGTGAATCAATATGCAAGCACATCGGAAGCCCGGCGGATGCAAGTGCTTCCTCAAGATTGTGTACGCCTAATGTCTTAATCATTCTTTTAACTTCCCTTCTATTCTTAACAAATATTTAGCTTTGCCCCTGGCTCTATCGTCTGCATAGCGCAGCAAATCGAAACCAGTGCTACCATCAAAATCTTTGAACGCCTCATCGAACACCGTGGATACAGAGGGGTATTTCCTCTGCAATTCCACGAGTTCCATAGCACGCTTTGACCACTCAGCATCACTGATTATATTGTTATCCATTTCGTAATAGATAATGCTATGAATCATGATTTGCAGTCTCAGTGCTTTGATGCGTTCCTCAATCGTTTGTTTCAATGCTCTCCACGGTGGCATCGGGATTATCGAATCCCAGGTCAACCAAGCCACTCTCGACCTGAGTTACCGCCTGTTCCACCGCATCCTCCGCATCAGTAGCAAACACGGATACACTACAGTTTACCTTTAATCCTAAGTCATAAATACGTCCCATCGAATCACCTCAATCACATTTGCTATAGCCACAGTTACTGCATGTGAAGCATTTGCCCTCCGGTCTCAGGGTATGCTTGCCACACTCAGGGCATACCAGGTAGCCATCATGCTCAACCGTGGATTCATCGTCCAGCATAGCTGTCATGGCATCTGCAATGGCATTTCCACAGCTCAGGGAAAGGGATTTTCCCTGCCTTCTGAGGGCCTGACATGCAGGGCACTGATTCTCACGAAGCTCCTCGATTACAGTGTCCCTCTTGACACCTGCACGCAGTAAAAGGGAAACCAGGCGAGTAATGGTATTAATGTTTGCCTGGCAACCACCGCTGGCATTAGTGAATACTTCCATGAGGTCACCTGAATCGGACTTGTTTACCGTGACATACATGGAAGGAACACATGCTGTACGCTGTTTGAATGTGGAGCCATCGACACGGTATGTACTGCCACGCTTCATTGGTTCAACCGTATTGAACTGATGTTCAGCAGGTTCATCCTTAGATACGCCAAGGATGTTGCCACGCTTACACCCATCGCGGAACACGGTTATTCCCTTGAGCCCCTGCTCCCATGCAAACATGTAGATGTCACGAATGTCTTCCCATGTTGCGCTGTTAGGCAGGTTTACCGTGGAGCTGATGGAGTTATCAACGTAATCCTGCATTACACCCTGGAGTGCTACACGCTCTTTCCACGGCACCTCATGGGACTCGATGACAAATGGGAATCGCGCCTTAATCTCGTCCACCGTGATTTTCTGAGGGTCAATCCCGTGGTATTTCAGGAGGTCTTCCACGCCACGAGCGTAGACAAAGAAGGTTTTTCCTTCGTCCTCAGTAGAATGGGAAGTTCTCTCGTATGCCACCTGATACATAGGCTCAACGCCACCAGTGAACCGCCCGGCAAACAGGGAAATAGTGCCTGTCGGAGCGATGGAGAGCAGTGAGCCATTGCGGAGACCATCTATCTCTATCTTGTCCCTCATGCAAGGGAAAGCTTTGATTATCGGAGACTCACAAATCTTCTCGAAATCATACTTTCTGAAGGAGCCATAGTGATGAGCCAGGTCTGACGATGTTTCCAATGCATAGAGCATGATGTGTTCCATGACATCTGAGACGAATTCGATGGACTCCTCACTGCCATAACGGATGCCCATAGCAACCAGTGCATCCGCAAGCCCGAAGATACCCAGGCCTATGCTGCGCCAGTCATCGATAACCTTGCGGTTCAAGTCTAACGGCTGCATATCATAGCCATAAGTAAGGATTTCATCGAGTGCCTGGACAGCAATGTTCACAACAGTCCCCAAGCGGTCATAGTTGACATGGGCCTCGCGAGTGAACTTATCGTCAATCATGTTATAGAGATTGATTGAACCAAGATTGCAACTGTTACCACCTATACCGTAGTATTCTGCACCCTACGACACTATGTTTCCATAGCACACCCGGTATAACGATGTTTGTCGTCTGGAGTACCGCACCATCCACATGGGATGTCCCCTCGCTTACTTCTCTCAAGCTGGCATTACCCTTGCTCCCTGTCACCCTCGGCTTTACGTTAGGGCTTCCAAGTTATTCAGAGGGGATTTTCATTTGCATGTTACCATGCAACGCCGCATACACTTTACGGATTGGATATGTCAATCTGATACTCAGGATAACCACTGCGTAAATGGTAGCTCCTCACCCTGTCAATGAAGATGCCCCCTGGGTCTCCCCAGTCAGCGTTGACCTTGCAGAATTCCTCAAAGAACTCTGCTGCATCAATGTCACGCTCAATAGTTTCATGCACGGATTCAAAGTGAAGATGGAACTTCTTATGGTCACGCACCGCCTCCATGAATTCATCAGTGAATTTAATACTGATGTTCATGGAAGAAAGTTTTTCGTTGTTCTCCTTGACACGGAGGAACTCGTAGATGTCAGGATGGTCACAACGTAACCCAACCATCAAGGCCATTCTGCGGCCACCCTGGGCAATGACGTTACCTGTTGCATCAAAGAGACCAAGGAAACTCGCTGCACCGGTAGAAGTCCTTGCACTATTGTTTACCAGCGCATCCTTCGGTCTCAGGTTATCCAGTGCAATGCCACAGCCACCACCATAACTGCTTATGCGAGCAACCATTTTTGCTGTATCAAATATGGATTCGATATTGTCTTTCGGTGAAGGACAAATGTAGCAATTGGATGTGCTCATCTTACGCTTGCCCTTGAGTCCTGCGCCAGCCAAGGTTCTCCCTGCTGGCAAGAAGTCAGCGTGTTCTATGGCATACCTTATATCCTCCTGCAAATCAGGAGAGAATATGGACACCACCCTGTCCAGCCACTGCTTCGGAGTTTCCCCAGGCTGTAAATACTTCTTTTCCATTATCCCCATGGAGATTTCATTGTCATAAAACATGCGACTCCTCCTTCACCATGCCATCATCGCCAACAAAGTTATCCAATACCTTCAAGGTATCATCATGGCTTTCATCAAGCATATCAAGCAACCTATTGAACCCAGCCAACGCTTCATTCCTGGTGCTAAACGGGATTTTAATGACAGCTTTGACGTTCTTCTTTTCCAGTTTTATCAAGCTTTCATAGAACATATAACTCCTCCTCAGATGTCCCACGAGTTGCAATCGTCACAATCGCCACCGCCATAGTAATGGCATAGCGTACAACAGTACCTTGCTTCCCAGTGGTCACAATTGTAATCACAGTTTACGCATGGATAGTCGTCTTCTAATTCATCGTCTTCCATTCGTCCCCCTCCTTGAACCTTCGCACAATCACTTCTGTTCTCGGATGCTCACGGTCAATTGCATAATCAATGTACCGTGGGAGAGCGTATCTATCATTGTCATACACCCTCGCGTGCTCAAGCATATCGCAGAGAGCCTTGGAACTATTGTTGACATCGCGTTTCCTGCGGTCAGGGAAGTATGTCATGATTTCAAGAACAACCTTTTCCTCTATGGTAGGTTGCCATCCCTGCTCAACTATTGCCAGCTTGGTAATCCTCTCTGCCTCATCGAACCAGTCCCTTGCTTTCTTAGTACGCACACGACCACCGTACTTGGTGGTCATGTACATACTGTTCACGCTTGGAACCAGCGGTAAGACAAGGTGAAGCTTGTCAGTCAAGGACTACCCCTGTACTGCCAAAGCATACGGTTGCATCCATCTGCTCCAGGAGCTCCTTGCGAATCCCATCTTCCTCGGAGTCCATGGTCTTACCAGCCAACGCCTTGTAGATTACAAGCACCTCCAAGGGGTCAAGAATCATGTTGATTTCTGCTTTTACTCTTGCTTCCATAGCTCATTCCTCCTCTTTACTCAGCAAGCTGAGAAGAATCTTTGTAGTCATCTTTCCAATGATGAACGTTGCCTCGCCCAGGTTAACGTCGTAAAGCCTTGCAACCTCTTTTACGAGCGCGAAGTGCAGTGCTCCAACGTCATGCAGGTCACCATCGCAACCCTCATGCTCAACGGATACCTTCTCATCATCGTCAACAGTGATAACAATTTTACTCATGAACATTCCTCCTTACGGCTGAATCAAAAGATTTGAATTACCGGCAACGATACTAGGGAGCTTACCGTCCCACTTGTCGAGCTTCCGCTGTTCAACGATAAGCGGTGTCAGACTCTGCTGAAGCTTTGCATTTGCATTGGCGGTGCCTTCGGCTTCGATAATCTCAGCATCAGCCTTGCCCTTCGCTGCTACCCTTGCCTTCTCAGCTTCAACCTCGGCCTGTTCCTTTTCAACCTTCGCCTTCTCAAGTGCGTTCTGTGCATCTACCACAGCCTGGATTGCTGTCTTGGTCTGCTCATCAGGAACAACATCGGACAGATTGAAGGTCTCAATGATGATGCCATGCTGTTCGAGGGAGCCACGGAACTTCCTGAGAATCTCCTCGTTAATCTGCGGTCTCTTGTTGCCCACCAGCTCCATCAGGGAATACTGAGAAGTAACCTCGTTAATCGCCTGATACATTTCGTTCTTCATATACCCATCCTCAATCACTGAAGCCTTCTGACCGCGGAACTTCTCGAATACCGAAGGAAGCATCGCCTCATCCATGTGATAAGCATAGGTCACGGATACATTGACCTGCTTGCCATCCTTGGTATTCACATTAATGCTGTTGTCAACCTGCTGACCATCATCGCTTGACTTGGTGTAGTACACGGTTTCTGTGCTGACAGGGTACTCGATGACCTTCTTCCAAGGGAGCACCACATGGAAGCCCTGCCCCAAGGTCTCATCCTCGATGCCACCGTCCATGTTGTAGACAACCCCGGAATATCCTGGGTCAACCTTGTATGAACATGTCACCCCAAGACCAATCGCTACAACTAATGCTAACGCAATCCCTACTACTCCTACCTGACCATTGTCACTCATCGTATCGTCCTCCTTAACTTTGTAACCTTAATGTTCTCCGGCACCCCATCATCATGCATGGAGCCCATGAACTGCTTCTTTATATCCATGATGCACTTGCCGAAATTCTTGGCGTAATTGATAACCAAGTAGACAAATGCACCAGCGATAACCAGTATTGCAAAGATGATAAAACTTCTCAGCATATGAATACCCTCGTTTTAAAGTCCTTTGGCACAGGCTCCGACGGGTCAATCACCTTGCCCTTCCTGGCAAGCGATGCCCACCATGAATACTGCCTTGCCTTATCAAAGTCACTACTGAACTGTCCCTTGAACGGCGCACGCATCAGATACTTGATGGTGTTGCCAATGCAGAAGCCAACGAACATCTCCTTGCTCATGAGAGTCTGCATGAACTCAATCGGGGACTTGGCTACATAGTGCTTCTGGGATATGCTGTAGCCAGCACCGCCACTCTCAATGCTGGTATGGTGTTCCGAGAGAGTCTTGTTGATACTCTCCCTATCTTCGTCGCTCCAAAACATCGGCATCTCACCAGTTAATTCAACCATTGCGCATCCATCAACACCTTTATCGAACTTGCATTTTGTACCATTCTCCTCGCAATCATCGTCACCAAATGACTTACAATATGTACATACATCATCAAATAAATCACCCATCACTTATCCTCCTCAATCGGCACATAATCATAGGCTATCTTTTCTACCCTGCGGACTTCCACTGGTGCATCAGGGAGCTCGCCACAATCTTCCTGCTGCTCAGTGGCACCTTCAGTCCACTCAACTCTAAAGAACCTATTACCAACCTTGAATATCAACTCCTCAATAATAATCCATCTTCCACGGCCGGTAATGTTATCCTCCAGCACCTCACCGATTTCTCCCCAGCACATATCCTGGATTTCTTCTTCGGTAAACTTTTCACCTGCATCGAATCTTCTCAGAAACTCTTCGTTAGTCATTTGCTCTTCCTCCTTAAGCCATGTAGTTCTTCTGATAATATGGACACAACTCATTAACCTCGCAGAAGTCCTTGCATCTGCGGTCATTCCATCGCTCCACCGGCTTGCATTCCTCCGGCATTACACCGCTTTCGATGGCATCCATGAGCTTCTTGTACTTCATCTCGAAGTACCTCCGCACCCATCGGTCTGATATTGGATTGATTGGTACAAGGTATGTCGGCTGGGTAACTCCATAGCTTTTCGCTGTCTTATCCAGGCCACCGCGGACAAACACCTGAACCATCATCTTCTCCACCGGATAGCCATGCTTTCCCATGAGGATGCGATAGTAATTCATCTGCAATGCAACGTCATGCACATGCCTCACGCCACCAGGTTCAAACTTCTGCTCCCAGCGTTCCTCGCCAGCGTGCTTTCCCCTGGTAACTGTGCGCTTTACCCAGCGAGCCTTGTAGCCAAGCACCTGTGATACCTTGTAGGCTCCATAGTTCTTGAAATCATACAGGGTTTTCGTTGTCGCATCGTAGGCATCGAAGGCGCCCGATGTAATATCATCTTCCAAACGCTTCTCCATTATCCATCCATCGGGACAATTGTCTTCCATGATTGCGTGCATTGACGTGCCAATCATAGCTGCTATGCTACCATGCGGATTCAGGTAGAAATCATTCATAATCTGTAGGTACATGATGCGTGTCGGTGCTAAGAGCTGGGTCACACTTGGCTTGCCAAACCAATGTGGCTGTGATGTAGCCTTGAGGGCTGGCAAGCTCATGCACTGATGGTCACACCCTGCAAAGCACTGCTCGAATGTAACCTTGTCCCCGTTGGGACACTTGAAACCTATTGCTGGCATTATACTGTCTCTCCAATCTTTTCCATTAATCGTGAGGTATCAGGGTTGTACACCAGATTAAATATGATGTCACCGCTTCTTACCTCGCGAGCCTTGATTATCTTGAACATCGTGTCGTACTTCACATGCTCACGGTCAATCGGTGATAGGCCAGGAACCTGTGCCGGTCTCCATATAGCTACCACGTAATCACCTGAGTTGCCTATGGCTCCTGAGCCCATAAGGTCAGTCTGCACTGGCTCTCTGAACCTTCCACTGCCATCCTTCTGGCTTCCCTTGTTGAGCTGTGAAAGCATGAACAATGTCACGTTATTCTCCTTGGCGAACGCCTTCATGTTCTTTGCTGTATTCTCCTGCCCTTCCAGCGTATCAGTGCCCTGCATGTACTGGAAGTAATCCACGGCCACTATGTCAATCATGATGTCGCGTGAGGCAAGGAGCTTTATGTAATTCCCCATATCATCAAAGGATAAATAGTTCTTGTCCACGATATACAGGTACTTCTTCAGGGCATCCATGATTAGCTCATAGGTATCAGGGCGTTCCTTGATGTACTCGTACACTTTGAACTGCTGTATCTGTACAATCTTGGATATGAGGATTTTCATTATGTCCTCCACCGGCATCTCCAGCGAGAAGAACAGGACTTTCTTGTGGCACTTGATACACCAGTGCAATATCCATTCGGCTAACATGGTTGTCTTACCTGAACCACTGTACGCTCCAAGGATAACCACATTCTTTCGCGTGAACTGGATGGTATTGTCGATGTTATCAAAGCCAACTCCGAAAGTTTCCTCGACCTTCTTATGTTCCAGCCTCTGATACCCAACGTCCACAGTCATGATGTCCTTGATTTGTTCCTCGGCTGTGTCCTGCTTGATACTGAACAGCTCGCGAACCAGGGCAACATCGCGCCCCCATGCTTCAGCAAGGTACTCAGCTATATCAGCACGGGTCAGAGGATTTCTCACGGTACACATGAAAGCGACCACTTGCTTTTCCTGCATGTCCCTGTCAGGCTCATTGGCTACAATCTGCTTTACACAGTACAGGTCGACGGATTCATACTTGCAATCGTTGGCTATGTCCATGCCCTGAATGAGCATATCGTTGAAGTCCTTCGCTCCATCAGGTATCACGGCTACCTTGACAACCGTGTCCGGTGCTTGCTTCATGAATAAATCACGAGCTCTCAGGACAAACTTGCCAGCCTTGCCATCATTGTCGGGACACAGGACAACCTTGGCTCCGATAGGCTTAATGACTTCCTTTATCTGCTCGATGTGAGCCTTGCCAACGCTGATACCACAGTAGGCTACACAGCAATTCTCCTGCTGGATTGCACTGATGGCATCCATGGCTCCCTCGCAAAGCATGAGAGTCTTCGTCTTGCGCAGGAACCGCTGTGCCTGTGGAAGGCCATACAAGAACCTGCCCTTAACAAAGAGTCCGTCAATGTTCTTACTGTTCTTGTACTTTGGCATCTGGTCAAAGTACCTATAGAGAAATGCTACGCACCGTCCCCATGTGTCATACATGGGAATCGAGAGAGCCTGTAGCTTTTCACTGTACCCAAGACCAAATGTCTTAATGGATTCATCGGTCAGCCCACGCTTGTGCAGATAATCAATGATGCGTGGGAGCTGTCTCTGCATTCCCACTGCCCACTTTGCATTACGCTGGGTAATGTCAAGCTGTTCCTTGTACTTCGGGTCATCAATCTCAACACCGAAATCATCACAGAGAGTCTTGACTGCGGTGTCAAAGCATACGCTATCACGCTCCATGACGAAGTTAATGATGTTGCCATGGGCTCCACAGGAAAAGCAATGAAACGTGTTCTCCTGCGGAAATATCGTGAATGACGTTGGGTTATCACCGTTATGAATAGGACATGCGCACCGATATGTCCCATCGCTATGCAGTTGTGCCTCCGGGATATACTCCACCAGGCTTTTCCTTAGTAAGCTATTAACATTCATGTGTCATGTCCTTTCACTGTCAATGCACGGCAATAGACAGGTCAATCATTTTGCGTAATCTCTCAATTGGTACACCAGAGTTCTTTGATACATCGACTAGGATGTCACCAAGAAAAAACATGATGTCGCTTGGCTTACCATCGACCTCTATCTTCAAGTCATCTCCAGCTGACTCAACAATAATCTTTACATTATCCATTATTCCAGTACCTCCACTTCTAACATCTGCCTACCATTGGCAAACGCTTCATCTTTGCTTTCACAATAAATGTCTATGCGCCCTACGTACCCACCGCCAAACCTGTCCTGAACAATGTATTCATGACCGTCAATGCGGACTCTTGTACCCAGCGGAAGGTCATCAGCGGCCACCGTAATCCCGGCAACCGCTTGTTCACCGCTTGCAGTGATTCCATCTGACTTTCCACATTCATCATCAGAAGCCGTGTACCACGATACATTAGCTGTATACGTAAGTGTGGTTTTCACATCTTCCACATGGTCATTCGGGCGACAAAAAGACAGGTCACTGTAAACGTGCCTTGGTGCGTATGCGCTCACGCTTTGGCTCAGAACCAGAACCATCGTCATCATCAGTGTTCTGAGCTTCATGCCTTGCCCTCCTCGCTCGCCTGTGCTCCTCAGCTTCAGCCTGTGCTTTAGCCTTAATCATTCTGTAGAAATCCTTCAGCTTTACTCTCGGAACTCCTATAAAATCCTTCATTATCGTGTGCCTCCTAATAGTGCAAGGTAATCGGTGACATGACTCTGAGTCACATGCTTGACCTTGCTCCTTGTGTTCCATTCTTCCGCCTGTTTAAACAGGTCTGCCATGGTAATCTTATGCTTCCCATCGAGGGAGCAAAGATACTCATATAGCAGGTTCAGGGTAGCCTCCTGTTGCTTCTTGAAGAAGCTGTAGACAGCAAAGAAGTTCTTCTTGGAGAAGTCACCTGTTATCCCAAGGAACTTCTTTGCCAGCCGATGAGGCTTATTGCAGTCTTCCCAGCTTTTCATCAGATAGGAATGTCCTCCTCATCGAAGCCGGGCTCTCTCACCGGCATCTCAATGCCAAACTCACTGAAATCATCGCTACCGCCGAACTCAATCAGCTTGTCAACGACAATCTTGTTGATGTACAGGTTCAGGCCGTTAGAGTCCTTGGTCATCCAGTATGCCATCGGCATGAAGGATACGCGGAGCTCTGAGTTATCACCAATGCTCACATCGTGAGCCAGCTTTGACTGCGTTGCTACATTGAATATAGGGACAAACTTCTGAACCGACTCGCCGGTGTCCTTGTCGGTGTAGAATGCTGCGGTCTGGAACTTGAAATCCAGGGAGCCATCCTCGTTTACCGTGTAGCCATTGCGCAGGTCATCACCGCTTCTCCATGTGCGCCCCTCGAACTCAGACAGCTTCTTTGCCTCTGCCAAGGTGTCATCGCAGAACTTCTTCATGCGGGCCTCATCGTCCTTGTTTGGGAAACGCAGGGTTACAGTGTACTTCTTCTTACCCTCGTACTCATCGTACCTGGAGTTGACCTTTACCCACTTGGCTAATCCCTTCGGAGTAACCTTGTTGTCAAACGACTTCCTGATAATCTTTGCCATGTTATGACCTCCTAAAAAAATTTTAAAAAACTGCTTTTCACCCTTGACAAACTGTGCTATAATGTATTTATAGAAGTTTATCTAAGTGACTACATATATGATACAATATGTTGTAAATGTAGTCAAGGAAAGGAGTGAAATTTTTATGAGAAAAATTAGAGAACTTCGTGAAGCCCAGGGACTCTCCCAAAGAGACCTTGCCTACAGGGTTGGCGTGTCTCTCCCAGCTATACAGAGGCTGGAAAATGAAGAAGGGGACCCGAAGTGGTCTACCGTGGAAAGAACCGCGGATGAACTCAAGACATCTACGGATTATATGATGGGCCGTCACATGGAGTCGCTCCATTTAAAGAAGCGTTTCTCCAAGGAAGAGCTTGACCTCATCATTAAGTTCCTGGATGACATGCGGAAGCTACATACTCCTGAAACTTAGCCGGGAAAATATAGTAGCTCCAGCGACTATCATGTTTGTAAGCGGTGCCAAATGGGAAAGCCCCACGTTGCAGTCCTGCCCGGAGAAACGATGGGCTCACTCCCATTTGGTTCGCTGCTTCAGCTATCGTAATTTTCATTTATAACACCTCCTTGCGCCCTGTTGACTATATACATGATACATTATATTACATGTATGGTCAAGGATAACCATGAAAAATTTTTTAGATTTTTTAGGAGGCGATTAATCATGAGGTTACCTAATGGATACGGCAGTGTCTATAAGCTCTCAGGCAAGCGCAGGAAGCCGTGGATAGTTGTGGTATCGCACGGTATCAACGAGGAAGGCAAGGTTGACAGGGAGCCTATAGGCTACTACAGGACACGCCAGGAAGGCTTGGATGCCCTCGCTGAATATCATCGTGAACCACAGTTTCTTTCCGGTAACAAAAAGACTTTGGGAGAAGTGGTTCAGGATTTCTTGGGCTACAAGGCATCTTCCAAAGACATCTCAGCAGCATACAAGACATCAATCAGAAAACTGGCTCCGCTATACAGGCACAAGTTTAAGCATGTAACAGCACATGACTTGCAATTGATAATGGATAGCACTACCCCATCGGTATCCCAGACTCTAAAGGCAGCAATCAAAGGATTGTACAAATTTGCCATGATGAATGGTTATGTATCAACAAACCTTGCGGATGCCCTGACTCCCCAGGCTACAGATAAGTCAACACTGCATTATCCATTCTCCCCGGAGGAGATACATGAGCTGTGGCAATACGCAGGAGACTTCACCGCCGACATGGCTCTGCTACTGATATTCACCGGGGTGAGGATTGGCGAACTGCTTACCATAAAAAACTCCAATATACATGAGGACTATATGATTGGTGGTATCAAAACGAAAGCCGGTAAGAACAGGGTTATCCCCCTCCACGATGCCATAAAGCCAATAATCCAGAGGTACCGGAGTGGCAAGGAGCTTTTCATCAGTATGTCTGTAGCAAACTTCAGGGGACACTACTGGAAAAACAGCGGAATACCATGCCTCAAAAAGCATACCCCGCATGACGGAAGACATACATGCGAGACCATGCTGAACAACGCTGGTGTGAACAAGGTCATCATACAGAAAATCATCGGTCATGCTGGAAATGACGTAGACGATTCGGTGTACACACATAAAACTAACGAGCAACTTATTGAGGCCATCAATATGCTTCCGACCTATCAGTAGTGTTAGTAGTATGTTAGCAATGTGTTAGTAGTTTGTTAGCAGTGTGTTAGCAATAAGTTAGTAACGAATCAAATTTTATCCAATCTTATCCAACCTAAAACCCTTGATACGCCTGGATTCGCAAGTGTATCAAGGGTTCGTTATTTAACAAAGAATAAAACAAGATTTCACAAATTTTCATTTTCTTTTCAGATACAGCTGGTATATTATAGACAATCCCTTTGATGTACATGATGTACTCAATGTACAATCCCATATACATCATTTCTCCATCCCATTGGCGGCATCGGAACTCGGTGCCGTCACTTTTTTTTGCGATTTTCCCTGGTTTTACCGGTTATGTTGCACCTGCCATTTTATGCCATTCCCTGTCTATACTGCATTTATATTATTTTATGGTGCTTTCTGGATATGTTGCATTTGCATTATCTCACGGCAGGCCCTGCTTATGTTGCATGTACCTTGTTTCATGCCGTCACCTGCTTATATTGCACCTATCCTGTTTTGCGATATTTCCTCTTTTATACTGCCTTCGTCCTATTTTATGGTATTTTGAAAATATTTCTCAATATATATTGTATTTTAGCATTTAATATGCTAAATTATAGAAAGGGCATGTTTTTTCGCTACCATGAACCCGTTGAAAGCTTGCAAGAACGTGTGCAATGACCACTGATTGCACGCTCTGCCTGCAGGCACTGCTTATCATATATGGTATTTATTTACCTGATATATTGATTATTTTGCTAAAAGGAGATTTTTTATGAAAAAAATACTTTATCTTTTTGCCGCTGTCCTGCTGCTCTCAACCACCCTTCTGACAGGTTGCGGGCAGGAAAGCACATCAGACAATACACAGAAGGCTGACGGCAAATTCCGTATCGTCACCTCCTTCTATCCTGTCTATATCGCTACCGCCAATATCACCAAGGGCGTGGACGGCGTAGAGGTCATCAACATGACAAAGCCTCAGACCGGCTGCCTGCATGACTATCAGCTGACTACTGACGACATGAAGACACTGGACCAGGCAAATGCCTTTGTTGCCAATGGTGCCGGCATGGAGGCATTTCTGGACAAGGTAATCAATGAGCACAAGAACCTGAAGGTAATCGATGCCTCCAAGAATATTGAGCTCCTGCAGGACGAGGAAGGCGAAAACCCTCATGTATGGCTGAGCATTACCGATGCCATCAGCCAAGTGGACAATATTGCCACCCAGTTGTCAGAAGCTGATCCGGCGCATGCCGATGCCTACAAAGCCAATGCTGCAGCCTACACCGGCAAGCTGAAGTCCCTGCAGGCAAAGCTCCACGCCGAGCTGGACAGCCTGCCTCACCGCGATATAGTCACCTTCCATGAGGCGTTCCCGTACTTTGCCAAGGAATTCAACCTTAATATCGTCAAGGTGATTGAGCGTGAGCCTGGCACCGAGCCGACTCCTTCCGAGCTGCAGGAAACCATTGAGGAGGTGAACAAGCTTCCTGTAAAGGTGCTGTTCACCGAGCCTCAGTATTCCCCAGCCGCTGCTGAAACCATCAGCCGTGAAACAGGTGCCAAAATCTACTCCCTGGACCCGGTGGTAACAGGCGAAGCCAACGAATCTGCGCTGGATGCCTACATCACCACCATGGAGAAAAATGCCGCTGTTCTGAAGGAAGCCTTGCAGTAAGAGAAACCTTGCGCTAAGGGATGCCTTACGGCAAAAGCAGTAAAGCAATAAAAGCGGTAAGAGCAATCTGAACACAATTTAAGAGACATGACAGCACAATCCCCGCAGTACAGGCTTTAAAGCCATACTGCGGGGATTTTTATTGACAATTATCAGTAAATCAGCAGCAACTGCCAGAAATTCCAATGAATTATTGGCAGGCTTTAGAATCAGCAGCAAAAAAATTGCCGGGAGACACATCCCCCGGCACATAGCATGAAAATATTATTTTAGGCGGTGCGAACAATAACCGATACTCCATCGGGAATTACTGTCACACTGGCGTTATTACCCTTTATCTCAAAAGCACGCTGCAAAGCCTCCTGGAAGGTAGCTGCATGCTCCATGTGCATTTCCTTTATCATCTCAGGACTGCACATATCAGTCACCATGATTACGGTAAATTTATCCAGAATCCTTGCCAAAATCTGCATTTCCCACTGGTCCGGGATAGTCTCATTCCTCGGCACCTTGGCAATCCGCTCCAAGAGAGCACGAGGGCTTGCCGCATCCCGAAGATTCTCATAGAAGGACTGCCCACCATGACCGTCGTTGCAGGCGGAAACCATGATGATGACGCCACCCTCCTTGCAGTTTGCCTCGGCAGCAGTCATGCCCTTTACGGACTGGTAGATATTCTGATCCAGCGGATAGCCGCCATTGGTAGTAACTACAATATCAGAAGGATTTGCCTTGACCTCCGCCATCTTCAGCACAAACTCGCAGCCTGTCACATGAGCCTGCTCACTATCACCGGCAAAAGCCCCGATAACCTTCTTCTCCGCATCAATCACTACATTCAGAATGAAAGCCAGCTTCGCCTGCTGGGCGGCATAGAGCATATCACGATGGATAGGATTATTCTTCAGGATACCCGTCCTGGCATAAGGGCTGGCAATAAACTCGCTGCAATGGTTTGCCATAACGGTAGTGGCAGAGGCAATGCCCGGCAGGATGCTCTTTCTGCCGCCGGAGAAGCCCGCAAAGAAATGGGACTCAATAAAGCCCTCGGCAATCAAAAGGTCAGTGTCAATGGCGATGCGGTTCAGCTTCAGGGCACCCCCGGACGGCAGCGTCCCCAGGTCGGCCATACCGGCATCATCACGGGAATCATGGACAATAATCTTTTCCTCCGCCACAATCTTCTCGCCATACTTCTGCACCAATTCCTCATGGGTAGTAGCCCGATGAAAGCCTGTGGCAATCAGGATGGTAATATCAATCTCAGGGTTTGCCTCGCGAATCCTTCGCAGCAGGATAGGCATGGTCACATGGCTCGGCACCGGCCTGGTGTGGTCGCTGGAAATGATGACCATGGATTTCTTGCCCTTGACCAGCTCCTCCAGGGACTGGCTGCCAATGGGATTATCCAGGGCACGCTCCACAATCTCCTGCTCCGTTCCCTCCATGCGGCAGCCTGCCGGATCAGACTCCAGCACCCCTTGGAAATTCTCATCAGGAATCTCGATATTCATCCGAATTTTGTTATAAGGAATTTTTAACTCCATAAATGACACTTCCCCTCTCTCTGACCTTTAATGCCCCGTCTTCCTCTTAATTGCGAATTATTTAATATTGATTATACAGTAAATACAATCATTTGGCAATATATTTTTCAAAAATTCATCTAACAAATTCCTGGCACTTTTCCGTATATTTTTCTTGACAAAATCACGGGTGTACGATATATTACAGTTATATTTTGATATAATTCGATTATATTCACTACAAAATGGGAAAACTAGAACAAGAAAAGGAGTGGAAAAACATGCACATCCCGGAAAACTATCTCAGTCCGAGTACCTGTGCGGTACTAACCGCAGCTATGGCACCTGTCTGGTATCTGTCCGTACAAAAGGTCAGGAAGGAGCTGCCAGCAGAGAAGCTGCCCCTCTTGGGCGTTGCCGCGGCATTTTCCTTTCTCGCCATGATGTTTAACATCCCTTTGCCCGGCGGCACTACGGGACATGCTGTAGGCGGTACGCTGATTGCCCTGCTATTCGGCCCCTATGCCGCCTGCCTGTCCGTCAGCGTGGCACTAATCGTACAGGCAGTATTCTTTGGTGACGGCGGCATTCTCGCCATCGGTGCCAACTGCTTCAATATGGCGTTCCTGCTTCCATTCCTCGGCTATTACGCCTATCACGCCCTGCGCAAGGCGTTCTCCTCTGAGGGAGCAGCCCCGGTATGTGCTGCCGTGGCTGGCTATGTAGGCATCAATGCCGCTTCCCTGGCTGCTGCCATTGAATTTGGCATCCAGCCACTGCTCTTTACCAACGAGCTTGGACAGGCGTTGTACTGCCCTTATCCCCTCTCCATCTCCATTCCTGCCATGATGGCGGGGCACCTGACTATCTTCGGTCTTGCCGAGGCGGTATTCACAGGGGCTATGCTGGCATACCTTACCAGAACTGCACCGGCATTTTCCAGCGTATCTGACAGGCATGCTGACAAAAAAGTCGGTGCTTCCATCGCCGCCCTGCTGGCTCTCATCGTCCTCTGCCCTCTCGGGCTGATTGCCGAGGGCACCGCCTGGGGCGAATGGGGAGCCGAGGAAATGGCGGAGCTGACGGAGACCGGTGTGCCTCTCGGCTATACACCGTCCGGCATGCTAGAGGGCTTTAGCCTCGATGTATGGTTCCCGGACTATGCCATCAGCGGCATGCCTGATACCTTTGCCTATATCCTTTCAGCCATTATCGGCACTGCCCTGCTGTTTATTACCTTCAAGCTCTGGGGCTCCTTTGCAGCGGCTAAGTAATAAGACAGCTAAGTAATAAAACAGCACAGACGAAATATCACCTCATGCTGCCCCCTGCACTGCTGCAAAATAATAAAAAAATACAAGGGGATATTGCCATGCAGCTTCCTGACTGGCTAAAAAGTGAAGAACAATATATTCCTAGCAAGGACCGTGACTATTTTATCTCCCGGTCCTTTTTGCGTATCACCGCTATCCTTGCCAGATACGAATATCATCCCGCCTTCCTGCAGGAAAAATTCTGCCCTTCCCCTATGGCGGCACTGCTGTTTCTCATCGGGCTCATCTTGCTCTCCGTTACCAGCAGCCAGCCTTATTTTCTCTACACACTGGCAGCCCTGCTCCTTTCCCTGCTTGCCCTGCAGGATGGCATTATGATAAGGCACCTGCTGCTGCCGGCGGTGCTTGCGGCATTGTTTTCCCTGCTCATCCTGCTGCCGGCAATTGTCTTCACCGCCAATCCCCTCACCCTGCTGCTGCCCGTAAAGACCTTCCTCACGGTGCTGGCTTCCGGCATCTTTGCCAGCCTGTACTCCTGGAACAGGATTACAGCCGCTATCAGCTGGTTTCACGTTCCCCAGCTCTTTATCTTCATTCTGGACACCGCCCTGAAATATATTTTCCTGCTGGGAAACCTATCCCGTGATTTTCTGACTGCCCTGAGACTGCGCTCCATCGGCTGCAATCACCAAAAGTCACGGGCAATGGCAGGAGTGACAGGCAACCTTTTCCTCAAGTCCCAGGAAATGTCCCAGGAAATGTATCACGCCATGCAGTGCCGTGGCTTCACCGGCACCTACCCCCACAGCCACCAGCTGCCCTGGAAGGTGGCGGATATTGCCCTCCTGCTGCTATTTGCCGTCCTGCTTTTTATTTACCTGAGATTGGAGCTGCTCCTATGAAAGACATATCACGCGATACGACAAGCACCATAAGCATCTTACACAATACGATAGACACGATGGGCACACCACGCAATGCAATGGACACGATAAGCACATCACGCAATGCAATGGATGGCAAAGATACGCCTGTCATTGAGCTGAAGGATATCGAATTTGGCTACCTGCCCGGGCAATCCATCCTGCATCGCCTCAGCCTGAAGGTGAATGCCGGTGACGCCCTGCAGCTGACAGGTGCCAATGGCTGTGGCAAGACCACCCTCATCAGGCTTCTGAACGGCATTGCCTTTCCTGACAAAGGGACATATCTCTTTCTGGGCGAGCCTGTCACAAAGCAAAGGCTGGCAGACAGCGCCTACGCCAAATGGTTTCACCAAAAAATCGGCTATGTATGGCAGAATCCCGATGCCCAGCTCTTTTGCAGCAGCGTAGAGGAAGAAATCGCCTTCGGCCCTGCCCAGATGGGGCTGTCCCCGGCAGAAATCCGCCAGCGGACAGACGATACCCTGGCACTTCTCAATATAGAGCACTTACGCCATCGTGCCCCCTACACCCTCAGCGGCGGCGAAAAGAAAAAGACCGCCATCGGCACCATCCTTGCCATCAATCCCCAGATATGGGTGCTGGACGAGCCCATGAACGACCTGGATGCCAAATCTCAGCTCTGGCTTGCCGACCTCTTGTCCAGCCTGCACGAATCTGGCAAAACCATCATCTTTACCTCCCATGAGGACAGTCTTGCCGCCGCCCTCAATGCAACCAAAAAAGACTTAGCCTGACCAGAGGCTAAGTCTTTTTTACAATTTTACAATTTTGCAGTCATTCAGGCAGCTGTTTCCATTGAGGCATTCCGCCCCGGCTATCTCAATGGATGCTGACAGCCCGGAACACGCTGGTATCAGCCCGATGCCGCGACTTGGAATACTCAAAAGGCCTGCCATCACTGAGAAAAGCCACCTGTGCCACCTGCAGCACCGGCAGCACGCCCTCAATCTGCAAGAACTCCCTTTCCTCCTCCGTAGGCATATCAGCGCTGACGGTGCGGTGGGCAGACTGAATCTGCAGCTTCAGGGTGTTCTCAATGTGATTGTAAATGGAGTTCATCAGCACCTCCTGCTTGATGCCCGGTATAACCTCGATAGGCATCTGGGTGTACTCCACATTCTCAGGCTTGCCGTCCAGATAGCGCACACGGATAATATCATACACAAAATCCTCCGTGGAAATCTTCAGCTTCTCCGCAACCTCCGGGCTAGGATGCACTATCTCGAACTTCTTCACATCGGTGCTGACCTGATGTCCCCGGTAGGTATTGCTAAAGCCGCCAAACTGGCCGCACATGCCCACATTTTCCACATCTTCCTCCTGCACCCCCTTCACAAAGGTGCCGGAGCCCCGGCGCTTCACCACCAGACCCTGCTTCACCAGCTCATCCACGGCGCGCTTCACCGTAATGCGGCTGACACCGTACTGGGCGCACATTTCCTTTTCCAGTGCCAGCTGGCTGCCAGGCTCATACTTGCCGCTGGCAATATCATTATAAATATCCTGTGCAATCTGTTCATACTTATTCATACAGCTTTACCCCTTATCTATATATTTGCAATACTTACTAGGATGTATTCACATATCTTTCTTCTAGCTATTATATCATAAAGCAACATATTTTCATATACATATATCACATTTTTATTGATTAAAAGATATACTATCTAAAATAAAGATATATTTTTTCTTATTCCGCTGACAGAAAAAGCCTGCTTTGGGGGAGCAGGCCTTCTCTGCGTGCAGCAGCCCTGCCAGCCATCCCAAGGGACAGGACAGCAAAGCCACCACACAGGGTACGAATATAAATTTAAAGAAACTAGAGGGACATTAGTACAGAGTCACCTGCACTAACTATCAAAAACCATTATTCTCGCTGAGGCTCTTAAACCACACGCCAGATTTTTTAATGGTTTTCTTCTGAGTTGCCAAATCGTCCACGGCAATCAGGCCATAGCGATTCTTGTAGGCATTCATCCAGGACCAGCAGTCAATCGGTGTCCACAGATGATAGCCAAAGCAGTTGGCACCTTCCTCAATGCCCTTGTGGAGCCACTCAAGATGCTCCTTGATAAAGTCAATGCGATAATCGTCATCAATTACCCCATCAGCATTGCGGAACTTGGCCTCGCCCTCAACGCCCATGCCATTCTCGGAAATAAACCACGGAATGTTGCCGTAGTTGTCACGGACATTGATAGCAATATCATAAATAGCCTTCGGATAAATCTCCCAGCCACGATGTGGGTTAATCCTTGCCTCAGGCCACTCGTAATCCTCAAAATGCTTCTCCGGCAGCCACCCCAGGGAGGCATCCAGCTCAGTCTCCCTTGCCTTGGCACGGGCAGGATGATAGTAGTTTACGCCCAGGTAATCTACCGTATTATTCCTGATGATTTCCAGCTCCTCCGGCTCAGACTCCCAGATAACGCCGTCATCGGTGAGAATCTTCACCAGCTCAGCCGGGAACTCGCCCTTCACAGCCGGGTCCAGGAAAGCATTGTTCTTGAAAATCTCGGCAAAATGGGCAGCTGCCACATCCTCAGGGCTCTCAGAGCGAGGGTAAGCAGGAGTCAGGTTGATGACGATGCCAATCCTGCCATCCTTGATGCCTGCCTTGTCACGATACTCGTGATAAGCCTGCACCGCCTTGGCGGAAGCCAGATTAATATTGTAGATAATCTGCACGGCAGCCTTGCCATCCATCTTCAATGGATAGTGGAACTTATAGAGGTAGCCCCCCTCAGGAATAACCATCGGCTCGTTGAAGGTAATCCAATCCTTTACCCTGTCGCCAAAAAGCTCATAGCACTTCTTGGCGAAGATAACAAACAAATCCACTACCTTCTTGGACTCCCAGCCGCCATACTGGTGCAGGAGCTCCACCGGTATATCGAAATGAACCAGGTTCATGATCGGGCGGATGCCCTTTGCCATGAACTCGTCAATAACTTCATTGTAAAAACGCACTGCGTCATCATCCACCTCGCCGGTCTCAAAGTCCTTAATCAGGCGGGACCACTGGATGGAGGTGCGCACGGAATTCAGCCCTACCTGCTTCATGAGGTCAATATCCTCACGGAAGCTGTTGTAAAAATTGGATGCCACGTTAGGGCCTACCTTGTCAAAAAAGGCATCCGGGTCAGTATCATACCAATAATCGAAAATGTTGCGATGTGCCTTGTTGAAACGGCCTTCGGACTGCGGGCCGGAAGTTGCCGCTCCCCACCAAAAATTCTCTGGAAACTTGTACTGCATAAAAATCCCTCGTCTTTATAAAATGCTTCTTTAATTACTTCTTTAACTAACAATGCTTTAACTAACAATGCTTCAGCTAATGCTTAATGCTTCTTTTAAAATGGCACGGCCGTCCTTAGCCAGCCGTGCCACCTGTTCACACCCGTCCCTTACTTCTGGGACAGCTTCTCATACATATCTACCATCAGGGAAGCGATATCCCTCACAGCCAAAGCGGTCATAAAATGATCCTGGGCATGTATCAGGAGAACAGACTTCTCAACCTCCTGACCATCGCACTCAGCAGAAATCAAATCAGTCTGCATCTGATGCGCCTCGCCGATTTCCTTGCCACCGGCAGCGATCTGCTCACGAGCCTTGGCAATATCGCCATCCTTGAACAAATCTCGCAGGGCATTAATCACCAGGGCACGGCCATTACCGGAATAGGTAATGATTTCCATGGACTGCTCTACAACCTTCTCGTCCATAAATTAAGCTTCCTCCTCGTCATATTCGTCCTTGACCTTGTTACCGGCAATGACGAACGGTGCATAAATCGCAATATCAACCAGCAGCCATACTACCTGCAAAAGACCGCCCATGATGGAGCCGGTACCGATGGTGCCGCCAAAGAACAGAGGCATGGTCCAAGGCACTACATACTTGAAGATTGGCACCAGGCCGATAGAAATTGCTACATAACCAATTACAGTGTTTACCAATGGAACCAGTACATAAGGAACCAGCAGCAAAGGATTCAGAACGATTGGCAGGCCGAAAGCGATTGGCTCCTGAATGTTAAAGAACATTGCCGGGGCACCCAGCTTTGCTACTGCTCTCCAGCTGTCCTTCTTGGAGAAAATCAGGATGGCAATAACAAGGCCCATGATGTGCATCAGGCCAGCCTCAAAGAAGCCGTTGCTGAAGATATAGCTGGCATCACCAGCCTGGTTGGCCAGCTGTGCAGGCATGTAAACCATGTTCTGAATAGCCGCAGTAACGTTGTGGCCATGAATACCGAACCACCAGAAGAACCATACAATACCCTGATAAAGAATGGAGAACCCAAGGCCCTGGGAGAAACCCATCAGCGGAGCCTGAATCAGGCTGTAAATCAAATCGTTCAGGCAGGCAGAGCCCATAAACTGGCAGTTGGCCAGGATAGTGGAGAATACAGTGAAGAAACCAAGGGTAAAGAATACCGGCACCAGAACCTCAAAGGACTTTGCCACTGCCGGTGGTACAGTCTCCGGCATCTTGATCTTCATCTTCTCGTTATTGGAAAGCTTCACAAACAGCCAGGAAGCGATGGTGGCAACGATGATAGCAGTCAGCACGCCCTTGTTGCCGAAGTAGTTCATATCGAAGGCACCCAGCTTGTCACCGGCCTTGGTCACAATCTGCTGCGGCGTCATGATGATGAAAGCACCAGTAGCAGTCAGCGCGGTGGAGAACTTGTCACCGCCCCAGATACCGCCCAGGCGGTAAGCAAAGGCAATAACCAGCAGGAAGGAGAAAACACCGAAACCTACGGTTACTACGTTGTTGCAGAGCCCCTGCAGCATCTGCAAGGTTGCCACGAAGCCGGAAGCCTTGTAAGCATCCCCGGTAAGGCCGGTAATGCTGGCACCCAGATTCATACCGTTTTCGCCCAGAACAGTACCCCACGGATCCAGGACTACCCACTCCATAATGCCGAAGAAGGAACCAACGATGATGAACGGCAGCAGCATGGAGAAGGAATCTCGCATGGCCAGCAGATACTTATTGCTGGACACCTTGCCAGCGATAGGCATCATGACTGCCTCAAACTTTTCAATCACGGAAGAATTCATTTTGTCATTACACCCCTTTTAATGTACATGATGAAAATATAAATGCTTACTTTCCTGCCATCTGCAAAGCCTTGGCAAGAATCTTGTCACCACGGAGAGTGCCGTAGTCACGCATGTCAACTACGTCAACAGGGCACTTGCCGTTAATAACCTTCTTTACATCCCCCAACATGTGACGAATCTGAGGCCCCAGCAGAACTACATCTGCGCTGTCAGCCTTCTGATCCAGAATCTCTACGGAGAACGCCTCTACATGGATGTCGTCATGTCCCTGCTTCTTGGCAGCTTCCTGCATTTTGCGGACAACGATGGAAGTAGACATACCTGCATTGCAAACTAAGTAGATGTTCATGATAAAATTCCCCTCTCTTGACTTTAAAAATACCCTTAAATTTATTGCTTGGAAGTGAACCCTGCGCTTTCGCGTTTCGTTTTGGTTCATTTCCCTTTGACAGTTATTATTATACACATAAGCATATTTAATGTCAAGTAAAAGTTATATCTTTTTGTAAAAAAATATAGACTTTCTTTTCAAACCATGGAGCTTTTCCCATGCAGCCGCATTACCTAATTTGTCATAAAAAGCAGACAAAGCCCCGGCAATACGAAGCATAGGCAATATCCCCAGGCCATAAAAGGCATAAAAACATGCTCCCCTCCGGCAAGCAGGCCGCAGCTAGCCCAGAGCCGAAGGGGAGCACATAAAGGAAAATGGAAATATTATGAAAGCACGCCCTGCAGCAGGATTAGAGGCTCATGCTGCAGGGGCATGCCTGCGGGGCTTGTAGAAAAATGCCGCCAGAACGCCGCAAATCGTTCCCAGCGCCAAAAGCATGGCCATGCTGTGCCAATAGTCAGGCGCCGTCCCCATGAGGAACAGCTCCCGGACATTGTTGGACAGATAGGACATGGGAAAAAGCTTCGCCAGAAGCTGCATCCCCTGCCCCATAGCCTCCGTAGGCCAGGCATAGCCTGACAGGACAAAGGCAGGTACAGGGTACATGATGCTGGCCCGGATGAACTGTATCTCCCGGCGGAACAGCGAAGCCGCCAGGGAGGTAAAAAACACCATGCAGAAGGAATACACCGCCCCCAGCAGCACCGGCTCCCACACAGGAGCCTTCAGAGGAATCCCCAGCCCGAAGCGGATGGCAGCCAGGATAAGCAAATAGGACAGCATGGCAAAGCACCAGTAAAACACCGCCTTTGCCGCCAGCAGCTTGCGGAAAGAAATCCCCTTTTCCGGGTGCTCCTGCTCATGCAGGATAGAAGCCCCCACCGCAAAGATGATGCCCTGCTGAAAGGCAGCCATGGCCAGCCCGATCAAAAAGAAAAACATGTAGCCCTGTGTGGGATTGTACAGCACCCGGAGGGATGCCTCCACCGGCGCAATGCGCTTGATGAGGGCGTTGCTGTCCGCCCCCAGTGCCAGGGCAGTCCGCCCTGCTCCCCAGCGGTTGGAAATATCCGCCAGTATATCCTGGGCTGCAGAACTGGTCACATTGGTCAGAATAATATTGGAGCCGTTGACCATGTACAGCACCGTGGCAGAACCCTCCTGGGCCCACCTGCGGGAAAAATCCGCCGGTATCCCGATGGCCACATAAGCATCCTTGTCCATGATGTACCGGCGCATCTCCTCCTCACTGGAGGCATAACCTACAATGCGGAAGCTGTCGCTATCCTCAAAGGCCTCCACGATTTCCCGGCTCCTGGCAGTCTGGGCAGCATCATAAATCACCGCAGGCACATGGCGGACGATATTGGGCATGTACAGCATGCCGAACACAAGAAGGTACGCCATGGCAGCGCCAAAGAGAAACACCAGCCTGCGGGGATCCCCCTTGGTCTGCCGCCACTCCCGGCGCAATAGTGAAAAAAACTCATTTGCCTGATTAGCCATGCACAGCCTCACCTCCCTGCATTTTCCGCTGCCTCAGTATCATAACCAGCACGGCTGCACAAAAACAGGCACTACCATAAAGCAGCATCCTGCCCACATTGTCCCACAGCCCTGACGCATATCCCATCAGCATGATATCCCTAAGGCAGTCCCCGGCATAGCTGATAGGCAGCAGCAGGGAAAATATCCCTGCCTCCCTGCTCATATCAAAGGAAGGCCAGGACAGGCCGCTGTAGAGAAGCCCCGGCATGATGTAGAGCATGGGGCTTTGCAGTGCAATAGGGCGGTTGGGGGCGCAGGCGGAAAAGATGGAGATTGCGCCCATGACAAAAAAGATATATGCCGCCCCCAAAAGGCATGCCTCCACCATGCTCCCCGCCATCGGTATCCCAAAGCCATAGACCGCCAGCCAAAGGGAAAAAACATACCCCAGCAGGGCAAAGCCACCATAGGGCACCGACCTGCCCAGAAGCATGCACAGTTCCCGGAGGGAATGTTTCCTGCCCCTGGCCAGTTCATCATAAAGGTAGGTTCCCAGGGTAATCATGATGCCTATCTGCAAGCCGTTCAGCATCAGTCCCGTCAGCATGAACTGGGAATAGCCGTTGACGGGATTGCCCAGGATGCGCACCCCCAGCCGCAGGGGATACACTGCCGCCATAGCAGCCCCCGGCAGAAGCCCCGCCGACTCCAGCATCTTCTGCCCCACAGCCACCGAAAAGCTGCGGTTGATTTCCTGGGCCGAGCTCATGGCGCCATTGGCAAACATGTTGTTGGCAGAGTTAACCGTCAGCAGGATTCTGCTGCCCCGGCCTCTCTTGATATCCTCAGAAAAATTCTCAGGTATCACCAGTGCCACCTTGGCACGGCCGGTATATATGGCCTCATGCATCCGCTCCTGGGTATCCACATAGGACACCAGCTGAAACCTTTCCGAATCATCATACATCTGAATCAATGTCCGGCTCAGGCTGCTCTGATCCTGGTCATAAACCACGGTCGTCACGTTGTTGACAACGTTTTCGTCATACACCATGCCAAAGAGCAGGGTAAACATCAGGGGCAGCCCCATGAGGATAGCCGCCCTGGAAAAACGCCCCTTCAAAAGGAGCCGCGTCTCCTGCCCCACAATCTGCCACAGGCTCATAAGCTCCCCTCCAGCAGCCTAAAGCGCATCCCCGGCCGCAGCGCACTGTCATTAACCTGAATCTTCACATTGAAGCTGATGATATCCGTATCATCCCCACGCTCGCTGGTGGCACGCTGGGTAGCAAACTCAGACTTGCGGCTGATATCCACGATAGTGCCTGTCACCTCTGTCCTGCCATCCCTGGCCATGAGGCGTACTTCCTGATGAAGGGCAAAATCCCCCAGCTCCGTCTCCGGCACCTTCAGATCAACCCAGTTGTCCTCAGGGTCCTGCACAGCCACCAGAGGCGTACCGGTAGATACCATGGAGCCCTCCTCCACATACTTGGCAGTAACCACTCCGGCAAAAGGAGCCCGGATTTCCGTCTCATCCAGGGACACCAGCAGCTGCTTCAGGGAAGCCTCCGCCTGAGCCAGCTTCCTGGCCGTAGCCGCCTCATTTGCCCGGCTCACATCAGCCTGCAGGGTAGCCGCATCCGCCTGGGCGGCAGCAGCCTGTGCCTGGCTGTATGCGGCCTGCGCCACCTGATACTGGGTCCTGTACTTCTCAAAAGCCTGCTGGGACACTGCACCGCTTTCCACCAGGGAAGCATAACGCTCATAGTCAGCCCGAGCCATCTGCAAATCCGCCCCGGCACGCTCCAGAGCGGCACTGGCAGAATCCGTCCCGGCACTGGTGGTTCCCTGCTGGAGAGCCGTAGAAAGAGCCGCCTGGCTCTGCTGTGCCCTGATGGCCTCGATATTTGCCTCCAGCTGCTCACGCTGAGCCTCCAGGTCCCGCTTGTCGATACGGGCGATGACCTGTCCGGCCTCCACCCTGTCACCTTCCTTCACCAGAAGCTCCACAACCCTGCCCGGGATTTTTGAGCTGACATCGATTTCCTTGGCATCAGCCCTGCCCCATGTCCCCGTCTCATCTGCTGTATTGCCGCCGCAGCCGCTGCAGGAAAGCAGCACACACAGCATCAGCAAGGCAAAAATTGCGGCAAAATTTTTCTTCATTGTTCCATCCTCCAATAATTTTCTTTTAACATATTCAATAGTATCTTTATAATTACATTATGGCATTATTGTTGAAACTTGTCCAGTTCTTTTCGCACAAAAAACAGGCTGCCGCAGAGATACATAAAGCATCAATGCAGCAGCCCGGCATTATTCCGGCATTATGGCATTTTAATCATCCAAATGCTTCAAGACTAGAGAACTAAGTGCAAAAAGTGCCAAAGCATTCGGGATAACCATCAGGTTATTGAACATATCCGCCAGCTCCCAGACCAGGTCATTGGACAGGCAGGAGCCCAGAAAAACAAAGATGATTGCCACAAAGGAAAAGACCTTTGCCGCCCGCGGGCCAAAAAGATAAGTCACGTTAATCTTGGCAAACAGGTTCCAGCTGAGAATGGTGGAAAAGGCGAAAAACAGCAGGCTGACCGCAATAAACACGCTGGCAATGCCATTGCCGAAGACGCTGGCAAAAGCAAGCTGTGCCATGTTGGTCTTGCTGACGCCCTCTGCCGCCCCGGAAGCGAGAATGCCCCCATCAGCATACAGGGTGGAGATAACCACCAAAGCCGTCAAGGTCAGCACGATAAAGGTATCCACGAACACGCCCACCATGGCAGTAATCCCCTGCTCATGAGGATGCTTTACATTGGCAAGGGCATGAGCATGCGGGGTGGAGCCCATACCTGCCTCATTGGAAAACAAGCCCCTCTTGGCGCCCTGGCTGATGGCAGTCTTCAGGGCCGCGCCCCAGCTGCCCCCCAAAAGAGCCTCAGGATTGAAGGCATAGTAGAAAATCATGCCAAAGGTGTCCAGAATACGTTCATAATTCATCACCAGCACCAGAAGGCAGCCGGTAATGTACAAAAGAGCCATCAGCGGCACCAGCTTCTCCGTAATGGCAGCAATCCGCTTGACGCCCCCCAGGAAAACAAAACCTGCAATGGCCGCCACAATCACACCGATTATCCATGCCGGTACGCCAAAGGCCATGCTGCTGGTCTCACCGATAGAGTTGGACTGCACCATGCAGCCCATGAAGCCCAGTGCCAAAGTAATGGCGATGGCAAAGAACACTGCCAGCACCCTGCCAAGAGCCCCCGGAAACGCCTCGTGGATGTAGTAGACAGGGCCGCCATGCACGCTGCCGTCAGCCTTTTTGATGCGTGTTGCCTGAGCCAGCACCGCCTCCGCATAAATCGTAGCCATGCCAAAGAAAGCAATCACCCACATCCAGAAAATCGCCCCCGGGCCGCCGGTCAGGATAGCGCCGCAGGCGCCTACGATATTGCCGGTGCCCACCTGAGCCGCAATAGCCGTGGCCAGAGCCTGAAAAGAGCTCATCTGCCCTTCCTTTGCCTTGCCGTTAAAGGAAAAATTGCCAAACACCTTCCGCATGCCATCCCCAAAGCAGCGGATCTGCACAAACCTGGTGCGGATACTGTAGAACAGCCCCACACCAATCAGCAAAAACACCAAAATGTAGTCAGACAGATACGCATTCACCATCTGGACTACCGGCAGCAAATCATTAAACATAAAAACCACATACCTCCTATTTTATCTCCTTGCCAAAAAAGAAGCCCGCAGCAATCGCAGCAGGCTTCCCATTTTATTTAAGCATCCAGGGAGTACACGCTTTCCCTGAATAATCCCCTATATAATACCAGGTATCAATCAGAACATATCATGCTCAATCATGTACTCAGCAATCTGCAGAGCATTCAGGGCAGCACCCTTCCTGATCTGGTCGCCGCATACCCAGAAGTTCAGGCCGTTGTCAATGGAATAATCCTTGCGGATACGGCCAACCTCTACGTCGTTCTTGCCGGAGGTCTCCAGAGGCATCGGATAAACCTGCTCATCAGGGTTATCGGTCAGGGTAACGCCAGGGAAGGCAGCCAGCACCTCACGAGCCCTCTCCACGGAAATCTCATCCTCAAACTCTACATTCACGGACTCAGCATGGCTTCTGTAAACTGGTACGCGGATAGTGGTAGCAGTGATGCGCAGGGAATCATCGCTCATGATCTTCTTGGTCTCGTCGATCATCTTCATTTCTTCCTTGGTGTAGAGGTTTTCCTTGAAGACATCAATCTGTGGAATCAGGTTGAAGGCAATCTGATAGTGCTTTGCCAGGGATGCGCCAGGCAGAATGTTGGCAACAACCTCCCTGCCCTCGTTGATAGCCTTTACCTGCTCCTCCAGCTCAGCCATAGCTTCCTTGCCGCCGCCGGAAACAGCCTGATAGGTGGAAACCACGATGCGCTTAATCTTGGACACATCATACAGAGGCTTCAAAGCCATAACCATGATGATGGTAGAGCAGTTCGGGTTGGCAATAATGCCCTTGTGGCTGGCAATAGCCTCAGGATTTACCTCAGGCACTACCAACGGTACCTCAGGGTCCATGCGGAAGGCACTGGAGTTATCAATAACAACGGCACCAGCCTTCACAGCAGCCGGAGCAAAAGTCTTGCTGGCAGCGCCACCGGCAAAGAGAGCAATATCCACACCCTCAAAGGAAGCATCAGTAGCCTCCTCCACAGTGTACTCCTTGCCCATGAACTGAATCTTCTTGCCGGCAGAACGCTTGGAAGCCAGCAGCTTCAGATCTGCAAAAGGAAAATTGCGCTCCTCAATCAGATTCAGGAACTCCTGGCCTACCGCACCGGTAGCCCCCAAAATAGCAACATTGTACTTCTTCATATTCTAAACATCCTTTCAATGGTGAAATATCATTAAATATTATTATAATGTCCTTTGGTATCATAAAATCCCCTGATGGCTTAGTCCATTACCTTGTCCAGGCCGATAACCAGGCCGCTGAGGCCGCGAACCTTCTTGCAGGCCAGGCACACACCCGGCATAAAGGACTCACGGTTCAGGGAATCATGGCGGATAGTCAGCGTCTGCCCCAGTCCGCCGAAGATAACCTCCTGATGAGCCACATAGCCCGGCAGGCGCACGCTGTGAATGTGCATGCCGTCCACATTGGCACCACGAGCACCGGCAACCTTCTCAGTTTCCTCAGGGTTGCCCTGCTGATGCTTGGCACGCACCTCGGAAATCATGGCAACAGTCTGCAGCGCAGTGCCGGAAGGGGCATCCAGCTTCTTGTCATGATGCAGCTCAATAATCTCAACCTCAGGCATGTACTTGGCAGCCTGCCTTGCCATCAGCATCATCAGCACCGCACCGATAGCAAAATTCGGGGCGATGAACACAGGGGTATTGTGCTCCTTTGCCAAAGCCTCCAGTTCAGCCTTTGCCTCATCAGAAAGGCCGGTAGTGCCAATAACAGGGGATACGCCCTTTTTCACAGCCAGCACTGCATTGCCATACACAACATCCGGGCGGGTAAAATCAACCATTACCTCCGGCTTGGTCTCATCAATAGCCTTGGCCAGGTCATCAGCAACGATTACGCCGCTCTTGCCCATGCCAACCAGCTCACCGGCATCTGCCCCGGCTACAATATCAACTGCACCTACCAGCTGCAGCTCAGAATCCTCCATGACAGCCTTCACCACTGCCTGTCCCATTCTGCCGCAGGCACCGCTAACCAGAACCTTAATCAAAGTCAACGCCTCCAAACAACATTATTTAGTCAAATTTCAGATACCACTATATAATAAAGGAAATAAGCCGAATATGCAAGCTTTTTTCTAAAAAAATCCACCATAAAATTACAAAAGTCTGTATCTAGGCAACTTAATGGCAGAAGATTTGCAGCTTCAGCAAAAGAAAAACGACCGCACATTCCTGCACGGTCGCTGATTTTCTCTAATGCTGCTAGACAAGTAAAACTCAGATACCAGCCTGCGCCTTCAAGGCCTCTGCCTTGTCAGTATGCTCCCAAGGCAGGTCGATATCGGTACGGCCAAAATGACCATAGGCAGCAGTCTGGGCATAGATAGGACGGCGCAAATCCAGCATCCTGATGATACCGGCCGGACGCAGGTCGAAATTCTTCTGTACCAGCTCCTCCAGCACCCGGTCATCCACCTTGCCTGTGCCAAAGGTATCAACCATGATGGATACAGGGGTAGCCACGCCGATAGCATAAGCCAGCTGTACCTCGGCACGGTCTGCCAGGCCGGCAGCCACGATATTCTTTGCCACATAACGGGCAGCATAAGCGCCGGAGCGGTCAACCTTCGTTGGATCCTTGCCGGAGAAAGCACCGCCGCCATGACGTGCCATGCCGCCATAGGTATCCACGATAATCTTGCGGCCGGTCAGTCCGCAGTCACCCTGAGGGCCGCCGATAACGAACTTGCCGGTAGGGTTGATGAAATACTTGGTCTCCTCGCTAAGAAGCTCCGCAGGAATCACGGCATTGATGACATGCTCAATCAAATCCTTGCGAATCTGATCCAAAGTAACCTCCTCATCATGCTGGGTGGAAATAACGATGGTGTCGATAGCTACAGGCTTGCCGTTCTCATAGGCAACAGTTACCTGAGTCTTGCCATCCGGGCGGAGATACGGCAGGGTGCCGTTCTTGCGCACCTCGGTCAGGCGGCGTGCCAGGCGATGTGCCAGCGCGATTGGCAGCGGCAGGAACTCAGGTGTCTCATTGGTAGCATAGCCGAACATCATGCCCTGGTCCCCGGCACCGGTAGCCTCTGCCTCGTCCAGGTCACCTTCCCTTGCCTCCAGCGCCTTGTCAACGCCCTGGGCAATATCAGGAGACTGCTCATCCAGGGAAATCAGAACGCCGCAGGTATCAGCATCAAAGCCGAACTTGGCACGGGTATAGCCGATCTTGCGGATGGTCTCCCTGGCAATCTTGGCAATATCCACATAGCACTTGGTAGAAATCTCACCGGCAATATGAGCCTGGCCGGTAGTCACCAAAGTCTCGCAGGCAACGCGGCCATAAGGGTCCTTTGCCAGAATCGCATCAAGAATGCTGTCAGAAATCTGGTCTGCAATCTTATCAGGATGCCCCTCAGTAACAGACTCAGAAGTAAACAATAAACGTTTTGCCATAAAAAATGCCTCCTCTTTCATTAAAGAAACTAAACTTAATTAAAATGAAATATGAAGCCATACAGTAATTTATCTCAGCTTGTCAGCTTAGCAACTTATCCGTTCAGGGATACACACAGCCCTGTTTTAGATAATAAAAAAACTCTCCACAATGAGAGAGTTCACATTTCTCTCATCTTTCAGGCACAGCCTACAGGAATTAGCACCGTTTCGTCCACTCGCATGGACAATGGTTGCCGCGGCTTCATAGGGCCAGTCCCTCCACCGCTCTGGATGAGTTCATATTTCGTTGTCCGCTCCGTAGAGCATGAATCCATGATACATTAAATCAGCCAGCTTGTCAATAGGTAAATCAGCAAAAAGAGCGATAGCATTAGATGAATCCTGCAGAGCCCCATCAAATACTACCACTCTTTTTCACCATAGCAATACCTGCCCAAACCTGGCGCCAATGCTAATCCCTGCCAAACAAATCCCGGGTGTATACCTTTTCAGCCACATCAGCCAGCTGGCTGTCATACCTGTTGGCAATAATCACCTTCGCCATGGACTTGAACTCAGCCAGATTATTCACCACTCTGCTGCCGAAGAAAGTGCTCCCCTCCTGCAAGGTGGGCTCATAAATAATCACCCGGGCCCCCTTCGCCTTGACACGCTTCATGATGCCCTGGATGGCGCTCTGGCGGAAATTGTCAGAATTGGACTTCATAGTGAGCCGGTACACGCCTATCACCACATCCTGCTCCCTGGCTGCATCATACTGGCTGTTGGCATCGTATCCCCCTGCCAGCTCCAGCACCCTGTCAGCAATAAAATCTTTCCGGGTGCGGTTGGACTCCACGATAGCAGACATCATATTCTGTGGCACATCCGCATAATTGGCCAAAAGCTGCTTCGTATCCTTCGGCAGGCAGTATCCCCCGTAGCCAAAAGAAGGATTGTTGTAATGGGTGCCGATCCTCGGGTCCAGGCAAACGCCCCGGATGATTTCCGCCGTATCCAGCCCCTTCATCTCCCCGTAGGTGTCCAGCTCATTAAAATACGCCACCCGCAGGGCTAGATAGGTATTGGAAAACAGCTTCACCGCCTCAGCCTCCGTAAAGCCGATAATCAGAGTCTCAATATCCGGCTTCAGGGCGGCAGCCTGCAAAAGCTTCGCAAACCTTTCCGCCTGCCTGGTCAGCTCCTCATCCTGCTTGTCCGTCCCCACAATAATCCGGGAAGGGTAGAGATTATCGTACAGTGCCTTGCTCTCACGCAGAAACTCCGGGCTGAAAATAATCCGCCTGCTGCCGGTAGCTTTCCTTATCTTCTCCGTAAAGCCAACCGGGATAGTGGACTTTATCACAATGATGGCATCCTTGTTGACAGCTATCACCTGCCGGATAACCGACTCCACCGCTGACGTATCAAAAAAATTCTTTTTGCTGTCGTAGTTGGTAGGTGCCGCCACAATCACGAAATCCGCATCCCTATAAGATGCATCCCCATCCAGCGTTGCCGTCAGGTTCAGCTTCTCCTCCCTCAGATACTGCTCAATATAATCATCCTGAATTGGAGACTTTCTGCTATTTATCAGCTCCACTTTTTCCGGCACTATATCCACGGCAGTCACCTGATTCTGCTGCGCCAGCAAAACAGCCAGGCTCATGCCCACATAGCCGGTACCTGCTACTGCAATCCTCATCATTACATGCACCTCTCATTTATCAACATCCATATATATGTACATCAACAACCATATCCATCAGTATTCATATCTATTAACATTAATATCTATCAACACTCATAAAACGCCTTATACCACCTGGCAAAGCTGCGCAAGCCCTGCCGGAGGGACGTGGATGGCTTAAAGCCAAAATCCCGCTCCAAGCCACTGGTATCAGCATAAGTCACAGGCACATCCCCCGGCTGCATAGGCACCAGCCGCTTGTGGGCAGCAAAATTATAATCCTCCGGCAGCACCCCTGCACCAATCAGCTCCTCCTGCAAAATCTCCACAAACTCCAGCAAATTCTCCGGGTGGTTGTTGCCGATATTGTAGACGGCATAAGGAGGCAGCGGCAACCCGTCCTCTCCCGTCTCCCTCTCAGGGGCATGCTCCATCACCAGGCTGATGCCACGCACTATATCGTCCACATAGGTAAAATCCCTCCGGCAGTTGCCATAGTTAAATATCTGTATCTCCTCGCCAGCCAGCAGCTTGTTGGTAAAGCCGAAATATGCCATATCAGGCCTCCCGGCAGGGCCATACACCGTAAAGAACCGCAGCCCCGTAGAGGGGATATTGTACAGCTTGCTGTAGGCATGAGCCAGCAGCTCATTGCTTTTCTTGGTAGCGGCATACAGGGACACGGGATTGTCCACCTTGTCCTCTGTAGAATATGGCACCTTCTTATTAGAGCCGTATACAGAAGATGAGGAAGCATACACCAGATGCTCCACCCCCTTTGCCCCATCATCATAGGAATGGCGGCAGGCCTCAAGGATATTATAAAAGCCGATGATATTCGCCTCCATGTAGGCATCAGGGTTGGTAATAGAATACCTGACACCTGCCTGAGCCGCCAGATTGACCACTATAGCAGGCGAATATGCTGAAAATACATCATCCACCAGCTGCTTGTTGGCGATATTGCCCCTGACAAACTGCCAGTCACCGCCAGCTTCCTCAATCTGCCTCAGCCTATACTCCTTCAGGCGCACATCATAATACTCATTCATGCTGTCCAGGCCTATGATTTTGATGCCCTCCATCTGCTTAAACAGCTCCAGCACCAGATTTGCCCCGATAAAGCCTGCCGCGCCGGTCACCAGCACCGTCTTATTCCGCAAATCAATATTCTTTGCCAGCATACACCATACCCCCGTAAAAGATATTAGATAAAATACACTTTTATAAATAAGCCTATTATCCCATTGTAAATTTTAGGTTTTTGTATTCTCTATATATAGATATATATAATATAAGAACAAACACGGCTTTTATACCATAGAACCAAATATATTTTTGTGCTATGATTTACCCAACGAAAGCTTTCTACAACACCATAGCAACCGAATAGTTTCGGAATCTTTTGCGGCACATACGGCATAGCAAAATCTACCTATTTGCCTGATTTTTTGCTATAATAAAGGAGGAAGCTCTATTGAAAACAAATCTGTACGTAAATCCAAAATGGCAGGAAATAATCGAAAAAATACAGCAAATGACACTCATGGACGATATCTTCTTTAACAGCTTCATGGAAAATAATAAAGCCTCAATGGAATACATTCTCAACATCATCATGACCAGGTATGACCTCAAGGTCCAGAGTATTCGCACTCAGCACACTATCCCGAACCTCTATGGGCGCGGTGTACGTTTCGATGTGCTTGCAACTGACCAATACGGGCGTGTATACGACTTTGAAGTACAAAATGCCAACAGCGGTGCAACACCCCAAAGAGCCAGATACAACAGCGATATGCTTGACCTAATCAAAATGAACGCTGGTGACGAATTTACAGAACTGCCAGAAACATACGTGATTTTCATTACCGCAAAAGATGTGCTGGGATATGGATTGCCTATATACCACATAGAACGATATATTACGGAACTCAACCAGCCATTTAATGACAAAGCACATATCATCTATGTCAACGGAGAAAACAACAGTGATACTCCGCTGGGACAACTGATGCGGGATTTCAAACAATCCAATCCCGACCTGATAAAAGCAAAAATATTATCTGATAGAATGAAATATCTCAAATCCACCAATGAGGAGGTAATCAAAATGTGCAACATCGTAGAAGAATACACTGCCAAAAAAGTCGCCGAAGCAACTGCCGAAGTAGCTGCCCGCAGCAAAGATGAGGGTATACGTATTGCCAATTTAAACAATATAAAAAGCATCATGCGTAACATGCACTTGTCAGCTGAAAAAGCTATGGAAGCCATTGGCATTGAGCAGTCACAATACAAGCAGTATCTGGCATTACTTTAAAAGATGTTCCTGGGCACGGATTACCTATAAACCACATAGAACGATGCAGCACCTAGCTCAACCAGCCATTTAATGACAAAGCACATATCATCTATGTCAACGGAGAAAACA
>JBJDWY010000094.1:0-9905 GCA_051866255.1 Anaerovibrio sp. | reverse complement strand
TGTGCTAAGAGCGAGAGCGAGTTTTCTATGGGTACTGCCGCTACCTGTCCCTTTAAATGTCTGAACAGAGTACACGAACTATCAAACTATTTCAGTCAGTATATGCTCGTAGTTACAACCCAGCACCACGAAAAACTGAAATTTACAAATTTGTGAAGTAATCCCGTGACACGGTATCCACAACAACCTCCAGCGGCTTCTTCATCCCCCTGCTTTCCTGCCACAGATAATCAGCCAGCACCTTGACCACCGGGAACTCCGTGGCAAAATGCCCGGCATCAATCACATTTATCCCCTGCTGGACAGCCTTCTGGGCATCATGATACTTCACATCGCCAGTCAGATACACATCCGCCCCTTTGAATGCCGCCTTGCCGATAAAATCAGCCCCGGCACCACTGCAAAGAGCCACTTTCTGCACCTCTCTGCCATTACCCTTCACCACCCGGACACATTCAGCCCTCAAAGCACTCTTTACCTGCAAAGCAAAATCATCCAAAGGCATCTTTTCCGGCAGATAGCCAATGCGCCCGATACATGCCCCCGATGCTTCATCAGTCACGGCAAAGCCTTCGACGCGTTCCAGCCCCACAGCCGCCGCCAGCACATCATTGACGCCCCCCTGAGCAATATCCAGATTGGTATGGGCAGCATAAACAGCAATATTGTGGCTCAATAGCAGCTGCAGCAGCTTCCCATCGTACAAATCAGTCCGCACATGACGTATGCCATTAAAAATCATGGGATGGTGCGCCACAATCATATCCGCCCCTGCGGCTATTGCCTCCTCCGCAGCAGGCAGGCTCACATCAAGGCACACATACACCTTCCCTACCTCCTGCACAGGCGAGCCCACCAAAAGCCCCGGATTATCCCATTTCTCAGCCAGCCTTTTAGGTGCCAGCTTCTCTATCAAATCCACCACTGCCTGACACTTCATCTCATCAACGCCTCCAATTCGCTACTTCTCCAAGTACATAAAAACATGGAACCTGGCACTTCATCCTATCAATGCCTCCAATTCCCCCATCTCACGTTCCAGTGCCTCAATTCTCGCCTTATCGGGATTATTGCCCCTTTTCATCCCTGCCAGCACTTTTCTCATGGACTCAAGATTATTCTCCACATGCTCCCGGAACAATGCCGGGCGTTTTTCCAGCAGCACCGGCCCCAGCAAAAGCTCCTTCCATGAAGGCATATCAGCCTGCCCAGGTACCGCCCGGATGATCTGATACACCCTGCCATCAACCTTGGCCAATGCCTCATCCTCAATCCGCCATCCCTGCTCATAGAGCCAGCCCCTAAGCAGGGCATAGGCATTCTGAGGCTGCAATACTGCACATTTCAGCCCGGCAAAAACCTCCGGCTGTGCCGCCAGGATATCTGCAATCAGCTTGCCCCCCATACCGGCAATGCAGACAGTATCCACCTCACCGGCAGCCACAGCCGCCAGCCCGTCCCCCTGCCGCACTTCAATCTCCTGCTCCATGCCGTTTTCCCGCAGGGTTCTGCGGGCTGCCTCACAGGGACCGCCATTCTTATCCGCTGCGATCACCCTGCGGCTGCCATCACGCCTTTTCAGCTCCATGGCCAGATAGCCGTGGTCAGTGCCGATATCCGCCACTGCCGCCCCCCTGTCCACAAAAGCCGCCACTGCTTCCAACCTGTCATCCAGCAACATAAAACCTCCTACATCACTCAGCACATAAAGAAAAAGAGTGTAAGGCACCCTTACACTCCATAAATCACAATCAATCCAGGAAATCCTTCAGCTTCTTGCTCCTGCTAGGATGCCGCAGCTTCCTGAGGGCCTTTGCCTCAATCTGGCGGATGCGCTCCCTGGTCACGCCAAAGCTCTGGCCTACCTCCTCAAGGGTTCTAGCCCTGCCGTCCTTAATGCCGAAGCGCAGCTCCAGCACCATCTTCTCACGCTCCGTCAAGGTGGACAGCACATCCGTCAGCTGTTCCTTCAGCAGCATGTAGGAAGCCGCCTCAGCCGGAGCCGGGGCATCATGATCCTCGATGAAGTCACCCAGATGGGAGTCCTCCTCCTCGCCGATAGGAGTCTCCAAGGAAACAGGCTCCTGGGCAATCTTCATAATTTCCCTTACCCTGTCCACCGTAATCTCCATGTCCTTGGCAATTTCCTCCGGGGTCGGTTCCCTGCCCAGCTGCTGCAAAAGCTGCCTGGACACGCGGATCAGCTTGTTGATGGTTTCCACCATGTGGACAGGAATGCGGATGGTCCTGGCCTGATCCGCAATAGCCCTGGTAATGGCCTGCCTGATCCACCAGGTAGCATAGGTACTGAACTTATAGCCCTTGGTGTAGTCAAACTTCTCTACAGCCTTAATCAGACCCAGGTTGCCCTCCTGAATCAAATCCAGAAACAGCATGCCGCGGCCAACATAACGCTTGGCAATGCTTACCACCAGGCGGAGATTTGCCTCTGCCAGGCGCTTCTGAGCCTCGGAGCCGTCATTAATATCAGAATTTAGCTGCTTCATTTCCTCCGCATCAATAGTCTTCAGCGGAATTTCCAGCTCCTCCAGGTCGGCATTATACTGGCGATAGCTCTTGCTGTCATTTTCCTCCGGGTCATCCTTGATGCCGTGCATCTCCCGCAGGGCCTTGACCATCTCGTTGTCATCCCCCAGCATGGAGGTTGCCACAACGCTGTTATCCACGCCCAGCTTCCTTGCCAGCTTGCCCACAGTCAGCACCTTGCCAGGATTGCGCAAGTACGCCTTTATGTACTTGTCAGCCCGGATGCGGCGCTCTGCCCGGACGCCTGCCTCCATATCCGTGGCAAGATGGATTTCCTCCTCGGCAGTCAGAAGGGGCACCCGGCCAATTTCCTTCAGGTACATGCGAACAGGGTCATCAATATTGATGCCCTCCGGCACGCTGAGGTCTACATCAGTATCTACATCCTGCAGCTCCTCATCCTTCTCCAAATCCTCCGGCGTAAGGTCTGCATCATCTGCAATCTCCACGCCCTTCTTGCCAAAATTCTCAAACAGGGCCTCAATCTCATCCGGTGAAATATCCTGCTTCTGCAGCGCCTCCACTACCTCGCCATAGGTCAGGGTGCCGCCATTGCGCTTGCCCTTTTCCAGCAAATCCGCAATAATCATGCCGCTGCTCTGCTTCGCTTCACGAAGGCCGCTGTCCGCAGCCTCCTTGGCGGCTGCTGGCTTCTTGGCAGTCCTTCTGGCGGCAGCACCTGTCTTAGAGCTCATCTTCTTTTTCTCCTTAACATCAGCCATCGAGCTTCCTCCCTTTCTCCAGCATCAGTAAATCTAAGCTAGCTATCACTTTATAATTCATCCATTTCATTTTTAATCTTCTGAAGCAGTGCCAGCTCCTCAATGTAGCCTTTCTGCCCCTCACGGCTGAGCCTGTCCGCCTTCAGGCGGTGCAGCTCAAACTGGCTGTGCAGGTAATGCTTCCGCAAAAGCCTGGCACAGTCCTCATAAAGCCCCATCAAATCCTGCTGGGACTGCTCCTCCACCAGGGCACGGGACAGCTCCTCCACAGCCTGTTCCCCCAGGCTGCCAAACTGCATGACATCTGTAAACTCCTCACCCCGGTCAAGCATTTCCTTCATCCGGCGCAGGACGGAGCCCTGCACCTGGTCAGGCACAGCATCCAGCGGCACCATGCCGGCAAAATGCTCCAGCACCACCGGCTCCTGCCAGACTGCCCGCAGCACCACCCTGCCGGCACGCCTGCAGGCATCATCCGCCCGCCGCCGTACAGGCCTTGCCGCCCTTTCCTGCTCCTGGGGCTGAGACTGATAGCTGCCATACCTGCCACGCTGCTGGCGGTTCAATTCATTCATCAGCTCATTCTCAGCCACCCCCAGAATCTGGGCAGCCCTTGCCACATAGGCGTTTCTCTGTGCCATATTCTTCAGTCCGGACAGCACCGGCAATATCCTTGCCATGGCCTGCAGCCTGCTTTCCAGACTATTCAAATCCATATCCCTGACAATGTACTGCAGCTGGAACTCCACCATGGGCAAAGCTCCCTGGATGACCTTCTGGAACTCCTCCGCCCCATGCTTTCTGATAAATTCATCCGGATCCTTGCCATCTGGCATCTGCACCACTTTTATCACGGCATTCTCCATCTCCCTGGCCACCTCAATGGCACGGAAAATGGCATTCTGCCCTGCCGCATCACTGTCATAGCAAAAATAAATCTCAGGCGCATAACGCAGCAGCTTCTTGCACTGCTCCCGGGTAAAGGCTGTCCCCAGGGAAGCCACCACGTTCCTGATACCTGCTGCATACACGGATATTACATCCATGTACCCCTCCACCACCAGGGCAAAGCCAGCCTTCTCAATATGGCGGTATGCCTTGTCCAGGCCAAAGAGCAGCTGCCGCTTGTTGAACAGGACAGTCTCCCTGGAGTTTAGGTACTTGGCCTGCTCCTGCTGGGAGCTCTCAATAATCCTGCCCCCGAAGCCCACAATCCTGCCCCGGTCATCCCGGATGGGTATCATCACCCGGTTCCTGAACCGGTCAAACAGGCCGCCTCCCTGCCTCTGCCGCACCAAGTCGCACTCCACCAAAAGCTCCGGGCTGATGCCCCGCTGCACGAAGGCAGAGGAAAGCTTATCCCAGGCATCCGGGGCAAACCCCAGGGAAAATTCCTTGATTGTCTCATCGTCAATTCCCCGCTGGTGAAAATACGCCAGCCCCTTCCTGCCGTACCCGGTCATGGTCAGGCAATTGTGAAAGAAGGTCCCTGCCAGCTGGTTTACCTGCCGCAACTCCTCGATATGCTTCTCCCGGGCAAGCTGCTCCGGAGTCTGCTCCCTGCGGGGCAGCGGTATGTTCAAATCCTCTGCCACCCTGGCCACGGCCTCATAGTAGGAGATATTCTCATACATGGAGATAAACTTGAAGACATTCCCCCCGGCATGGCAGCCGAAGCAGTAAAAGAAACCATCATCAGGCTTAACGGAAAAGGATGGCGTCTTCTCATTGTGAAAAGGACAGCAGCCCCAGTACCTGTCCCCTTTTCTTTTCAGGGACACATAGCCTGAGATAACCTTCACAATATCAGCAGAAGCACGCACCTTGTCCGCAAACTCCCTGGATATCATTCCACGCTCAGACATCGAACCGCCTCCGCCACCTTTCCGACTTGCACGCCTGCAAATTTTACAAATATGTTACTGCACTGACATATATTCTATAAAAATAGCCAAATTCCTCTTTTTTTGCAAAAAAACTTGCCGAAAAATTTGCCATTTTTTCATTCTAATAGAAAAATCACCATAAGTCAACCAAAATCTAACAAACATACTACCAAATTTTCCAAATACATGCTGCAATTAGCGGCAGCTGCCAAAATAATTCCAGACAGGAAAAAGGACTGCCGCCATGCAGCAGTCCCCCGATATAGCTTAGATAACCCTGTAAGTAAACCGATAAATTACTTTACAACCTGAGCCAGAGTAGCAGCTACGCTCTTGCTCATGATGTCAAGAGCAGTGTCCACAGCCTTCAGATACAACAGGCCTGCATCAGAAACACCGCGGCCATTTGCTACAGCGTTCAGGTCGATGTATTCATGAGTAGGCAGCTTGCTGCGCTCCTCGGCGATTTTCTCCTTGAGAATCTGTTCGATTGCTTCCTGAGTCATTTTTTTCAATCTCCCCTCTACAACAAAAGTTTAGATAATTATATCATACATTGCAATTATTGTGGAGTAAAATTTTTTAAGCCAGCACAATTTTACTGAAATCAGCAATTTTGCATACAAGTGCATCAATCAGTTTCAGGAGGCCAAGGCGGTTATTCTTAACCTTCTCATCCTTGTCCATGACCATAACGCCCTCAAAGAAAGCATCGATCGGGGCAGCCAGGGCGGACAGGCTATTGATAGCGGCTGCGTAGTCCTGGGCTGCCAGCTGGCTTTCTGCCTTCTCTGCCGCAGCCTGATAAGCACCGTACAGCTCCTTCTCCACCTGCTCTGCAAATACGGCTTCATCCACCGCAGCAGCTGCTTCTGCCTTGCGGGCAATATTGCCGGTGCGGACAAAGGCCTGGATGGTCTTCTCCATATCCTGCTGCACTGCCTCGTTGACAGCGGCGGCCCGGAGGGAAACACCATAGATATCGTCAATATCCACAAATACCGCATCCACCACATCATAGCGGATGCCTGCATCAGCCAGCACGTTCTTCAGACGCAGCTTCATGAAGTCAGCCACATCGGACTGCATCTTCGCCTGTGCCTCACCAGCTTCCAGCTTCAGAAGCTCCATGGCCTTTGCCACAAGGCCGCTAAGGGAAATGTGGTACTGTGCCTCATTCAGCATGTTCACGATGCCAAGGGCCTGGCGGCGCAGGGCAAACGGGTCCTGGGAGCCGGTAGGGATGAGGCCGCGGCTGAAGGTAGCCACCAGATTGTCAATCTTGTCAGCCAAAGAAACGATGCGGCCAGCCACGGAAGCAGGCTGGGCATCCCCGGCAAAGCGAGGCATGTAGTGCTCATCAATAGCCTGTGCCACAGCGGCATTCTCCCCATCCAAAAGGGCATACTCACGGCCCATAACGCCCTGTAGCTCGGTGAACTCCGTTACCATGCCGGTTACCAGGTCAGCCTTGGCCAGCTTGGCGGCACGGACAGCATCCGCCTTTTCCTGCCCGGACACCTGCAGCTCATCTGCGATATAGGCAGCTAGTGCCTCCAGGCGCTGTGCCTTGTCATAGATGGAGCCCAGACCCTCCTGGAAGACTACGGTCTTCAGCTTGTCACCATGCTCCTCCAGGGATTTCTTCCTGTCCTCATCAAAGAAGAACTGGGCATCCTCCAGGCGGGCACGGAGCACGCGCTCATTGCCGTGCTGCACGGTCTCAAGGAACTCGCTGCCACCGTTACGGATAGTGATAAAGAGGGGCAGAAGCTGGCCGTCCTTCAGAACAGGGAAGTAACGCTGATGGTCGCGCATCGGGGTAATAACCGCCTCTGCCGGAAGCTTCAGGTACTTCTCATCAAACTTGCCGCAGAGGGCGGTAGGATACTCTACCAGGTAGAGAACCTCCTCCAGCAAATCCTCGTTGATTTCAGCCTTGCCGCCATTTGCCTCGGCAACCTGGGCAATCTGCTGCCTGATCATGTCACAGCGCTTGTCCTGGTCAACGATGACGAATTCCTTCTCGCAGGCTGCCTCATAGTCATCAGCAGAAGCAATCTCAAAATCACCTTCGGACAGGAAGCGATGGCCACGGGAAACACGGCCGGACTTGACATCCGCCACCTCGAAGTCAATGACCTCGTCGCCATACAGGCCCACCAGCCAGCGGAGGGGACGGATAAACTTGTAATCAAGATCTGCCCAGTGCATGTTGTTCGGGAAGCTCAGCCCGTTCACCAGTCCCATCAGGGTTTCGCCCAGAAGGTCACTGGTCTTGCCCCCTACCTCATGGACCATGGCATATACATAGCCATCCTTGGTCACCAGGTCCTCTGCCTTGATGCCCTGTCCCCGGGCAAAGCCCTGGGCTGCCTTGGTAGGGTTGCCGTCGGCATCAAAGGCGATATTCACGGCAGGACCGCGGTTTTCCTTGGACAGATCAGCCTGCTGCTCCGCCAGCCCCTCCACAATCAGGGCAGTACGGCGCGGCGTACCAATAGTCCTTATATTCTTATACTCAAGGCGCAGCCCCTCAAAGGTCTTGGCCGCATTTTCCTTCAGCTGGGACAGGATACCCGGCATTACATGAGCCGGAACCTCCTCAGTACCGATTTCCAATAATAAAGTCTTGCTCATGTCTTATTTACTCCCCTTTCCCATCATCGGATAGCCAAGCTCCTCACGCTGCTTCAGGTAGCACTGGGCACAGAGGCGTGCCAGCTTCCTTACCCTGCCGATAAAGGCGGCACGCTCGGAAACGCTGATGGCGCCGCGGGCATCCAGCAGGTTGAAGGCATGGGAGCACTTCAATACATAGTCGTAGGCAGGATGTACATAGCCCTTGTCAATAACCCGGACAGCTTCCGCCTCATACTTATCAAACAAATCAAAGAGCAAATCTGCATCGGACAAGTCAAAGGCATAGGTTGACTGCTCAAACTCATTCTGATGGAATACATCGCCATAGGTGTAGTCACCTGTCCACTGAATGTCATATACATTCTCCACGCCCTGAATATACATGGCAAGACGCTCCAGCCCGTAGGTAATCTCCACAGCGGTAGGCTTGATGTCCTGGCTGCCCACCTGCTGGAAGTAGGTGAACTGGGTGATTTCCATGCCATCCAGCCATACCTCCCAGCCCAGGCCCCAAGCCCCCAGGGTAGGAGACTCCCAGTTATCCTCCACAAAGCGGATATCATGCTCCTTGGGATTGATGCCCAGACGCTCCAAAGATGCCAAATACAGCTCCTGAATGTTGTCAGGGGACGGCTTCATGATGACTTGAAACTGATGATGCTGGTACAGGCGGTTCGGGTTGTCGCCATAGCGGCCGTCAGCCGGACGGCGGGACGGCTCCACATAAGCCACGTTCCAAGGCTCAGGCCCCAATACACGCAAAAAAGTAAACGGATTCATGGTACCGGCGCCCTTCTCCACATCATAAGGCTCGCCGAGAATGCAGCCCTGCTCTGACCAGAACTGCTGCAATGCCAGGATGATTTCCTGAAATTTCATAAAATAAACCTCCTCAGATGATGTTACAGTGCAAAAAAATACGCCCCTGTAACATTTTGCTAAATGTTACAGGGACGAGCAATCACATGACCAAACTCGCGGTTCCACCCTGCTTGAACGGAAAACTCCTTCCGTTCCGCCTTAATTGGATATACAATTTCGCTCCAAAGTGCCCTTCGCTTCCTGTGCAGGCTCTCACCCTCCCTGCTCGCTGCATGGCACAGACAGCCATCTACCTGCCATCTGATGGAAGCTACTCCTCTTTATCATTGCTAGGTGCAAGTCTATCAAAAAAAAAGGCATTTGTCAACATAATATGCACTTTATCCGCCCGGCATATTATTTCATCCATCGTATATACTGTACCCCCTGCCAATCATATCCCCTCTACCCTCCGCAGGTTGCAGCCATCCCTGCTCCCATCTATAATAACAGCGTAGCTAACAACATAAACAATACCGTAAAGAACGACAGCAAAGGAGAAATATCTATGCAATACACTAACGGATTGCTCATCAAAACGCTGCGTGAAAAACGCAGGCTCACCCAGGCGGAACTGGCTGGCCTGATACATGTCAGCCCAAAAACCGTATCCAAATGGGAAACAGGCCGAGGGCTGCCGGATATCAGCACCCTGCCGGAACTGGCAGCTGCCCTGCTGGTCTCCGTCATGGAGCTTTTATCAGGGGAAAGCATCACCAACAGCAATACCTGCGCCAACCTGAAAAAATCCGCCTTTTATGTCTGCCCCATCTGCGGCAACATCATTTACGCCATTGGCCAGGGAGCCTTCTCCTGCCACGGCATACAGCTGCCACCTCTGGAAGCAGAACCGGGGGATTTTTCTGTCACCACCGTGGAGGATGAATACCTGGTGCATATGGAGCACCCTATGACCAAGTCCCACTATATATCTTTTATGGCATACATCGCCTCAGACACGGTGGAAATCAGGAAGCTGTACCCGGAGCAGGATGCCACAGCACGCTTTAAACGCCGTGGGCACGGCATGATTTTCATATATGACACCAAAGAAGGTCTATTCAGCACAAAAGTATGAATTTCAGTTTGTCGTCGTGCTTGTTCGTTACTTTGGCGATATATGTAAGTTTTAGTGATTAGTGCAGGGGAGCTGTCAGAAAAATATCAGCAAATATTCCAATGGGCGGTCACTTTTTGCATTGTTGTGCATCAACTTACGGTCAGACCTTTTTATAGAGCACCAGGG
>JBJDWY010000093.1:0-10055 GCA_051866255.1 Anaerovibrio sp. | reverse complement strand
AGCGCGAGCGTGCCTGCATTGGCATTGCCTCTCCGACCATTGGAATATGTGCTGAGGTTTTTCTGACAGCTCCCCTGCACTAATCACTAAAACTTACATATATCGCCAAAGTAACGATCAAGCACTACGACAAACTGAAATTTACAGAATAATTACAATATCTAAATCATAACATAATAATTCCATGATATATTGAACCTGTTATTAGATATATATAATTTATACTTTTATCAGGAGGATTTATATCATGAAACTACTAAAAAACAAAAAGCATCTCGCTGTATCCATAATGGCAGCTCTTTGCGTTGCCTCCAATTGCTTTGCAGCAACCGAGCATTGGAACGATGCTTCAAGCACACCGGATACAATCGTAGCCACCCAGATCGGTGATGTAAACTGGCAGCAGTGGAAAGCAGGCTGGGAGAGCATAAAGACAGATTATGAGCAGGTTTCCATTGCACCGGGAAAGGATGCCAGCCAGCTGAACTTTGGCTGGTACTCAAAGGAACAGGCAAAGAATGCAGAAATCCGTATCGCTGACAATGCCGATATGAAAAACAGCCACGTATATACCGGCACATCTGAACCAGGTTCCATAATAGAAGGTACCACCTACTATGCAAACAAAGTGACAATCAAAAACCTGAAGCCTGACACAACCTACTGGTATCAGGTAAAGACCAACGGCAAATGGCAGCCTGCCCGGTCCCTGACCACCGGCAACCCTGATGAATTTGCCTTCATGTATGTGGGCGATCCGCAGATAGGTGCCTCCAAGGGACAGACCTCGGCAGAAGGAAACAAGCAGGATGGCGAGCTGGCAGCCAGAAATGACGCTTATAACTGGAACAAAACCTTGAACGCAGCTCTTTATCAGCAGGCTGACATCAATTTCATTGTCTCCCCTGGCGACCAGATCAACGAAGTGGCCGCCAATCAGGCCGAGGACAAAATCAAGCTGCAGGAAATTCAGTATGCTGGCTATCTTTCCGCCAAGGCACTGCGCAGCGTTCCTGTTGCCACCACTGTTGGCAACCATGACAGCATGACTGCCGGGTATCAGAACCACTTCAACATTCCCAACGCCTATCAGGGAACGGCAAAAACCAATGCAGGGCATGGTTACTACTACACCTACGGGCCGGCACTGTTTATCGTGCTGAATGCCAACAATTATGATGCAGCAGACAGCGAGGCACTGGTGCAGAAGGCAGTGGCTGCCCATCCGTCTGCCAAGTGGCGCATTGTGGTAATGCATCAGGACATTTACGGCAGCGGCCTTGACCACTCCGACTCTGACGGCATGCTGCTCAGGACAAAGCTGACACCTGTTTTTAATGCCAACAAGATTGATGTAGTCCTCCAGGGGCACGACCATACCTATTCCCGCAGCTACCAGATAAACAGTGACGGGCAGTCCCATCCAGATTTTGCTGAATACAAGGGCGAAGGCCAGTCCGGCGAATCCCACAAGGCACTGGATGCAGCTCTCAAGGATAAAGCCGTCAAGAAGGAATTCGTAAAAAATAACAAGTGCTATACCATCTCCGACATGAAGCAGGGTACTGTTATCAATCCAAAGGGAACCCTGTACATATCCTCCAACTCCGCTACCGGCTCCAAATTCTATGAGCTCATCGAGCAGCCACAGGACTATATTGCAGCCCGCAGCCAGAGCTGGAAGCCAACTTATTCCGTAGTACGCATCACCAAAAACAGCTTTGCCATTGATACCTACGATGCAGAAACCGGCACTGCCATTGACCAGACCTACCGCATCGTAAAAAAATAACCGCAAGGGTTAGCCAAAAAACAGCAGCCGGGGCATCTGCATTCCGGCTGGTCATACCATAAAATATAAAACTCCCCTTTGAAGAATTTCCGCATTCTCCAAAGGGGAGTTTCATTTTACATAGTTACATAGTTACGCAGTTACATAGACATTACACCCGGAAATTGGTAACCTCGGTCTGCATTTCCTCAGCCAGGTTTGCCAAAGCAAGGGAAGCTGCCGCAATCTCCTCATTGGAAGCAGACTGCTGCTGGGTTTCCCCGGAAATAACCTTGGTGCTCTCATTGACCTTGCGGCTGATTTCATCCATAGAATCCACAGCAAAGACAATCTTCTCCGCCCCCTGGGATACCACATCCACCGCACTGGTAATACCGTTCATCTGCCCCTGAATATTATCGATTTTCTCAATAATAGTGCCAAACTGACTGCCCACCTGGCGGATGGACTCAGTACCGCTGGCAACCTCGGCAGTGCCCTGCTCCATGGCCTTTACCGTATCCTGGGTAGCCTGCTGGATGGAGGTAATATTCTCCTTGATGTGCTTGGCTGCTTCCTGTGACTCTGCCGCCAGCTTGCGAACCTCCTCCGCTACTACCGCAAAGCCCTTGCCTGCCTCACCGGCACGGGCAGCCTCGATAGCCGCATTCAGGGCCAGCAGATTGGTCTGGTCAGCAATGGAAGAAACGGACTCCACAATCTGCCCGATGGCCTCGGACTGCTCACCCAGGCGGTTAACCATGTTGGCAGACTCGTGCACGCTCTTTTCGATACTGCCCATCATATCCACAGCCTGCTCCATCATGGCTGCCCCCTCATGAGCAGTGGTTGCCATATCCTCAGCAGACTGCCTGGCAGTATCCGCCTTCTCGGTCATAGCGATAATATCGTTGAAAATACCATCGATTGCTTCCATGGAAGTATTCAGATCCTTCACCTGGTCCTCCATGCCCTGGCTGACAGAGCCCACATGCTCGGCAATCTTGATGGCGCTATCAGCAGACTGCTGGGTATTGGCAGTAAGCTCCTCCGAGGAAGCCGCCAGCTGCTGGGAGATATTCGCCATCTTCTTGATAAAGGCCTGGTACTTTGCCACCGTCCCATCACCGGACTGACCACGGGACACCGCCGCAGCCTGCGGTGCAGAATCCTCCTCCACCATGGCCAGCAGCTTGCCATTTGTCCGTGCCAAAGTAATCAAAAGCAAGCCCTCAACTATCAGCAATGCGTATATCAAAGCAGCAGGCATCGCATCAGAAGCTATGGCTATTATGGCTACCAAAATAGCCATTCCCCCCGAAATTGTTGACAACAATGGCGTATAATTTTTCGACGACATGAAAAAACCTCCTCTACAAATCCTCATACAATCTTACATTTAGAAAAAAGCAGCCTGAGAAATCCCCTTCCCAGACTGCAAAATCTACCCATAAAGTAAGCATAAGGTTACACTTCTCAATGTAAAATTATACACCAGATTCCTTCACAGGTGCAATGTATTTTTGTCATTTTTGTATGAACACATGAGAATAATTTATTTTTCATTTGTGCAAAATTACACTTTTGACTTTTAAAATTCGACGCTTTCGCCTTTATTCAGACGGTCATGATACTCAGCGGTAGCTGCAAACAGGGCATCAGTAGAAGAATTCAGCGCAGTCTCGCAGGAATCCTGCACCACGCCGATGATGAAGCCTACACCTACAGCCTGCATGGCAATATCGTTGCTGATGCCGAACAGGGAGCAGGCCATAGGAATCAGCAGCAGGGAGCCGCCAGCCACGCCGGAAGCACCGCAGGCACCTACCGTAGCCAGTACAGACAATACAATAGCAGTAGGAATATCAACGCTGATACCCAGGGTATGAGCAACTGCCATGGTCATGACAGTGATGGTAATAGCCGCACCCTCCATGTTAATGGTAGCCCCCAGCGGCACGGATACAGAGTAAAAATCCTCATCCAGCCCCAGCTTCTTGCAAAGCTCCATGTTGACAGGAATATTGGCAGCGGAGCTTCTGGTAAAGAAGGCAGTCACGCCGCTCTCCTTCAGGCAGCGCAGCACCAAAGGATAAGGATTGCGCTTCAGGAACACAAAGCTGATAATCGGGTTGACGATAAAAGCCAGGGTGAACATGCAGCCCACCAGTACCAGCAGCAGCATGCCATAATCAATGAAGATAGCCAGGCCGTTCTCAGAAACTGCGGAGAAAACCAGGCCCATAATACCGAACGGAGCCATCTGGATAATCCAGAACACTGCCTTGGACACAACAGCGGCAAAATCAGCCACCACATTGCGGGTTTCCTTGGAAGCCAGCTTCTTGAAGCCCATGCCGAAAATAATCGCCCAGCAGAGAATGCTCAGGTAGTTGCCAGTCATAACGGCAGAAACAGGATTTGCCACCACATTGGTGAGAATAGTGGTAATAATCTGCCCGATGCCATCCGGTGCCGCATTGTTTGCCGCATCAGTCAGCTTCATGGTCACTGGAAACAGTACACTGGCAGCCACAGCCGTAGCAGCGGCCAGCAGGGTGCCCAGCACATACAGGAAAATTACATTCTTGAAGCGGCCGCCGATATCACCGGCAGCATTGGCCAGGGCACTGATAACCAGCACAAATACCAGCACCGGCGCAACGCCCTTCAAAAGGCCTACAAACAAAGTACCGAAAATCGGCACCACGGTATTGCCAGGCATAGTCAGCGCAAATGCCGCACCGATCACCATGCCGATTACGATGCGCAAAATCAGGCTGATGCTCTGCCATTTTGCAAAAGTTGCACTCATCATAACAAAAGAACTCCTCCATAAAATAATAATATAATAACCCAAACGCCATAATATTGTAAACTTAGGTTGAACACATGTCAAGGTTTTTCCACTGCACAAGGACAATGGTAATTTTTTCCTTCTCTCGCGTACATTGCTGGCAATTTTTTACAAAAAATAAAAGTGCAGCATACGCACAAAGCTTGCCATGCAAAAAGGTGCGCCCAGCCAAAGCAGGGCACACCCAAAATTCACACAGAAAATGAAATTTACTTTACTACAATATTTACCAGCTTGTCAGGCACGCAAATCATCTTGACGATGGTCTTGCCGGCGGTCAGCTCCTGCACGCGGGCATTTGCCTTGGCAGCTACCTCCATCTCCTCACGGCTGATGCCGGTAGCAATCATGATGCGGTCACGGACCTTGCCATTGATCTGCAATACAATCTGCACCTCTGCCTTGACCGTAGCCGCCTCGTCGCACTCAGGCCACTTCTGCTGATGCACGCTGCCCTCTCCGATGAGGATGCTCCACAGCTCCTCGGTAATATGCGGCGCAAACGGTGCCAGCAGCTTGATGATAGCCACGGAAACCTCCCGGACCAGATTGCCGTTGATGGTCTCGCTGTTCTGGAAAGCATAGAAGGCATTCACCAGCTCCATAATAGAGCTGATGGCGGTGTTAAACATGAAGCGGTCGCGAATATCCTCCGTCACCTTCTTGATGGTGGTATGGAGCACGCGGCGCAGCTCCTTTTCCTCCTCAGTCAGGCTGCTTACATCATACTCATCCTGACCGGCCTTGATCTGAGCCTCAAAGGTCTCCATGATGCGCCATACACGCTTCAGGAAACGGGAAGCACCGGCGACGCCCTCGTCGCTCCAATCCAGGTCACGGTCAACAGGAGCCGCAAACAGGATAAAGAGCCGGGCCGTGTCCGCGCCATACTGGGCGATAATCTCCTCCGGGGAAACCACGTTGCCCTTGGACTTGGACATCTTGCTGCCGTCCTTCAGCACCATGCCCTGAGTCAAAAGGTTGGTAAAAGGCTCGGAGAAGTCCACCATGCCCTCGTCACGCAGCACCTTGGTAAAGAAGCGTGAATAGAGAAGGTGCAGGATGGCATGCTCAATGCCGCCGATGTACTGGTCAACAGGTGCCCAATAGTTTACCTTGTCCTTGTCAAAAGGCAGCTTGTCGTTGTGTGGGTCAGTGTAGCGGAGATAATACCAGGAAGAACAGATAAAGGTATCCATGGTATCGGTCTCGCGCCTTGCCGGCTTGCCGCACTTCGGGCAGGTGCAGTTCACGAAGGACTCGCTCTGAGCCAGCGGAGAAACCGCCCCCTGCTCAAACTTCACATCCTCCGGCAGCATAACAGGCAGCTGATCCTCTGGCACAAGCTGCTCACCGCAGTCAGGACAGTATATAACAGGAATCGGCGCACCCCAGTAACGCTGACGGGAAATCAGCCAGTCACGGAGACGGTAGTTTACGCGGCGCTTGCCGAAGCCCTCCGCCTCTGCCTTGTCCATGATGCCCTTCATGGCAGCCTTGATATCCATGCCGGAGAACTCAGCGGAATTTACCAGCACGCCAGCCTTGTCCACATAAGCCTCGGTCATTTCCTCCAGCTTCAGCTCCCTGTCCTTTGGCTGGAGGGTGATGATGATATTCAGATTGTACTTGGTGGCGAACATCCAGTCACGCTGATCCTCGGAAGGAACGCCGATAACCGCGCCTGTGCCGTACTCTGCCAGCACATAGTTGGTAACCCAGATCTCCACCTTGTTGCCGTTGAACGGATTGATGGCATAGAGGCCGGTGAAGATGCCTTCCTTCTCGGACTCGGAGGAGGTGCGCTCCATCTCGGACTGATTCTGGGCCTTCTTGCAGAAAGCCTTTATTTCCTCCGCCTTCGGGTTATTCTCGCAAATCTTCTCAATCAGCGGATGCTCTGCTGCCAGTGCCAGGAAGGTGATGCCGTAGACAGTATCAGGACGGGTGGTATAGGCTGCAATCTTCTCACCCAGCTCCGGCACATCCAGGCTGAACTCCAGGCCCTCGCTGCGGCCAATCCAGTTCTCCTGCATGATTTTTACGCGCTCCGGCCAGCCCTTCAGCAGATCCAGATCCTTCAAAAGCACATCGGCATAATCAGTGATTTTCAGGAACCACTGGGACAAATCCTTCTTCACCACATCGGAGTCGCAGCGCCAGCACTTGCCCTCGATAACCTGCTCATTGGCCAGCACCGTGCCGCAGGTCTCGCACCAGTTTACATAAGCCTTTTTCTTGTAGGCAAGGCCACGCTTGTAGAAAAGCTGGAACAGCCACTGGGTCCAGCGATAGTAGTCAGGGCTGCAGGTAGCCACCGCCCTGTCCCAGTCATAGGACAAGCCCATCTCCCGCTGCTGGCGCTTCATGTTGTCCATGTTGGAATAGGTCCAGTCAGAAGGCTTTACACCGTGCTTGATGGCAGCATTCTCTGCCGGCATGCCGAAGGCGTCAAAGCCCATGGGATGAATGACATTGAACCCTTCCATAGTCTTGTAGCGTGCCAGCACATCGCCGATGGAATAGTTGCGCACATGCCCCATGTGCAGGTTGCCGGACGGATACGGGAACATCTCCAATGAATAATACTTCGGCTTCTCCGGGTCCATCTCAGTCTTGTAGACATTCTCAGCCAGCCACTTGGACTGCCATTTCTTTTCTATGCTTTGCGGTGAATATTTCTCCACGATACAGCCTCCTAAAATATAAATTGGCCCTGGCTGAATACTCCAACCAGGGCATAAATTCGTAGAATCAACCACAGCATATTATATCGTATTTGACGGTTTATCGTCAACTGATATATCAATATGCTGTCAGCAATAAATATACCATATCATCTTTCGCATTTTTCACTGGCAGTAAGCTGTACATCAGGATTAATTGCCTGCAATTTCGTCAAAACATCCCTATCCAGCCTCATGCAGCCTGCAAAAGAATCCTCGGCAATCTCAGCCAATGCAGGGGATAGTTCCATGCCAATGAGATTTATACATCCGGCAAAAGCACCATTGCCAAGCTTTCTCACCCCATCCGGCAGTTTTATGCCTGTCAGGCTGACACAGCCGGAAAAAGCTCCATCCCCCAGCTCCGTAATGCCTGCCGGCAAATCAATGCCTTCCAGGCTGATGCACTTGAAAAATGCTCCCACGCTGATCTTCTGCAACCCTTCCGGCAGCAGGGCACGCTCCAGGCTGCTGCACCCGGCAAAAATCCCCTGGCCTATCTCAGTCACACCGGCAGGCAGCGCAATACTCTCCAGGCTGCTGCACTCAGAAAAAGCACCAGCACCTATCTTAGTTATGCCTGACGGCAGCTCAATGCGCCACAGATTGCCGCAACCGGCAAAGGTTCCCTGTTCTATCTCAGTCATGCCGGAAGGCAATTTGATGCTGCTCAGGCTGCTGCACCTGTAAAAAGCACCTACGCCTATCTTTTTTACGCTGTCCGGCAAATCGATGCTGTTCAGCCCGCTGCAGCCGGAAAAGGCTCCCTGCCCTATCTCAGTCACCCCCGACGGCAGCCTGATGCTGCGCAGATTATTGCAATACCTGAAAGCATACTCACCGATAGCAACCACAGTCACCCCGTCAATAACAGGCGGAATGCTGAGATTGCTCACATGCTTCCGTGCACCTGTCACAGCTATGCCCCCCGGCACATGCTCATAGGAAAGGTCAGTACCGCAGTAGCCTGCCGCATCCGCATAGCCATTCTCGTAGGCCTTATGCAGCCAGTACATGCCGTTTTCCTCATCATTCTTTTCCTCGCACAAAAGCTTCCCCAGCATAAACATGGACTTGGCATTGCCTGCCTCCGCCGCTCGCCTGTGCCATGCGATAGTTTCATCTATATTCTCGCTTATATTTCTTTCCATACGAATCAATATCCCTTTCTGACAGTCATCATTCCACTACAGCAACTACATCCCATTATAACATATCACGCCAGAAAAAGGGAAAATCATTTCAACATATAGCCATGATTCATAGGGCCGCTGCCCCTGCCCAAATCCAGCATATCTGACAGTGCCCCGGAAATATACTCCTTTGCCAGCCTGACCGCCTCCGCCAGCCCGCAGCCCTTGGCCAGATTACTGGCAATAGCGGAGGACAGGGTACACCCCGTCCCGTGGGTGTTTGGATTATCAATGCGCTTCCCGGCAAACCAGGTCAATTCTCCGTCTTTGTATAAAAGGTCATTGGCATCATTGATGCTGTGACCGCCCTTCAGAAGAACACCGCAGCCGTATTTCCTGCCAATTTCCCCTGCCGCCTTTTCCATGTCCTCTTTGCTGGCAATTCTCTCGCCCCAGAGCACCTCTGCCTCCGGGATATTGGGCGTCAGTACAGTTGCCAGAGGAAACAGCTCCTGCTGCAGCACCTCCACCGCATCATCAGCAATCAGCCGGGCTCCGCTGGTGGCCACCATCACCGGGTCCACCACCACATGCTTCGGCTGATACTGCCGGAGCTTTCCGGCTATCATCCTGATTAAATCCTTGTCGGAAACCATGCCAATCTTTACCGCATCCGGGAAAATATCCGTAAAAATGCAATCCAGCTGCTGCCCAAGAAACTCCGGCGTCACATTCATAATCGCCGCTACCCCTGTCGTATTCTGCGCCGTCAGTGCCGTAATGGCACTCATGCCATACACCCCATTGGCCAGCATGGTCTTCAAATCCGCCTGTATCCCGGCCCCGCCGCTGCAATCACTGCCTGCTATTGTCAAAGCTGTTTTCATATTCTCACGCTCCAAATATCAAATTCCCTATGCAATCACTTTTTATCCTCATACAAATATTATACCACAAACTAACAAGCATTCCACATTGTCACTTCATAATACTTGTTATTGCTGACCTGAAAAGGGAAGTGCCTGTGATAAGGCATTAGCTGAAGCAATTCGTGCCCTCACTCCCCTAATCACACTAGTTGTGGTGACGGGCTTGGTGCTGTTGTGCAATCTAGCAATCACAGGCGAACTGGTTTTGATGTTTCGGCATTAGGATAAAAAGTCACATATCGACCGCATCTTTTAGCATTCTTTGCACGAAAAAAGCCATCCTTGCCCGGATGACTTCTTCGTAGATGTTGTGACCATCAGTGCCGCAAACACTGGTGTATGGTCGAGGTAAAACTCATCAAAAACCTATAGCGGCGAGCCATCGTTGTGGTTCGCTCCTTTTTATGCTTCCATTTTACAGCACTTCTGACATTAAGTCAACATACCTCAATACATCAGCAGGCAGTGACAGGTCTCGCCAGCCTCCCACTCCCCTGTTTCAGGCTTATCGTAAAGTATGGATTGATTGCTATAGCATCGCAGAATGGAATCTAGTGGATTGCTCTGCTTGTATCTGTTCAGACAAAAGAAGGACAGGTGCGGCATGTACCCAAAGAAAACCTTGAGTGCAGCCTCGCT
>JBJDWY010000092.1:0-2398 GCA_051866255.1 Anaerovibrio sp. | reverse complement strand
GAACCACTGGCAGAAGCCGCTGATTCTGTCACCGGCGGAGCCGGGCCTGCGGATTTTCTATGCCAAGCGGGGCTTTCAGCCGGTGTACGACAAGAAATTCTATGTCCTGCAGCCATGCAGGGAGCAGGAAGCGGCAGATGTGGAATTGACGCCTGCCACTGCCAAGGAATAGAAGGCAATTCGCGATGCCAAATGGCAGGGGCCTGGCTATGTGGCGTGGCTGGAGGAGGATATTGCCTACGCCATGGAGCATGCCGCCTTTCAGCAGGGAGAAACCCTGCTGGTAAAATGCTGTCATGAGGGAGAGGGGGAGCCGCCACAGCACATCCTCATGTATACCGTTGACGGGGACATCATGCGGATTGTGGAGTCCACCCTGAATTTGTGCCGGCTGCCGAAGCTGCTGCCCCTGCTGGCCGACAGGGTGGCCGGGCGCCATCCGAAAAATCCTCCGGTGCGCGGCTTTGAGTACAGGTTGCCGGACGGCATGGTGTGGTTGCCGGAGAGGCTCAAGACCACCAGGCTGAAGCGCCGGGGGTATTTCAACCTGGTGCTGGATTAGCCTGCATATCAGGCGGATACCGGCCTGACATCGGCCGGAGTTTCGGCAGGTGCCAGCCTGCTGACGGTGCCTGAATAACCTGCAAAACAGCTTGAGGAAAAGGCGGTTCTGTGGTATCATAAAATTTGCGTTAGGGCGTGCAGAGAGTTAAAGCACGTAGAAATTCATAAGGATACAGGAGGAAATTATGAAAGAGTATAAGCCATTCAAATCAGGTAAGGTTCGTGAGGTATACGATGCAGGCGATAGCATCATCATGGTAGCTACTGACCGTATTTCCGCATTTGACCACATTCTCAAGAACAAGATTACTCAGAAGGGTGAGGTACTTACCCAGATGTCCAAGTTCTGGTTTGATTTGACTGCTGATATTGTGCCAAATCACATGATTTCCGTTGATAATAAGGATATGCCGGAGTTCTTCCAGCAGCCGCAGTTCCAGGGCAACAGCATGATGTGCAAGAAGCTGACCATGCTGCCTATGGAGTGCATCGTCCGTGGCTACATCACCGGCAGCGGCTGGGAGAGCTATCAGGAGAACGGCACTGTCTGCGGCATCAAGCTGCCGGAGGGGCTGAAGGAGTCCCAGCAGCTGCCTGAGCCTATCTTTACCCCTAGCACCAAGGCTGAGCTGGGTGACCATGACATCAACGTCAGCTTCGAGGAAGGCGTCAAGTATGTGGAGAAGGAGTTCCCTGGCAAGGGGCTGGAATACATGACCATGATGCGTGATGCCACCATCGCCATCTACAAGAAGTGCGCTGCCTATGCCCGTGAGCATGGCATCATCATTGCTGATACCAAGTTTGAGTTCGGCATTGATGAGAACGGCACCTTCATGATTGGCGATGAGATGCTGACTCCGGACAGCTCCCGCTTCTGGCCGCTGGAGGGCTATGAGGCAGGCAAGTCCCAGCCATCCTATGACAAGCAGTTTGTCCGCGACTGGCTGAAGGCAAATCCTGACAGCGATTATCTGCTGCCGGATGAGATTATTGACAAGACCATTGCCAAGTACAAGGAAGCTTATGCCCTGCTGTCCGGCAAGGAGCTGTAATATAGCGGCAGGCTGTAGCCTGACATGGTTTTCGGGCTGTGCCTGTGCAATGTAATTGGTAAACTTGATATGGCTAGTTAGTTGACTAAATTGCCTCCCGGGGGTATACTGATATGAGAGTATTGGTATCACCGGGAGGTCTTTATTATGAAGGATAAAGTATTTACGCCCCGTTCCATGGGCAGGATGGCCATGTGCGTGGCACTGATAAGCGTTGGTGGATATATTGCCTTTCCGACGCCCTTTTCGCCGGTCATGGTGACGGCTACTACTTTGGCACTGGGCATTACGGCACTTATTCTGCCCCCCAAGCAGACTGCGGTAGCCATTCTGGCATGGATTTTGCTGGGGGCAGCTGGCGTGCCGGTATTTTCCGGCGGACAGGGAGGCATTGGCAAGCTGCTGGGCCCCAGCGGCGGCTTTTTTCCCGGCTTTTTCGTGGGCTATACCTGCGTAAGCTATTTAAAGGGCAAAAGCTATGACTGGAAGCGGTATCTGCTGGTATTGCTGGCAGTGGCATTTCCTGCCACCTATATCCTGGGGATTGCCTACATGATGCTGACGCTGCATGTGGAGCTGTGGCAGGCAATGACCATGGCCATGTTCTCCTTCATTCCGGGGGATATTATCAAGGCTGTGGCGGCGGCGTTCCTGGGAGTGCGGCTGAATAAGGTGCTGTAAGCCATATATTTGTCGGGGGTTCACGTGGCAGTTATCAGGGTATTTAGGGCGTGTTGATTAATGCATAACAGATGAATAGTCATTATTTAAGCCAAATT
>JBJDWY010000091.1:0-2469 GCA_051866255.1 Anaerovibrio sp. | reverse complement strand
GGCCAGCTGGGCAATAGGCATGGTCAGCATAATCCAGAAGGCCTTGATATGGTCTATATTGTCAAGTATCAGCCGGGACAATGCCATCATCTTCATGTCCTCCCAGGAGCCGACACGCTGCAAATGGGACAGCTGGGTATTGGCAGGGTGGAAGGGAAATGAAACAAATGCCTGAAAGCCCCCTGTCTCGTCCTGAATGTCACGCAAAGTAATCAGGTGCTGCAGCCGTTCCTCAATGGTCTCAATATGGCCGTACATCATGGTGCAGTTGGTGCGGATGCCAAGGGCATGGGCGGTCTTTATGGTCTCAATCCACTCAGCCGTGGTGGCCTTTTTCGGGCAGATTTCCCGGCGCACCCTGTCACTGAGGATTTCCGCGCCGCCCCCCGGCAGGGAGGACAGGCCTGCCGCCTGCAAAATCTCCAGCACTTCCCGGATGGATTTGCCGGTCATCTGGCTGAAATGCACGATTTCCACCGGGGTAAAGGCCTTGATGTCCGCCTCCGGCAGTGCCGCCCTGACCTGCTTCACCACATTCAGGTAATAGTCAAAATCCTTGGTAGGATGCAGGGCGCTGACAATGTGGATTTCCCCCAGATTGCGCACCCCCTTGGCTTCCTCCAATATCCTGGCTATATCCTCTGTCTCCAGCACAAAGCCCCGCTTGTCCCCTTCCTCGCACTGAAAGGCACACAGCGGACAGCCCGATGTGCAGATATTGGTCAGATTGATATGCCTGTTTACATTGTAAAAAACGCTCTTGCCGCTTTTGCGCTCCTTCATCTTCCGCGCGCAGGCCGCCAAAAACAGCAAATCGTTATCCTCATAGAGAGCCAGCGCATCCTCCAGGGAGAGCCGTTCCCCCCGCTCTGCCCTGCCCCTGGCTGCCTCAATAGTCTTCTTGTCCATAAAACCTCTTACCTCGAAACCTCTTAACTAGAAACCTTTTACCTGATAATAATACCGCTAATAATATTGCTAATAATATTGCTAATAATACTGCCCTAAAGCTGTCACTGCTGTGCCGCCTGGGCCACCTGTGCCTGCTGGTCCTTTTCCGTAAACATCCTGATGATATTGAAGTTGCAGTCGCAGGAAGCAGGAATCCTGCCAGCCTCCCGGATAATCCTGATAATCCTGTCCTCGCTAAGGGAGGTAGGGCTGGTGGCACCTGCATCGTGGAGAATGGTCTCCTTGTGGATGGTGCCGTCCATATCGTTGGCACCGAAGCCCAGTGCCACCTGCGCCACCGGCACGGTCAGCATTACCCAGTAGGCCTTGATATTCCTGATATTATCCAGCATCAGCCTGGAAATGGCTATCATCCTCAGGTCATCCCACATGGAGGTCTGCTCCACCAGCTTGCCCAGCTCCGTGTTCTTCGGCAAAAACGGGAAGCAGATAAAGGTCTGGATACCGCCGGTCTCATCCTGCAAATCCCGCAGCTTCAGGAGATGGTCAATCCTTTCCTCCATGGTCTCAATGTGGCCATAGAGCATGCTGGCATTGGTCTTGATGCCCAGCCTGTGGGCAGTCCTAGACACCTCAATCCACTCATCAGCAGTTGCCTTGTTAGGGCAGAGCTTGCTGCGCACCCTGTCACTGAGGATTTCCGCGCCGCCACCGGCTATGGCCTGCAGCCCGGCTGCCTTCAGCTTCAGCAGCACTTCCTCTACGCTCAGGCCGGAAATCTTGGCAAAATGGGTGATTTCCACCCCGGTAAAGCCTTTCAGGTAAAGGTGAGGAAAAGCGTCATGCAGTGCCTGCAGCCTCTCCAGGTAATCCTCAAAGGTCCAGTCCGTGTGCAGGCCGCTGACTACATGCAACCCGGCAAGGTTCGGGTCCTGCATGGCCTCCTGCACCTTTGCTACCGCTTCCTCCACGCTCATGGCATAGGCTCCAGGTGCATCCTTGTCCTTGCCAAAGGCGCAGAATTTGCACTTTGACGTGCAGATATTCGTCAGATTTACATGGCAGTTTACGTTGTAGTAGACAATATCGCCGCATTTTTTCTGCCGTACATAATCCGCCATGCTGCCCAGCCAGGCAATATCCCGGCATGCCAAAAGCCGCAGCCCGTCCTCGCGGGTAAGCCGCTCCCCCGCAAAAATCTTCGCCTCAATATCCTTGTAATCTTCTGAACTATACAAAACAAAACCCTCCATACATGCCATATTCCGTTCTATTGCATACAAAGTACATTATAACACTTGAAGCAATAACAGGCAATTTCACATGTACAAAAAAATTTCAGTTTGTCGTAGTGCCGGTTTGTTACTTCGTGCATATACTGAATGAAATAGTTTGATAGTTCGTGGACTCTGTTCAGACATTTAAAAGGGACAGGCAGCGGCAGTACCCATAGAAAACTCGCTCTCGCTCTTAGCACAGCCTCGCGCTTCTAAGCTCCTGCATCGCTTACGCTCGCACTCGCTAAGAAGCGAGGCTGCACTCAAGGTTTTCTTTGGG
>JBJDWY010000090.1:0-41446 GCA_051866255.1 Anaerovibrio sp. | reverse complement strand
TGAAACAAAATGGTTTTATGAAAGAGCGAGAGGACAATATCTGCAAGAACAAATGCGCTTGACACCTGCAAAGAAAAAACAATTTGAGTTGCAACACCCTAAAAATAAGGTGATTAAGAAAACAGATCTTGCGAAGGTCCAAAATACATGGAGAGGATTCCCTCAGATTGTAAGTAAAGGTGCGCAGACCAATTTTAATTCGTTTGCAGAGTACATAGATGAGCAATGGAATGTAAATGAGGAGCAATTTAATGAGAGATATTTTCAAACTACGGCAGCGTTGATTATTTTGTTCCAATATCTAGAGAAGACTATACCAAAACAGGCTTGGTATGAGGGGGGATATCGTGCAAATATCATATATTACACATTGGCACAGTTTAGAAGATTGTTGCATAGTCAATATCAAGGACGGGAACTTGATTTGATGTTGATATGGAATAGGCAGAGCGTGCCAGAACAAGTGGGTACAGTTTTAATCGCATTGGCAGAGCTGGTTCTTCTTCGAATAACTGATCCGTCAAGAAAAGTTGTAAACGTTACTCAGTGGTGCAAGAGAAATGATTGTTGGGAAGATGTGAAGAGGATACATATTGATATTCCTGAAGATATTGAGAATTGTTTAATCGCTATCGATGAACAGAAGGCGGCACAGAAATCTGCTAAGAAAGAGCAGAAGGTTGTAAATGAAATTCAGGCTCAGACAACGGTGGTTAATTATCCTGTAGAAATGTGGATGCGACTATCAGAGTTTGTTATTAGAAATCATATGGTTACACCTACAGATGTATCTGCATTAGCGATTGCATGTAAAATGCCTGCTAAAATACCAAACACGTATCAATGCAAACGCTTACTTGCATTGATACGCAAAGCCTCCGAAGAAGGCTTTAATACTGAAGGGTAAAATGGAGGAACTATGTTTAGTACGATAGATTTGTTTGCGGGTGCTGGTGGATTGAGCTTAGGATTTGTGCAAACAAAAAAATTCGATATAAAAGTTGCATATGAATTTAATACTGCAATGCAGGAAACATACAGGAAAAACCATCCTGGAGTAGCTGTATTTGGAGATGTTAGAGATGCTAACTATGAGGAAATAAGAGAAAAATATGGCGACATTGATGTTGTAATAGGAGGACCACCTTGTCAGGGATTTTCTAATGCGAATAGACAAAAAAATCATGCAATCAGTCAGAATAATTCCTTGGTGAAGCAGTATATCAGAGCTATCTTAGAGCTAAAGCCAAAGGCTTTTATAATGGAAAATGTGAGTATGCTTAGATCAGATGTTCACAGATTTTATTTATGTAAGGATGATCTAGAATTAGTGAATAGCGATATGATCAAAACTGCTAACACGGAGTTGGCTTTACTTGATGTTGCGTTTATGTTTGATGGAGCGATTGATATTGTGCAGTCTGAGCAAGAAACTGCTAGATATCAATGGGATGATATTGATTATCTCGAATTGAATGTTATATATAAAGCATCTAAGAATGCCAATAAATTTAAGGATGTATTGAAAAAACATAAATCTCGATTGATAAAAATATCAAAGAAGCATATAGAGCGTAATGATGATGATTTTATCATCAATGCTGACAGAGTTGCATTTAATGCAATGATGGATTTTTATGCTGGACAAATATCAGAATCTAAAATTAAAGCATTGATTGAACCAGCAATTATGTACCAAAGAATGCTAAGTAAGGCACAGGAGATATTCGAAAACGATATTGTAGTTGATAGTTATACCGACGATAAAGGTCTGATTGCCAATATACGCTCATATGCCGTTTTTGATTATTTACAGGCAAAACTAAAGGGGGACGGTGGTGATGATGGATATGTAATTTCGGCAGACATTCTATCTGCAACCCAATTTGGAGCTCCGCAAAAGAGAATGCGTTTTGTAGTAATGGGGATGCGTAAAGATATTACGGCTGAAGTGAAACTTCCACAAGGAAAGTTTAAAGATGGTTCGCATAGGACAGTAGAGGATGCGATTAAAGATTTAGAAGATGTTGAGCCGGTGTATAATGTATCTGACGATAAAGATGGCATAAAACTAAAACCTAAAACTGAATTAAGTGAGTTGGCTAAATCACTTCGTGATTCTGATATATTGCATAATCATATTATAACTAAAACAACTCCAACAGCTATGGTGCGTTTTAAGGCACTGGCTCAGGGACAAAATTTCCATTCTTTGTCTGATGAAATGAAAACAAACACGTATACAGATGTCACAAGAACCCAAAATACGATCTATTTGAGGTTAAAGTACGATGAGCCATCTGGTACTGTTGTCAATGTGCGTAAATCAATGTGGGTGCATCCTACACAAGATAGAGCAGTAAGTATAAGAGAAGCCGCTCGTTTGCAGACTTTTCCAGATAGTTTTGTTTTTTGTGGAACAAAGGATAAGCAATATCAACAGGTAGGAAATGCGGTGCCGCCTATTATGGCAAAGGCTATAGCAAAGAAATTGGCTAATCAGCTTAATAAAGCGTTATCAAAGAAATAAGTGATATGGTAATATGTCAATATTTTCTCAAAAGTTTTTTGAAGCAAATCTTTGAAAAAAAGGACATTTTGAAAGGCAGAAAGAAATATTTTACAGTCAGCATACAGATTTTAAGATAAAAAATAATTTACTAATGGTACTTATACAAATAATGATTATTCTTCTTGAAAATAATCCGTATATGTGATAGAATAATCAGCAGTTTAATAAGTGAATGCGACGATGAAGAAAGTAGCCGTTGGTGAATACTCCTAGCGAGCAGGGGAGGGTGGGAGCCCTGCAGCAGTAGCCGGTGGTGAAAATCACTTCTGAGCAGCAGGTCGAGGCAGTTTGGCTGGCGTGGTGCCCGTTCCTATCAGGGGCGGCACTGCCAAAAAGCTGCGTTAGGCTGAGCCGGGTTCTCCCGTTACAGGGATAGTGTATGCTGGTACATGAAATAGGTGGTTGCAAGAACCATGTTTATGGCTGTTTTTAGTCTTTTAGCTCTTGTCCTATTTTGGGACAGGAGCTTTTTATTTTGTTTGCTGTTTTAGGAGGTAAAAAGCGTGTACAACAAGGTTGACACAAACCTGAACTTTGTCGAGCGTGAAGCCGAGGTTCTGAAATTCTGGAAGGAAAACGATATTGCCAACAAGTGCATCACTAACCGTGAGGGCTGTGATACCTTTACATTCTATGACGGGCCGCCTACTGCCAACGGCAAGCCGCATATCGGCCACGTGCTGACCCGTGTCATCAAGGATATGCTGCCTCGCTACCAGTCCATGAAGGGCAAGAAGGTTCTCCGCAAGGCCGGCTGGGATACTCACGGCCTGCCTGTAGAGCTGGAAGTGGAGAAGCTTTTGGGCCTGGATGGCAAGGAGCAGATTGAGAAGTACGGCATTGAGCCTTTTATCAAGAAGTGCCGGGAGTCCGTGTGGAAGTACAAGGGCATGTGGGAGGAATTCTCCGATGTGGTAGGCTTCTGGGCTGACATGGAGCACCCTTACATTACCTATGAGAATGATTATATTGAGTCCGTATGGTGGGCTTTGAACGAAATCTGGAAGAAAGGGCTTCTCTACAAGGGGCACAAGGTTGTGCCTTATTGTCCTCGCTGCGGTACCCCGCTGTCCTCCCACGAGGTGGCACAGGGCTACAAGGACGTCAAGGAGCGTTCCGCCATGGTCAAGTTTGCGGCAAAGGATGAGGAAAATACCTACTTCCTGGCTTGGACCACCACCCCTTGGACACTGCCGTCCAACCTGGGCCTGGTTGTTAACCCTGAGGTTGACTATGTAAAGGTAAGCTATGAGGGACAGAACCTGATTATGGCCGAGGCTCTGATGGAGTCCGTCTTCGCCAACAAGGAAGGGGAGCGCACCGTTGTTGAGCGTTTCAAGGGCAAGGCTTTGGAGCATCGGGAGTATGAGCCTCTGTATCCTTTTGCCAGGAACCTCAAGAAGAAGGCATTCTTCGTCATGTGCGACGGCTATGTAACCACCAGTGATGGTACCGGTATCGTTCACACGGCACCTGCTTTCGGTGAGGATGACGCTCGTGTCTGCCGTGCCTACGACATGCCGTTTGTGCAGTTCGTTGATGCCAAGGGCAATATGACCGAGGAAACTGACTGGGCAGGGGTATTCGTTAAGGATGCAGACCCTCTGATTCTGGATGATTTGAAAAAGAGCGGCAAGCTCTTTAAGGCACCTAAGTTTGAGCATAGCTATCCGCACTGCTGGCGCTGCGATACGCCGCTGATTTACTATGCCCGGGAGTCCTGGTTCATTAACATGACCTCCGTCAAGGAAAAGCTGATTGATAACAACAACACTGTCAACTGGATTCCTGAGTCCATCGGCAAGGGGCGCTTTGGCGAGTGGCTGGAGCATGTGCAGGACTGGGGCATCAGCCGCAACCGCTACTGGGGTACGCCTTTGAACGTATGGGAGTGCTCCTGCGGCCATCAGCATTCCATCGGCTCCATTGCCGAGCTGAAGTCCATGTCCGGCAACTGCCCGGAGGATATCGAGCTGCATCGTCCGTACATTGATGCCGTAACCATCAAGTGCCCTGAGTGCGGCGGCGAGATGAAGCGTGTGCCGGAGGTTATTGACTGCTGGTTTGATTCCGGCTCCATGCCTTTTGCCCAGTGGCATTATCCGTTTGAGAACAAGGAGATTTTCGAGGAGCGTTATCCGGCGGACTTCATCTCCGAGGCTGTTGACCAGACCCGTGGATGGTTCTACTCCCTGCTGGCGATTTCCACCCTGCTCTTTGACAATTCCTCCTACAAGAACGTCATCGTGCTGGGACATGTGCAGGACAAGGACGGCAAGAAGATGAGTAAGTCCAAGGGCAATGCCGTTGACCCGATGGATGCCCTGAGAAAGCATGGTGCAGATGCCATCCGCTGGTATTTCTATGAGAACAGCGCCCCTTGGCTGCCGAACCGCTTCCATGATGATGCGGTGCAGGAAGGCCAGCGCAAGTTCATGGGTACTTTGTGGAATACCTATGCCTTCTATGTGCTGTATGCCAATATTGACAATTTTGATGCTACCAAGTATCAGCTGGAATATGACAAGCTGTCTGTCATGGACAAGTGGGTGCTGTCCCGCCTGAATACCCTGATTAAGGCTGTTGACGGCAATCTGGCCAGCTACAAGGTAACTGAGACCGCCAAGGTGCTGCAGGATTTTGTGGATGAGCTGTCCAACTGGTATGTGCGCCGCAGCCGTGAGCGTTTCTGGGGCAAGGAGCTGACCCAGGACAAGATTAACGCTTACATGACCTTGTACACGGCACTGACTACCGTGGTGAAGCTGTCTGCACCGATGGTGCCGTTCATCACCGAGAGCATCTACCGCAACCTGGTGTGCAGCGTAGACGAGAGTGCGCCTATTTCCGTGCATCTCTGTGATTTCCCTGTGGCTGACGAGGCAATGATTGATGCCGAGCTGGAGGCGGAGATGGAGCTGGTACTGGAAATCGTGGTACTGGGCCGTGCCGCCCGCAACGCTTCCAACATCAAGAACCGCCAGCCGATTGGCAGCATGTATGTCAAGGCTGACCGGGAACTGGACGAGTTCTTCAAGGAGATTGTGGCCAGCGAGCTGAACCTGAAGCATGTGGAGTTCAAGGCTGATATGGAGGAATACCTCTCCTACAGCTTTAAGCCGCAGTTCAAGGTGCTGGGGCCAAAGGTAGGCAAGCAGATTGGCGAGGTCAAGGCTGCCCTGGCTGCCATCAACGGCCATGCCGCCAAGGCGGAGCTGGAGAGCACCGGCAAGCTGGTATTGGAGCTCAAGAGCGGCACTGTGGAGCTGACTGCCGAGGATGTGGATATTACCATGTCCCAGACCGAGGGCTTTGCCACCCAGCGTTATGGCTCCGTGACTATTGCTTTGGAGACTACCCTCAGCCAGGAGCTGATTGAGGAAGGCTTTGTCCGTGAAATCATCAGCAAGCTGCAGACCATGCGCAAGGAGAACGGCTTCGAGGTCACTGACCGCATCAGCGTATTTGCCGCAGGCAACGACAAGCTGACTGATATCATGAGCCGCAACGAGGACTTCATCAAGAAGATTGTGCTGGGTGACAGCATTTCCTACGGCACAACTGAGGTTGACGGCGGTTTCGCAAAGGAATGGAATATCAACGGCGAGGATATTACCCTGGCTATTAAGTAATTTGCTTTAATAAAATGCGGTGCATGGCTGCAAGCATTCCTTTGGGGATGTGGCAGCTGCACCGCGTTTTTTATCTTTTGACAGTTTGTACAATATCGTATATAGCATATATCACAGATAATATGGCATATAATCTAATATATGGTATATTGGGGCGTTATTATATTTTATATAGCATAATGTGCGTAATATACTATATTGAATATGTGATATGGAGCGTATAGGCGGAGGTGATTGGATGGTTTATAACAATATTGTTGCTGGGCGGTTTGTGGACAGGCCCAACAGGTTTGTTGCCCATGTGGAAATAAATGGACAGGTGGAGACCGTGCATGTAAAGAATACCGGGCGGTGCCGGGAACTGCTGCTGCCCGGCGTGAAGGTAATTCTGGAAATTTCGGATAACTCGAACCGCAAGACGAAGTATGATTTGATTGCCGTGTACAAGCAGGGCTTCGGGCTGATAAATATGGACAGCCAGGCTCCAAATAAGGTTGTGGCAGAATGGTTGGCAGGGCAGGGGTACGATGTGGTAAAGCCGGAGTATAAATATGGCAGATCACGGATAGATTTTTACATGGAAAAGCACAGGGGGGCAGAGGCGGAGAAAGACAGGAATTGGCAGAGCAATGAGGCGGAGAAAGATAAGAATCGGCATAGAAATGAGGATAGTGGTGATGGTGAGGGGCAGGAAGCTGTAGAACGCTATCTGATGGAGGTGAAGGGCTGCACCCTGGAGATTGACGGCATCGGCTATTTTCCTGATGCGCCTACGGAGCGTGGCGTCAAGCACCTGAAGGAGCTGGCAGGCGCAGTACAGCGGGGCTATCACTGCATCATGGCGTATGTCATTCAGATGGAAGGCATAGATGAAGTGCGCCCCAACATCACAACCCATCCTGCCTACGGCAGGGCGGTGGAGGAAGCACTTGCCGCCGGGGTGAAGGTTTTGTTTTTGTGTACGGCAGTGAAGGAAAATGAACTGCGGATAGTTTCCAGCAGGTATTTGGGAGAATAAAATGAGTTTTTTTAGGTCAAAAGTGGTATAATACCCGTTAGAAGATGTTCTTATCTTACTTTTTGGGGAGGTACTCTTTATGACCAGGAAAGAAATGGAAAAAGTTGTTCAGGATATGATTGCTGCCAAGTCCTGCTATCCGGTGCTGAGGGCAAGGGGCGAGGAGTGGCTGAATGCCGGGGATACCGATACGGAGGAAGTTGCCTGGAAGAAGCTGGTGGCACAGGCCAAGGTGGATATTATGCCTATTGACGACCTGATTAGCTTTGCAGCTTCGGAAACGGGCACCAAGGTGCTGGGCAAGGAAGGTGCGGAGATGCTTCTGAAGCACGCCCAGGCAATCAAGGCCCAGGGGGCGGAGTATTGTGACTGCCCGGCATGCAAGGGGGCGGCTATCGTCATAGAGCATGAAAACCTGTATGACTAAGCGGTTTTTCTTATAGAATTTTTCTTATAGAAGCGGGAAAATCCTGCTTCTATAAGAAAACTGTCGTAAGGGGAGGTGGTTATGTATGCTGTATAGCAAGCTGTTTAAAAAGGATAAGACGTTGGAATTTCATGTGATAAAAGAATATGAAGACAGGGATGGCGGGGACAATCTCATTGTACGGGTGGAGTTGGAAGAAAACCCTGATGCATTCTGTGAATGGCGCCTGCCTGATATCTTTTGCTATAAATCATACGGCTTTTCAGAAGATGATACCATGAAGATAAAGAATTATATCAGAAATAATGAAATGCTGATGTGGTCTGATTACAGGAAGGAGATGAAAAATAAGAATGCCTAATGCCCTCATACAGTATATGGGATATCTGATATATTTTTGGGGAGGTGATGGCAGTGAGCCTGTGCATGTCCATGTCAGTAAAAGCAAGCAAAAGAACGCAACGAAATTCTGGGTGACTTCTGAAGGAATAGAGCTTGCCAATGATACTGGTTCTGTGGATAAAAAAGATATGAAAGCTATTCTTGCGTATCTTCGTGCAAACAGGGAGTCTATTATAATGTCTTGGGTAGAATTTTTTGGCAAAGCTGAGCTGAAAAGGTGAAATGTGCTAAAAGGTAAAAAGATATCGTAAGCCATCATGCTACATCAATATGGCATGATGGCTTTTTTTATGCCAAATTCTTATGAACAATATAAAAATAATGACATTTTAGAAGGATTTTGACTGTAAGTATAGAATAATATACTTTATCAGGTTCTTATAAGGAGATGGGACTTTTGCTGGGAGCGGTTGTTTATATATTGACAGCGGAGCAGTCAGGCTGGTTGCCGGAATTTACCGGCAGGGTGATGCATGGCGTCTTTTTCAGGATGCTGCAGGAGGCATCCAGGGAGCTGGCAAGCTATGTGCATGAACAGATGAAGATGAAGCCATTTACGGTTTCAGCTTTGCAGGGAAAGAAATATAAATCAGTCAGAGGGAAAATTTATGTAAGCAAGGGTGATGTGTTTCAATGGCGTGTTACCGGCTTGCATGAGAGTATCTTGCAGGTCATGCTGCAGGCGGAGCCGGGCTATATGGTGAGGGTGAACAGCCTGCCCATGCAGGTAAAGGCCCTGACTGCTGACGGGGAACAGAATCCCCGGGCTGGATTTCTGGCTGAAACTGATTTGCTGGGGCTGGTACTGGGAGAGGAGAACTTTTCCCGCCTGACGATAGATTTTCTTTCTCCGACCGCTTTCAGGGTGGATGTGGTGGATTATCCCATGCCGCTGCCAGGGCTGGTGTTTCCTTCCTTGGCGGAGAAGTGGCAGCAGCTGGACATGCCTGCGGAAATCGACAGGGCACAGGTGAAGGAAATCGCAGAAAAGGTGTATATAGAGCACTGGTCAGGCAGGACAAGGAGCGTATACCTTACTCCCCGGAGGGGAGTGAATACCTTTACGGGCACATTCAGCTACAATCTGTCCCAGCTGCCTATGGAAGAGCGGCAGGTGCTGCTGCTCTTGGCACAGTTTGGCGTGTTTGCCGGCTGCGGCAGGATGGCAGGGCAGGGCCTGGGGCAGATGCAGGTCACATATCATTAATAGATTTCAGGGGAGATGGTAACGTGGAATTTAAAGCAATTTTATTTGATACCCGGTCAATCCAGCAATATATTTTTGCTGGCAACAAGCTGAAAACCAATATAGGTGCATCCTATATCGTGGACAGGCTGTTTTCAGATGTGCTGATTGACGGCGTGCTGAACAGGCTGGGGTACGGGATAGACAAGGATGCCTGGAAGACCAGCTCGGCACTGGCCATCGAAACCGATGCTTCTGTGCGTTGCGAGGTGGGGTATATTGGCGGCGGCAATGCACTAGTGCTGTTTCAGCCGGAGGAAGATACAGCCGCAGTCATCAGGGAATTTACCAGGGAAGTCCTGCTGAAATATCCCGGCCTTCTGACAGGTGCGGCTGCCGGAACTCTTTGCCTGGGGGAGGGCAAGGAAAAATTCCAGTCCAGCCTGGATGAGCTTTATAAAAAGCTGAAAGAAAATCAGAACCGCTATGCGCCTGTTACCAGAATACCTTATACCGGCCTGACTGTGCCTTGCAAGATAAGCGGCGGCACAGCGGATATCTGGGACAAAAATAACCTTTCCGGGGAAAAGGAATTTGTGGATGCCGGGGTTATAGCCAAATTGCAGGAAACCAACCTTACTGCCAAGGATGCCATGACGGAGAGATTTCAGGACATACTGGCAGGCAAATTTGCTTTTCCTGACAAACTGGAATACCTGGGGCAGATTGAAACAGAGGATTATGTGGCTATCGTCCATATTGACGGCAACAACATGGGTATCCGCTTTGGTGCCTGCAAGGATTTTTTGGAGCGGAAAAAGCTGTCCCTGGCAGTGGCTGATAAATGCCAGAAGTCCTTTGGCAAGCTGCTGCAGAGCATTATCGCTGAGTACGATGCCCAGAAAGAGAATAAAAGCTTTGGCTTTAAGCAGTGCAGCCAGGGTGAGGGCAGCAAGTGGTATCTGCCGATACGCCCGCTGATTTTGGGCGGTGACGATGTTACCTTTGTCTGCATGGGCAGGATGGCACTGGAATACACCAGGCGGTATATCAGCTACATGGAGGCAGATGAGGGGGTAAGGATTGACTGCTGCGGCGGCATCGCCATCCTCAACACATCTTATCCTTTCTTCCGGGGCTATGAAATGGCAGAGCAGCTCTGCGGTGAGGCAAAAAAACGCTCTCGTAAGGAAAAGAAAATGCTGGAGAAAAAGGAAGGCAGGAAAGCAGGAGAAATTGCCAGCAGCTGGCTGGACTTTGCCCTGCTGCATGGCGAGCAGGCACCTGACATTCTGGATATCCGCAGGCAGGAGTATAGCGGCGTATTGGGCAACATGCACTTCGGGCCTTACAAGGTGTTCACATCAGCCAGCAATAGTGCCAATAAGCGTTACGATATCGAAAAGCTTTTGGCAGGCATCAGGCTGCTGCCGCAAGCTATGGCAAACAACAAAATCAAGGAACTGCGTGCCGTCCTGGCCAGGGATGCACATGCCATGGAGAGATTCGTGGAGCAGCTCTGCCGGAATGGCGGCTCCCTGCCGCTGATAGAGGGCTGGGAAAGCTACAGCCAGCAGCTGTGGTGTCGGGAGTCGGAAGCCCAGGAGATGGCTACGCCTTATGTGGATATAATTGAAATGATGAAGTTTACTGATGATACGGTCAGGCTGTCAGTGTGAAAAAAGGCTGGTGAGAAGTATGGTGAAAAGTATGGCGAACAGTATGACAAGTGATATGGCAAGCGGTATAGCGCACAGTATAGAGAATAGTATGGCACAAGGGATGGACAGGGGCTTTGTATTGGATTTGACAATCAATGTGGTTTCAGCCCTGCATCTGGGCTCCGGCCAGGCTGATGTAAATCTGGATGCCGAGGTGGTGCACGACCATTGCGGCGTACCATATTTTCCAGCCAAAAGGCTGAAGGGGCTCCTGTATGAGAGTGCCATTGAGGTGATGGAGATGGCAGCTGCCTCCGGCCAGGTGCTTTTTAGCCTTGCTGAACTGAATACCCTGTTTCAGCATGGCACCAGCGGTGAAAAGCAGCTTATCATGCACAATTTTTATCTGCCCGGCTACCAGCAGGACAGGCAGGGCTGGGAGTATTTGCAGGCGAAGTACCCGGGGCTTATCAATGCCAGGGATGTGCTGGAGGAATACACCTCCATCCGCTATCAGACCAGCATAGACAAGGCAACTCACACGGCGATGGATCATTCCCTGCACAATATCAGGGTAGTTGAGGCAGGCTGCTGCTTTCAGGGCAGTATTCAGGTGGTCAATGGCGATGAGCAGGACAGGGCAATCCTGGCACTGGCCTGCCGCAACCTTCAGTATGCAGGAGGCAAAAGGAACCGGGGCCTGGGCAGGATAGAGTGCCACTTTGACAAGATGGATGAAGTTATCAGGTGTGCAGTAAAGCAGGTGAGAAAAGCATGAGCAGACTGGCAAAGATTGATATACGGATAGATACCCTTGAGCCTGTGGTAATCAGCCAGAAAAACAATACCACGGTGCTGACCAATTCTGCTGACTATATCAGCGGCTCTATTTTGCGGGGCATGCTGGCAGGCATGTACATAAGGAAATTCGGCGGCGGTAATCAGGTGCATGAGGATTCTGCCTTTCAGCGTCTGTTTCTCAGCAGCGATGTCCGCTTTGTGGATGCCAACCCGCTGGCAGGCGGCCAGCGGAGCTTTGCCCTGCCTTTTTCCCTCATGAAGGAAAAGGACAGCGGCGATGGAAAGAAAATTGTGGTGCAGGACATTCTGTTTTCAGGGACTTCCCCGCAAGGATACAAGGGGCTCAAGGGCTATGGCATTGTCAGTGATGGCAATATCTGCATGGCTCATGTGAGCAAATCTGTCTCGCTGCACATGTCCAGAAATCTGGAAAATGAGCGCATTTCCGGCAAGAGCGAGGAAGGCCATATCTTCAATTACGAAGCTATTGATGCCGGGCAGTCCTTTGCCGGGGAAATCATCGGCTTCCGGGAAGCCCTGCAGGAATTATCAGAAAAGCTTTTATCAGAAAAGGAATGTTTTGTGTATATAGGACGCTCCAAGTACAGCCAGTATGGCAGGTGCAGGCTGTCTGCCTCCGGGGTGCAGGATGTGGATTATACCGGCATGATTAGGGAGGCTATTGACGAAAGCGGGCTGCTGGCACTTCGGGCAGATACTCCGTACCTGCCTGAGTGGCAGAATGTGGATGCCGCTGCCTCCTTGCAGGAGCTGGCAGATAAGCTGTCGGATATCTGCCCGGGCATGTCCTTTGCGGTGCAGGGGGCGTCCGTGGTCAGCAAGCAGGTGACCATCGCCAACTTTGTTCAGGTGTGGAACCTGAAAAGGGCGGAGGAGCCAGCCCTGGCCGCCGGTACTGTCTTTCAGCTGTCATGCCAGTCAGGTGATGGTACAGGCTGGACAGATGAGGCTGTGGCGGCAGTGGAGCAGCTCTTGCTGGGTGGCATGTCCAGGCGGAGCAGTGAGGGCTTCGGGCAGTTCCGCCCATGGCAGCAGCAGGAGCTGAAAATGGGCAGCAGCCCGGAAAATGCTCCAGCCGCAAAGCCTGTCTTCTCTGATGAGATGAAAGAAACAGTGCAGCATATCCTGCTGAACCGCATGAATGGGGAAATCCGCCGCCTGGCAGCTGATGATGCAGCCGGGCGGTGCGGCAGGCACAATCATCTCTTCAGCCGCCTGGAGCAGGAAATGCTCACGGTCAAGGCACAGTCAGGCACTAGGCAGGCATTTAACCGGCACATGGAGTCCTGCATCCGGCCTGACAGCCCTGCCAAAAAGAATTTGCAGGCCATCAGCTATCATGGCCACACCCTGCTGGATATCCTCAAAGGCAAATATGCGTCCCCTTATGCTGAGAATTTCAGCTGGCAGGAGATAATGGGCAAGGAGATTGATAATCTTGCCCAGGATGTTGGTTTTGCCCTGCCTGAGCCTGAAAGCGATGAGCTTTATTATGAGTATTGGCTGTGGTTTTTCCGTCATGCCAGAAAGCAGTCCGTCAAGGCTTCAAGCGGAAAGGGGAGTGTGAATAATGAGTGAGGCAGCTATGGAAAAAGTGACTGAAAGCAAGGCAGCTATCATAGAAAAAATTCAGATGATGGGCAGGCTTGTTGTCCAGTCTCCCCTGTGCATCGGCTCAGGCCAGGATGATGGCATAACGGACAGCCTGGTGCTGAAAAACAGGCAGGGGCAGGCATTTATTCCCGGCACTTCCCTGGCAGGCACCCTGCGTGATATAGTCTATAGCCATGACAGCAATCTGGCTGATATGCTGTTCGGGGAATTGTCCACCAATCGTCAGAGCATGATTAACATAGATGATGTGCTGCTGGAAAATAGCGTGTACACAGTGCGTGATGGTGTACGCATTGATAGCATCACCAATACGGCAGAGGACACAGGCAAGTTTGACTATGAGGTGGTGGAGCGGGGGGCTGCCGGAAGCTTTTCCGCTACCATTACCATCCGCAAAAATGACATAGAGGACAAGGAAGCTGTTGAGCAGCTGGCAGCCGCGCTGGCAGACCAGCTGATGTATGGCATCAGCCTGGGAGCCCATACAGCCAAGGGCTTTGGCGAGGTCAAGGGCAGCCAAATCAAGGTTGCAACTTATGATTTTTCCCAGCCGGATGCTCTGGGGGCATGGCTGCTGGGGGAAATGCCTCAGGCTGATATATACGCTGCTGCCGCCAAGCCGCTGGTAGCAGATGATGACTTTTATGCGGAGATTGACCTGGCCTTGAAGACCTCTTTGCTGATAGGGGCAGAGCCTGATGCCTTTGCCGCCGGAGAAGAGGATGCCAAAGTGCAGAAGGTCATGCTGTCCAGCAAAGGGGATTATGTAATTCCCGGCACCTCTGTCAAGGGCGTCATCCGCAAGCAGGCAGAGCATATCTGCCGCGTGGTGGGTTCTTATGAGGAGGATTTTCTGGGCTCCCTCATGGGATATTCCAAGTCGGACAAGGCGAAGCAGAGAAGCAGGCTCAGAACCTGTGAGGTATATCTCCGGGATGGGGTGGAGGCTGTCAATCAGTCCCATGTGCGCATTGACAGGTTTACCGGCGGCCACATGGGCAGCGGCCTTTTCACCAACAAGCCACTATGGCAGCAAAAAGCCGATGAAAAAACCATGACCATGCGCCTGGCCATCAGCGGCTGCAGTGATGCAGAGGCAGGCCTGATGCTGCTCATCCTGAAGGATATCTGGACTGGGCAGCTTGCCTTTGGCGGTGACAAGGCCGGAGGCAGCGGCGTCATGCAGGGCCTGAAGGCAGTCATTTCCTATAAGGGAACTCAATATATTATGGAGAAGGCAGCTGGCGGCATCAAGGCGTCAGCAGAAGACCGGGCGGCTATGAACAGCCTGGTGGAAGCATTTGTAAAGGCAGGTGTCAGGGCATGAGTGCAGCTAATATAGCGACAATCACTAAATATCCATACAGGGCAGTTTCCTGCCTGACCAGCATAACTCGTGCTGTGGCAGGCAGCTGGCAGGAGCTGCTGGCTTTGCTGGCAGAGGCTCTGCCGGATGGCGGACTGGTGACGGCATGGCTTCCTCAGCAGGTGCTGTGGGGGCGTTATGATGGGAGCAGCTTTACTTTTCCCCAGGGCGGCAGCTTGGCGGAGAATGTTTTGGAGATGCGTGTTTTCAGCAGGGAGGCAGAGGTGTATGCACGCAACCGGGGGGATAATACCTATCTGGTGCGCATCTGCCATGACTATCCTGCAGGAGCGGCTGATGCTGGCACCGAGGGGACGGAAACAGAGTATGTGGACTCCCTGAGCAGGCTGTGGGGTGAAAATAAAGGGATTGCTGATGGTTATGCAGTATTAAAGGATGCAGATAGAAAAATCCAGATGAAAATTCCTGTAGATGAGAACCATTGTAAATATGGACTTGTAACACGCAATTATATCGGCTATACCGAGAACAATCAGGCAGGCTATGTTGACAGCAGGTATGTGGCTATTGAAAATGGGGAGGTGGAGTAAGCTATGGCTGGGAAATATTACAATGGCAACAAGTCGCGCAATAATAGATATGGTGCGAATAATAACAAAGGTGGCTATGGCAATAATGCTCCTGCGCCTATAGGTTATAATGCAGAAGCACCATATAATTTTGTGCCTTTGATTAGTGAAGTGGTTGCTGGTGAAATTGCTGAGGTCAGCCAGGCAGCTTACAGGGAGCATGTACTGGCTAATGGGAAAAACACCGGCTATATCGATTTGGAGATTACCTCCAGGAGTCCATTATTTATCGGTGGCAATGGAGAAAAGTTTTTTGCCCCTTCCGGCAAGCCTATGATTCCTGGCAGCAGTATTCGGGGCATGGTAAAAAACCTGTTCAAGATTATCACCTGCGGCTCCATGCGTCCCGGGGAGGATATTGAGGACAAGCACTTATATTCACGGGGCATGGCTGCCAAGGGAAATTTTCGCAAGTATTATTCTGAGCGCATGAGCGAGATGAAGACAGTTACACGCAAGGGCAAGCAGGAACGGAAGGCTTTCAGCAAGGCACAGCCGGGGTTTCTGATTAAGCTCAAGGGAACAAACGAGTATTATGTTTGCCCGGCACAGGGCAAAAAAGCGAAATATGAGGAGGATGATAGCAGGAGGTCAGCCAAAAAGGGCTCCGTTAGCTGGCCTGTTAAGAAGGAAGATACTGACATCTACAGATGTGAAATCCATACTGGCAGAATGTCTCGTAATAAAAATGGCAGGCAGGAGGATAAATGGATATATTATACGATCTTTTCCCCTGACTGGCGCAAGGAAAACCGTATCCCGGTGCCCAGTGAAGTGGTGCGTGACTATGATAACGACCATCCTGCCAATGACAAGCTGAAGGGTATCAGCCTGAGGGCTCTGGCAAAGAAGGATAATGATGCTGCCGGTTTTACCCACTGTCAGGATATTGATTTTGTGGTGCCGTGCTGTTATCTGGCAGAGAATGGCGTAGTGCAGCATTTCGGGCATGGGCTGCATTACCGCATACCTTATAAGAAGTCCATTGCAGACCATATATCAAAGAATCTGAAGGATGAAAGCGTGGCAGACCTGTCCGATATGATTTTCGGGCGCAGGGAGCTGTGGGGGAGCCGGGTATTCTTTGAGGATGCACTGCATGACGGCACAGTGAAAAAACTGGGCAGTTCCCTGACCCATCCCCTTTTATCGCCGAAGCCTACTTCCTTCCAGCTGTACCTGGAGCAGTTGCCTGATGCGGACATGAATACCTTGAAGCATTGGGATGAGGAGGCAAAAATCCGTGGCTACAAGCTTTATTGGCACCAGGGCAACAATGAAAACCAGTGGCAGCTGAATAAAAATAAGGATAAGGTGATTGAGGGCATGAAGCCTATTGAGCCTTTGGCTGCCAATAATCTTTTCAAGGGCAGGATACGTTTCAGCAATCTCAGTGATGTGGAGCTGGGAGCACTGCTGGCTGTATTTGACTTGGCTCGCCAGGACAAGAATATCTGCTACAAGCTGGGCATGGGCAAATCCATTGGCCTGGGCAGTATAGATATAAATGCCAGCCTGCACCTTATTGATGAGGCGGCACGTTATAGCTGCATGTTTGATGCTGATGGCATGGTGGCAGGCGATGCAGACGGAGAAAACCAGTGGGACAGCCTGATAAGAGGTTTTGAGGCATATCGTGCACAGCATCTGCAGCGGGAGAAGGCTTTCCAGAAGGTGCTGTCAGAGCTGAAAATCATGCTTGGCTGGAGCGTGACACAGGACAAGGCAAAGTGGCTGCCTAAGATGGCATACATGCCGATTGGTGATAAAACTGACCACCGCTATAGGGACAGAGCCATTTTGAAGAAGCCAAGCGAGTATATAAAATAATAGGGCAAATATAAGCTGACATCTTAGCCGAAAACTAAGCTGAAATATCGGTGAAATAGCGGTTAAATTATCAGCCAAAAACTTAGCCGCCTGCATCCTCTGGGGGACAGGCGGCTTTTCTGTTGTGTAAAAATGGATTTAGTGGTATAATTCATACATGAGGATTGAAATTGGAGCAGCGTTTTGCAGGCGTTTTTGAAGTTTTCAATCCAGGACAGGCGTGGACATGATGAAGCACTGATAGCAGTGCTTTTCTCAGTAGTTTTTGATGAGAATTGAGATTGATGTACATGTTCTAGAATGGCAAAAAAGGGTGCTAAACTGCATTTCACGTCAAATTGTGCCTGTCAGGTCAGGTATCATGGGGCTTCCAACATGGTACTGTTGCAACCGACCTAATGCCGCTTGCGGCATCGAAACCAGTGAAATGTACCTGCTACGTCACGTGCAGCTTCGTTGCAACCGACCTAATGCCGCTTGCGGCATCGAAACTTTTCAAACAATTCTCTTTCGTTCCTACGAAGACGGTTGCAACCGACCTAATGCCGCTTGCGGCATCGAAACACTAATACAGATGGTTACCAAGAAAAGAAATCTCGTTGCAACCGACCTAATGCCGCTTGCGGCATCGAAACCATAACCTTAAACGCCTTAACGGCTTTGGTAAACCCGTTGCAACCGACCTAATGCCGCTTGCGGCATCGAAACTGCACTAATTTCTGCTGGTAATTTCTTATATGTAGTTGCAACCGACCTAATGCCGCTTGCGGCATCGAAACAGCCTGGGTACCAGGCTTCCTCATCCTCGTCATAATAGGTTGCAACCGACCTAATGCCGCTTGCGGCATCGAAACATCAAGAACCTACTCCATTGGAACAAGAACCAACCGTTGCAACCGACCTAATGCCGCTTGCGGCATCGAAACCCAAATACAATCTGGGACTCATCCCATGCAGGCAGTTGCAACCGACCTAATGCCGCTTGCGGCATCGAAACCATTGTCATATTCACCTGTAATTTGGAATAATCTGGGTTGCAACCGACCTAATGCCGCTTGCGGCATCGAAACCTAAAGAAGAAACTTCTAAGAAGCAAGAACAGTTACAGTTGCAACCGACCTAATGCCGCTTGCGGCATCGAAACTTCTTCTGATACCAGTCAAGAATTGCATCCTGGCTGTTGCAACCGACCTAATGCCGCTTGCGGCATCGAAACCTCTTTATTAGTATTGGGAATCACTTGATCTTGAGTTGCAACCGACCTAATGCCGCTTGCGGCATCGAAACGTGACGCCATAACTTTTATAGCTGTCGCTAACTTTGTTGCAACCGACCTAATGCCGCTTGCGGCATCGAAACAAAAATGTTCATATCCATCAAATATTCTAAACTTAGTTGCAACCGACCTAATGCCGCTTGCGGCATCGAAACCATTACCTACATTTTTCAATACAACAAATTTTTTATTGTTGCAACAGACCAAATGCCGCTTGCGGCATCGAAACGAAAAAACTCTTTTTCCAAACAAATAGTTCCCTAGTTGCAACAAACCTAATGCCGCTTGCGGCGTATCATTAATCCTGTTATTTAGGTATTCTAAGTAATGGGATTTTTATTTTGTCCGGAAACTTTTCCAGTGATTTTCTAGAGATGAATGGTATAGGATTTTAAATCTGAAAGCAAGGTGATAAGAGTGTTAGGAGATGTTTTTGTAGACATCCTTGAGGGCATAGTAAAAAAATAACGCAAAAATTTTTTAGTCGATGGAAACTGTATAGAGAAAAAGCAAGATATAAGTAATGTAAGATGATTGAACAAGTTGTTGTGAAGAACGGAGGTGTAAGATATGATACCAGGACCAATATTCCCAGTCCCATGGCCGTTGATTTTCGGTCTTTGATGATATGTTAGTGAAAAAGCAGTTTGGGAGGTGTTTAGCAGGCAAGTATTTGATATTTCAGTGTAAGTAACAGAGCGTATGATGAAAGTGAGGTGATAAAGATGTTCGGTGATATTCTGGGAGATATTTTAGGCGATATTCTGAGGAAGTAATTTGTGCCTGATTTTGAAAGCGAGGTGATAAACATGATTGGTGATATTCTTGGAAAAATCCTTTGGGACATAGTGAAGAAGTAATGTAGGAAAATTTTTGAGGGGGTGGAAACTATCGAGAGAAGAAACAAGATATAAGTAGTGTAAGATGAGTAAGCAAGGTGTTAGGATAAACGGAGGTGAATGATATGTTACCAATAATGGCATTGCCAGCAGTTATAGCCGCAGCAACCGATGCGTTCGGGGCGGGCGCAGCTCTCGCAGTTGCTATCCACAAACTGAACAAAGATAACAAAGATAAATGACCTGATTACATGCAAAGGAGGTGAGGAGAATGGGCTGGTTTGTAGGAGGTTTTGTAGGTACGATGATTTTGCTGGATATTCTCGATAATTAATTTATGGTTTTGGATTCATGGAGGTGATAAAGATGATCGGCGATATTTTGATAGATATTTTGGGTGACATTCTGAGGAAGTAATTTGGTGATGGATTAAGAAAGTGAGGTGATTGTAATGTTTGGTTTTATGCCTGTAGATGTTCCTTTTTCGGCTGGCACGGTGGTGTTCTTTTGATAGGCAGGTGATATGTAATGTGCGTATATAGTAATTAGCCGTCTGAATCCTCTGGGGACAGGCGGCTTTCTTGTTGCATAAACGCAGTTTTAGTGGTATAATACACATATAAGGTTGAACTGAAATGTATTTTATAATTTTATGAATCCCGTTATTTAGATATTTATGCTAAATGGCGGGATTTTGTTTTTGGGGAAACCTTGTTGATGATTGGTTAGATATGGATTGCAGAGCTACATTTTTGTATCTTTTATATCTTTCATATTTTGTAGCGGCTAGAATGGAGGCGTCATTATGAGCGTAGTGTATATGACTAAAGATGCAGGCAGTATCCACCAGGAAGGTGGCAGGCTGATAATCAAGGAAAATGGCACGTTTTTGGCTGGGATGCCCATCAAAAATGTGGAGGGCATAGTGGTAACATCCAATGCCAGCATATCCTCAAAGGTTATACACAGCATCCTGAAGCAGGGCAGTTACATCGTATTTACTGACTGGCAGGGGCGGTATGAAGGTATTCTTTGTGCCGGGCGCAGCAATCTCAGGATGGTTGAGCTGCAGATGAAAACCTGCAGCCACGTGCCGTCTGTGCTGCAAATAGTAAAGTACATTTTGCAGCGCAAAATCAAAAATCAGATATTCATTTTGAAATTGTTTGCAAAATACAGGAAAAGTGCCAAGCTAAAAGCTGCTGCCGAAAGATTGGAGGGGCACTTGGAGCAGCTGGCATTGGCGGCTGACTGCAATGAAACAAGAGGCTTTGAGGGAATATGTGCCAAGGAGTATTTTTCCATGTATGGGGAGATTATTGATAAAAAGGAATTTAAGTGGAAGGGCAGGAACAGGCAGCCTTCCAGAGATCCTGTCAATGCACTGCTGAATTATAGCTACGCTTTTTTGGAGAGGGAGGTCCGCCTGATAGCGTTAGGTGCGGGACTGGATGAGCGGTATGGCTTTTTGCATACCAACAATGGGCGCAAGGACAGCCTGATTTTTGACTTGATGGAGCTGTTCAGGCAGTCGGTGTCGGACAGGCTGGTGGTGAATTGCCTGAGCAGGAAAACCATCAAGAAGGAGGATTTTCGCATGGAGGGCGATACATGCCTGCTGACTGATGCCGGAAAGAAGAAGTGGATAGAAAGCTACGAAAAATGGATGCAGTCGGATGAGCATGGCAGAAGCTATCTGGAAAAGGAAATCAGGGATTTTTGCAGTTTTTTGGAGCAGGTGCAGAAAAAATGAGATACTTGATTTGTTATGATATTGCGGATGACAGGCGGAGAAAGAAAGTTTCAGCTTTGTTGGAAGAAGATGCGTTTCGAATCCAGGAAAGTGTCTTTGTGGGGGAGTTTACAGCCCAGGAATTGAAAAAAATAAAGGCCAGCCTCAAGAAGCTGGCTCATGTAGATGGCGAGAAGGAAGCCGTGGATTCGGTGCACATATACCCTCTGTGTGATGCCTGCTGGAAAAAGGTCTGGCAAATAGGAAGTGGCACGGGGCTGGAAAGAGTAATTATTGTATAATTTATATTTGTGCAATTGATATTTGCGTAATTTATGCTGATGAATTTTTGTGAATTTTTTGCTTTGGAGGAAACTATTGCCGCCAATTATCAGATAAAGGTAGTGTAAGGGGAAGACGCTGCAGGTTATGAATAAGGAAATAAGGAGACAAGGCGATAAGGCAGTAAGGTGATAAGCGGAACTATGATAAGGTTATAAGGCGATACGGAGGGAGGTGAGAATATGGTTATGGATACACTGGATGTAGTGATGTGGCTGGGCAGGCGTGCGGCTCAGTAAAAAGCATTGCAGAATAAAGGATTTTTTGAATATGTAGCGAATATAAACAAAAGGAGATATATAGGGAGGGTTTGAAGGATGAGAAAAGTTTTTATTTCGTCAATTTCGATGCAGAAGGTCAATGCGTTCAAGTATGATAGCAGCATCTATCCTGAAAATAGCCAGACGGCTTTCCCCATTACGATTTCCCTGGAAAATAACTGCCAGCCGGGGGATGAGGTGGCTTTTATTACGGTGGTGACGCACAGCGAGGGCAATCTGGCCGTGGAGAATTACAGGAAATTCTGCCAGCAGGCCGGCGGCATCTGCCAGGCCAAAGGGGCAAAGGCGGAGTTCATTGAGCTGGCTGTGCCTGCCCAGATTGAAGCCGGTTCCCCACGCAGGCTGTATAAGGAAATTGTGGCGAAATTGCAGGATAATGATGAAATCTATGCAGATATTACCTACGGTTTCAAATACAATCCGATTGTTATTTTTGCGGCACTGAATAATGCCTACCAGGTGAAGGAGAATGTGGACATCAAGGAAATCTGCTATGGGAATTTGTACAACGGCTCTGCGGAAATCAAGCCGGAGTATTTTGATGTAACATCGCTGTTCTATCTCAATTCCCTCAGCGGGCTGATGGGTGTGGAGAGCCTGATGGGCGATGGCAGCAACGTCCTTTTGTGACATGTATGGGCGAGAGCAGGTGATGGATTTTGAATGAGTTGGCAAATCGCGTAAATGCCCTTGCTATGGAATATGAGCATGCCCATGATGCTGAACGCAGGGAGATGCTGGGCGTCAAGCTGAAGGAACTTTCCCTGCGCCTGATTCTGGGAGCAAGGACTGCCGATGTGGGGAATGACAAGCTGCAGAATATGATGCACAAGAGGTCGGAGATTGTGGCTTTTGATGCGGTGGCTGCCGTGGAGAAAGGCGGCAGATATGCCAGGGGCTTTGATGGTGTGACATTTGTTGAATGTATGGATTATGCCCTGAAGGCGTTCGCCTCAGACAAGGGAAGCTTTGTTACTCTGCTGCTTACCGTTTATAAGCAGAGGGTGATGGGAGCCGTGCAGGAGGAGTATAACGCCCAGAAGAATACAAATATCAGGATGTCTGCTGTGCTGCTGCGCAAGAATAAGGATTTCAACAACATGCTGCGGGCCTATGCCCAGGAAAATCCCAGCTATGCAGGTGCGAAATTGATGGACCTGTCCAGGCAGCAAATCCATGAGGTCGTGGAAGCCGTGGGGCTGCCGCAAAGTGCAGAGGAAGGCTATTATCAAATCGCTATACAGCTGAGAGCCATACGGCAATCATCGGCAGCTGCCACAAAAAGCGAAGATGCTGATGAGGATGAGGAAAGGGATGAACTGAGCAAGGTCAGCGGAAGCTATCTTGAAGTAGAAAGATATGATTTCTACAATGAAGTCATAGGCTGGTATAAATGGGTATTCGGGCAGGCAACCGCCACCCAGAGGAAGTATTTTGCCTGTTTCGTGGTGCAGGACTGCCTTAATGCAGGCAATCTGGGGCTGCTTTCTTATTTGAAGGATTTTTATGATGAAGGTTATTATCTCTATGTGCTCAGGAGCAACAAATACAGTACGGCTATTCAGGATGTGAGCGTGGCAGAGTACCATCAGGTGGGCAAGGCCGCCATCAGCAAAAAACGGGCTGAGTATGTAGCATTGGTGCGGGAAGCAAGGAACAAAGGGAAGTAGATTATGAAGAATGCAATATTGCTGTTTCTCAGTGAAATACATTTGGATAGGGATAAGAGACTGATTTCTACGGAGTATGCTGCCGAGGGGATTGGCAAGGTAAGCTGTGTGCAGACCAATGCGGCAGCTGTGAAGTTTTTGATGCGAAAGCTGGCTGCCAGGGGCGAGGAACTGGACACCATCTTTGTTTTTTCCACGGCAAGGACCAGGGAGCCTGTCAGCTATCTGCCCGGGGAAGGGATGCCCATGCAGGAGCGGGCTATGCAGCGGCAAATCTTTGAGGAAGATATACAGGCTGAGTTCCCCCAGCTGCAGGGGCGTGTGAAATATGTGGAATACAATGAGATGTGCCAGGCCGAGGCAACGATTGATAACGTTATGGGCATGGTGGAGGCCATCCGCAGCCAGGTGGCAGGTGCGGCAGGGGACTGGTTGCTGTATACTGACCTGACCGGCGGCATGCGCCATGCGGCGGTGCTGATGATGTCTGTATTGCACATGCTGAAATATACAGGCATCAGGATAGGTTCCGCCTTCTATGCGAATTATTACCGCAATAAGCCGGAGTGGAACAGGATTGAGGATGTATCTTCCATACACAGGATGTTTGAGCTGGTATCAAGCACGGATGCGTTTTTGAATTTTGCCAGCCTGGAGGAAATAGAGCGTTACTTTGACGGGGTAGACGAAAGGCGAAAGAGCAGGGAGCTGCATGATTTGCTGGCGGCTTTGCGGCGTTTTTCCGATGCAGTCCGCGTGTGCAGGACGGGCTTGTTTGAGACTTCCTTGCAGGAGCTGGCCGTGGCTTTGGAGGCGTTCAAAGGTTATGATGGCAAAAGTGCGCAGGAAAAATTGTTTTCCCAGGTGCTGGAGACATTGGAGCAGGACTATGGCGATATTATCAGCAGGGATGTATCGCGCATGGACATCATCCGCTGGTGCATCAAGAAGAAATTCTTGCAGCAGGCCATGACTTTGTTCAATGAATGGATGCCCAAGGAGCTGGTCAGGCTGAAGCTGTTTTGTCCAGGTGCCCAGTTCCGCCGTGCTATAGCTGCTGCCTGTGAAAAGCAAAATCATGGGTACAAGTCTTTGGAGATGGTTTTTGTACACGATTTTTTTGCAACCCGGGACATGCTTTTGGGGCGGTCAGCAGCTGCAACATCAGACTCCAAGAAATTTTTGGCACCTTTGCGTAATTTTTTTGGCAGCTATGGCACAGGCAAGATAACAGCACCTTTTGCCGGGGCTATTTTGGAAAGGCTGGTAGAGGAGATAAATATGGTTTCCGTGCTGCGTAGCCAGCTGGCAGAGGGAAAGCTTAGCGTGGAAGAGCTTAAGATTGATTATCCCAAATTGTACGAATGTATTATCTATAAGAAGCATGAGGAGATTGCTCATAAAAATACGCCGTTCAAGCGATATTTTGTCAAGCTTGTAAGGGAGCCGGAAACTGTTTATAAAAAGCTGGAAAAGGCAAAAGAAGAATTTTTGTATAAGCTGATGGAAATAGAGCCGCCTGTTGCCAAGGCAAAGGAGAAGGAGTCCCCGGAAAAGCGCAATGGGGAGGATAGCATTGCGGAACGGTGGCAGAAGCGCAAAAAGGCCGTGCAGCAGATGCTGGCAGATGGCGTGGCGGTATCCGGTATAGGGGAAGATGAGCTTATCTCTGTATTGGAAAATCTGCACTGGATTCGCAATCAGCGCAATCAGATTAATCATGCGTATGCCGGCTGTGATGTGGCTGACAGTACCTGTCTGGAAAGCCGTATGCTGGACACTATCGGCTGCGTGGAAAGGCTGGGTAAGGTATGAAGAAGAATGTAATGCTGTTATTTTTGAGTATGCTGTCAGTGGATAAGGATGGCCTCATCCGCAACAAGCCCATGTACAATCTGGGCAGGAGCGGCATGGTAGTGGAAACCCACATGACCAATGAGTCTGCGGTGCGCTATGTGGCAGCGAATTTGCCGGAGGGGCAGAAACTGGACAAGCTGTATGTTTTTACCTCCAAGGAGGCCAGCAGCAGGGTTATTGCTGTCAAGGAGCCGGGGGCGGAGGGGGAGTATACCAGCACGGAGTATTTCAAGCTGCGCCTGCGCCGGTTTTTGCCTGACCTGGATGCAATTTATGAGGAGATTGACTACAAGGAGGATAGTGCCTTGAAGTCTATTGCCAAGAGTGCGAGAACTGTGCAGCTTTATGCAGCCGGTTGTGAGGATATAGGTCTTTCTGTGGATTTGACAGGTGGCTTCCGCAATGCCAATATGGCGATGCTGAATATAGTCAAACTGCTTCAGTATGGCGGCATCAAGGTGGACAACCTGCTGTATTCACACATGGGGCAGAAAGGGCAGGAAAGCTACATCGAGGAAGCCAATGACATATACAGGCTCTTTGACCTGATTTCAGGGGCAGAGGAGTTTGTGCGCTTTGGCAGCGTGGATTCGCTGCTGGCGTATTATCGTGAGAAGCAGGACCTGTCCGAGGGGCTCCGCAGGCTGCTGGAGGCCATGGATGATTTTGCCAAGGAAATAAAATTGTGCCATTATGGCTCCCTGAAGCATGCCCTGGGGGAACTGCATGTGGCATTGCAGGAGTTTGAGGCGGACAAGGAAAATATCAATGATTTGCTGCTGGACAGCCTTTTGAGCAGAATACATGGGGAGTATGATGTTATCCTCAGGGAGGATATAAGCGATATTGAATTGATTGAATGGTGCCTGAACAAGGATTTGCTGCAGCAGGCATTGGTGCTTTATACAGAGCGGATGCCGGAAATCCTGAACAGTGAAGGCATTATCCGCTTCACCGAATATGGTCTGAAATGTATTGAGGAGGATAAGCAGAAGCAAAAGGACAGGCGTGAGCTGCCTACGACGAACTGTTTTGAGCTGTTCATAACTGTGACTGATGTTAAGGGGGACTCCCAGAAAGCAAAATGCCAGCCAAAGGTTTTAGATGCGATCAAGGAAATTATTCAATTGAAAATCAAGGAGCCTGTATCTGCTGAGGAATGCCGCAGCAGGTTGCTGAGGGCGATGCGGAAGGTAGATACTGAGGGGAGCCTGGTGCTGGAAAATCTGGATAATATTTGCGAAAAGCTGGCGGCATACAGGCGTATTCCTTATGTGGTAAATTCCCTGGGACAGGATATTGCAGAGGCAAAGGCGGATTTTTGGATTGATGCTTATCTTGCATATGAGAAGTCTGCGGAAAACGTGAAATGCAAATATCATGAGTGTGCTGGCGACCGTGCCAGGTATAAGAACTGCCTGCGGCCATATTTTAGCGGCATGAGCAATGATAAGGTGATAGATTTTCTGGCGGTGTATTTTAGCGGCAGGAATATTACGCGGCTGGAGCAATATATCAGCGAGGGGAAGGTTATATCTTCTGTTCCCATGGAAAAGCTGCTGCCTATATGCAGCGAGTATCAGGAAATTCGCGACGAACGCAATATTTCCAGCCATGCCAAGCAGAACATATCCGGGTTTACTTTTGACCAGCTGCAGGAAAAGATGCTTGCTGCTTTGGCGCATCTGCGGGAAGTAATCAATATGCATGAGGAAGTAACCAATCTGCATGGGGCTTTAGGCCAAAATAATGGGGGCGATGCATAAATGGGCATATTCATCAATCATACCAATCATCCGTCAGCGAGCTGGTCAGAAGAACAGCTGCAGGCAGCCAGGCAGTATGGCCGGGTGATTGATGTGGATTTCCCTGCTGTAGAAGCTGGCTGGGATGAGGCGGCGGTGGATAGCCTGGCGAGAGAAACTGCCGGGCGTATCCTGGCTATGCAGCCGTCAGCAGTACTGGTGCAGGGGGAGTTCACATATAGTTATGCACTAATCGGCTATTTGCTGAAGGCAGGTGCTGATGTGCTGGCAGCCTGCAGTGAGCGGTGTACAGAATGTTTTGTGAATGAGCGGCAGGAAACTATCAGGCGGTCAGTTTATAAATTTGTTCGCTTTAGATCCTATAAAACAGTATGAGTACAGAGGAGCAAAGCTGGAGGAAAAAGTATGACACCACAGCAGCTAAGAAACAGCATTCTGCAAATGGCAATAGAAGGAAAACTCACCAGGCAGCTGCCGGAAGACGGCAACGCCTCTGACCTGCTGAAAAAAATCAAGGCAGAAAAAGCCAGGCTGATAAAGGAAAAGAAAATCAAGAAAGAAAAGCCGTTGCCGGAAATTAGGGAGGATGAAGTTCCTTTTGAGATACCTGATAATTGGATATGGACAAGATTGGGAATAATATCCAGTTATGCTCAACCGAAAGTAAAAATCAAGCCAAATGATATTAATGGTTCCACTTGGTCTTTAGATTTAGAGGATATAGAGAAAAATACTGGCAAGATTGTATCTAAGGTATATGCTTCGGAACGTAACATAAAAGGTGAAAAGGTCATTTTTTCTGCTGGAAACATTTTATATAGTAAATTGCGTCCATATTTGAAGAAAATTTTAATTGCAACAGATGACGGAGTAACAACGCCAGAATTAGTGCCTTTTTATGTGTATGGAACGGAATGTCAGAGATATTTTATGTGGTATTTACGGTCGCCCTATGTAGATATAACTATCAACAGTGTTTGTTATGGGACAAAGATGCCTAGAGTGGGAACGGATACCATGTGTAACCTAGTCATTCCACTTCCACCATTAGCTGAGCAAAAACGCATTGTGGCTCGGCTAGAGGAAATATTACCTTTGGTTGACGCCTATGAAAAAGCCTATAATGAGTTGCAGGAGTTAAACAAAAAATTCCCTGTAAATCTAAAAAACAGCCTTTTGCAGATGGCAATAGAAGGTAAATTGGTAGAACAACGCCCTGAAGATGGCAATGCTTCTGACCTGCTGAAAAAAATCAAGGCAGAAAAAGCCAAGCTGATAAAGGAAAAGAAAATCAAGAAAGAAAAGCCTTTGCCACCAATTACGGAAGATGAAATTCCATTTGAAGTGCCGGAGAGTTGGCGATGGGTAAGGCTTAGTGATATATATAATTTTATTGATTACAGAGGGAAAACACCAAATAAAATATCTAGTGGAGTTGTTTTAATTACTGCATCCAATATTAGAAAAGGCTATCTTGACTTTTCCAAGAAAGATTATATTTCTGTTGAAGAATATAATACTCGTCTAAATAGGGGAATAACACAAAAAGGAGATTTGCTTTTTACCACAGAGGCTCCTATGGGAAATGTTTGTGTTAATACTGTTGAGACTGTTAGTTGCGGGCAAAGAGTTATTACTTTTCAGCAATATGATAAAAGTAGTATAGTGAACTGTTTATATAATTATTTTATTTTATCGCCATTCTTTCAAGCTCAAATTAATAAAAAGGCAACTGGAACCACAGCAAAAGGTATAAAAGCTGCAATATTAAAGTTGCTGTTAATTCCGCTTCCGCCACTGGGGGAACAGAAACGAATTGTGGATAAACTGGCGCAGCTATTACCGCTATGTGACGAGCTTATGAAGCACGGATAATTGATTTTGTTGTATCTGTTCATACTAAGAGAGGGATAGGCCGCGACATGTACCCAAAGAAAACCTTGAGTACAGCCTCGCTTCTTAGCGAGAGCGAGTTTTCTATGGGGACTGTCGCGGCTCATCCACTAAAAAGTATGAACAGAGTGCACAAACTAATAATAAAACATGTAACATGTTTTATGGCTTTTCTTGAATGCTGCTGGAAATGGAAAAGTATCGTGTACAGAAAAGGTGATTTTGCGTGATAGTGAGTGTCAGCAGGCGTACAGATATACCGGCATTTTACAGTAACTGGTTTTTCAACCGGCTGCAGGAGGGCTTTGTGCATAGCATCAATCCATTTAATCGCAAGCAGGTCAGCGAGATTTCCCTGCGGTCGGAGGATGTGGACTGCTTTGTGTTTTGGACAAAAAATCCAGCCCCCATGCTGGAAAGGCTGGATTTGCTGACAGGATATAATTATTATTTCCAGTTTACCCTGACGCCCTATGGCCGTGATGCGGAGCCGGGGCTGCCGGATACCCGGGAGCTGGTCGAGGTATTTCACAGGCTGTCGGCAGCTGTGGGGCGGGACAGGGTGGTATGGCGCTATGACCCTGTTTTCCTGTCTGAGAAGTACACGCTGGATTTTCATGCCGCCGCTTTCAGGCAGCTGGCGGAGAGTACGCATGAATATACGGATTTGTGCGTTATCAGCTTTTTGGATTTGTATGCGAAGACAGCCAGAAATACCAAATCATTGGGGCTTTTGCCTATGGAGGAGCCTGAGATGCGGCAGATGGCAGATGTGTTTGGTTCTATTGCTGCCGAATATAATTTGACCGTGGAAAGCTGCTCGGAGAAGATAGATTTGTCAGATTGCGGCATCCGGCATGGGCAGTGCATAGATAAAAGGCGGCTGGAAAGAATCCTGGGCGGCAGGATAGATATTGGCAAGGACGCCAACCAGCGGCAGGAGTGCGGCTGTGTGCAGAGCGTGGATATAGGGCAGTACAATACCTGCCGCCACCTGTGTGCATACTGCTATGCAAATTTCAATGCTAAAATGGTGGAGGCATGTGCCGCCATGCACAATCCACGTTCCACTATTTTGTCAGGGGAGCTGCGAGGGGATGAGAAAATCACCAGGCGCAAAGTAGAGCATTTGAAGATTGTGAAGGATGCTGCCGAGAACAATACAGGTTGTACAGGTCAATTATCATTGTTTTGAATTTCAGTTTGTCGTAGTGCTTGATTGTTACTGTATTCGATTATTTTTTGAAAAAAAGACTGCCAGCACGGATTATTCAAGTGCGGACAGTCACTCATGAATGTTAAAGATTTTTTACTATATCAACAAATTCTCTGGCATCAACAATATAAGGTTTGCCTGGAAAATGCTTTTTATTGCCCGTTACCAGGTAGCCGTGATTTTCCTTTATTTCCATTGTCACTTCGTAAAAGGGAACATCTTTGGGATCAGGTAATTCATAATTGGTTATGCCAGGTGTTATTTTCAAGCCGAAGTAGGAAAATATATCTAATAGCTTTTGAATATTCTCTTGGGTAAAGTGAAACTTTTTTCTGTGAAGGACATCGTTATATTCCTGTAAAATTTCATCACTAAAAACAGGAGTCACACTGCCGTCAACTATTAGCTTGATTACGCTGACTGTAGCTGAGTCTAAGTTTTTGGTAAGCAGTGAAGACACCAGTACGTTTGTATCTATAACGGCGTAGCATTTCACTAAGAATCAGGCCTTTCTTTTCTGCTCATATTGATCTCGGCGTTTATTTCATCTAAGGACATGTCTTGGATGCCGGCAGTTTTAGCTTCTTGGCGCAGTGCCATATATACGTCCATAAAATCATTACGGGTGTATGTGGGGGTATTTACTGCTGAAATTTCAAAAGGAATTTTTTTTTCGCGGACAACGGCTCGTGCAAATATATTGAAAGCTGTTGTTGCGTTCATGCCAAAATCTGTGCAAAGTCTGTCGAATTGCTGTTTTAGCGCGGTATCCATTCTGATACTGAATGTAGCTTGTGCCATAATATCGCCTCCCCATATTGTAATCAGATATCTGCTTTATTTATACAAAAATAACATAATTTTATATAAATAGCAATAATTTAAAATAAAAACATGAGCTATTTACTTCCATGTGTTGGTCAAATCTTGCTGAAATATGGGGAGATAACGAAGGGAATAGACTTTATTTTCCATTTACTATACTCCTGGCTTTGGCAAACACAGTTTCATGTTCCAGTCTTTCATCGGTGGTATCAGCCTGCCAATCGGCTTCGTCAAGCTTTATTTCCGTATTTTCTGTCAGACGGGCATATTCCGACAGGCTAAGGACAACCATTGCCCCGTAGCCGTTTTTAGTAAGGTAAACAGGCTGGTTCTCCCTTACCAGCAATTCAATTTCTGTAAACTTGTTTCGTAAGTCTGAGACAGGGCGAATTTGAATCATAACCTACACCTCCTGATGGGATTTTATCGTTATATTATCATAATTTTATCATTAATAAAGGAAAATTGCATTATATTTCAAGAAAATGGCGTGGCGCATACCAACAGATATGCGTTCACGCCATTTTGCCTTATTATTTTGCTGTATTTTAACTAAATATTTTGCTTAGTGTAGTGATTGCTTTTACAGCATTTTTTAACAGCTTTACTCAATGCAGTCCAGTGCATTGGCAATATCGGCAATCAAGTCTTCTTTGTCCTCAATGCCCAGGCTGATGCGGATGAGCTCTGCCGGTACTCCTGCCTCGATAAGCTGCTCGTCGGTCAGCTGGCGGTGGGTGGAGGTGGCAGGGTTCAGGCAGCAGGTGCGGGCATCTGCCACATGGGTTTCGATGGCACCCAGCTTCAGGTTCTTCATGAAGGTGCTGGCAGCTTCCCTGCCGCCTTTCAGGCCGAAGGAAACTACGCCGCAGCCGCCTTGTGGCTGGTACTTTTTGGCGCGCTCATGATATTTGCTGGAAGCAAGCCCCGGATAATTTACATAAGCTACCTTTGGATGGGACTCCAAAAACTCTGCCACGGCCTGGCCGTTTTCTACATGCTTCGGCATTCTCACATGCAGGGATTCCAGTCCCAGGTTCAAAAGGAAGGCGCTGTTCGGGGAAGGGATGGAGCCTAGGTCACGCATGAGCTGCACGGTGCATTTGGTGATAAAGGCACCTTCCTTGCCAAACTTCTCTGCGTAGATGATGCCGTGGTAGCTGTCATCAGGGGTGCAGAGGCCAGGGAACTTGTCAGCATGAGCCATCCAGTCAAAACGTCCTGCATCAACAATGGCACCTCCTACGGCAGCCCCGTGGCCGTCCATGTACTTGGTGGTGGAGTGGGTAACGATATCCGCCCCCCACTCAATCGGGCGGCAGTTTACCGGGGTTGGGAAGGTGTTGTCCACAATCAGCGGCACGTTGTGGGCATGGGCAACCCTGGCAAACAGCTCAATATCCAGCACCGTCAGGGCAGGATTGGCGATGGTCTCCCCGAACATGGCCTTGGTGTTGTCCTGAAAAGCGTCATTCAGCTCTGCCTCATCAGCATCCGGGGAGACAAAGGTCACCTCAATGCCCATCTTCTTCATGGTAACGGCAATCAGGTTGTAGGTGCCGCCATAAATGGAAGAGGATGCCACAATGTGGTCACCGCACTCGCAGATGTTGAACAGGGCAAAGAAATTTGCCGCCTGGCCGGAGGAGGTCAGCATGGCTGCGGTGCCTCCCTCCAGGGCGGCAATCTTGGCGGCTACGAAATCATTGGTGGGATTTTGCAGCCGGGTATAGAAATAGCCGCTGGCCTCCAGGTCAAAGAGCTTGCCCATTTCCTCGCTGGTGTCGTATTTGAAGGTGGTGGACTGGATGATTGGCACCTGCCGCGGCTCGCCGTTTTTTGGCGTGTAGCCTGCCTGAACGCATTTGGTGCCGATATGATAATTCTTCATACAAATTTCCCCCTAAAACAATCCTAAAATAATGTAGAATATATTATACATATATTCATACATCCATATATTTTATAGTATGGAATACTCACTTGCAAGGGAAAAGACTGAAAAATTGTTAAAGTATTGTCAGCCAAAATTCAATTATTGTGAATTGTTGCTAATTGTAGCGAATTGTCAAAATAAATGTAAAGGTTGCAAAAATGATATGTCCATTTACAAAAGTTATCGTAGGTTGTATAATAATGTAAACGGATTGTGCATATTTCATATAAGGAAAAGTGCATGGTTCAAGTTGGTTGTGTATACTTTATACGTTGTACCAATTTTGACCAAGTCAGAAAAAGCCGGTTTGCGTCAATCAATTGGGCTTTTTCAGTTTTAGGCAAAAGGGGTGCGCGTAATTATCACAAGGGGGAGTATAAAAACATGAGCAAGAAAATGAAAACTATGGATGGTAATGCTGCTGCTGCGTATATATCCTACGCTTTTACTGATGTAGCCGCTATCTATCCTATTACACCTTCTTCTCCTATGGCTGAGAACGTTGACGAGATGGCAGCCAAAGGTCAGCTGAACCTGTTCGGCCAGAAGGTAAACATCATTGAGATGGAGTCCGAGGCTGGTGCAGCTGGTGCTGTGCACGGTTCTCTGCAGGCTGGTGCATTGACCACCACCTACACTGCATCCCAGGGTATGCTGTTGATGATTCCTAACATGTACAAGGTATCCGGTGAGCTGCTTCCAGGTGTATTCCATGTAAGTGCCCGTGCTTTGGCAACCAGCTCCCTGAATATTTTTGGCGACCATCAGGATGTTATGGCTGCACGCCAGACCGGCATGGCTATGCTGTGCGAGTCTTCCGTACAGGAAGTTATGGATTTGGCTGCTGTTGCTCATCTGGTTGCTATCAAGGGCCGTGTTCCTTTCCTGAACTTCTTTGACGGTTTCCGTACTTCCCACGAAATCCAGAAGATTGAGGTTATTCCTTATGATGAGCTGGGCAAGATTCTGGACTGGGATGCTGTGAACAGGTTCCGCCGCAACGCGCTGAATCCTGACCATCCTTGCATCCGCGGTACTGCCCAGAACGATGATATTTATTTCCAGACCCGCGAGACTGTAAATAAGTATTATGAGGCTGTGCCTGACCTGGTTGAGGAGGCTATGGCTGACCTGGCCAAGATCACCGGCCGTGAGCACCATGTATTCGATTACTATGGCGCACCTGATGCAGAGCGCGTAGTTATCGCTATGGGTTCCCTGAACCAGACTCTGGTTGAGGCTGTTGATTACCTCAATGGCAAGGGCGAGAAGGTTGGTATGGTTGCAGTTCATCTGTTCCGCCCATTCTCCGTAAAGCATTTCCTGAATGCTATCCCTTCCACCGTTACCAAGATTGCCGTTATGGACCGCACCAAGGAGCCGGGTGCCCTGGGCGAGCCTCTGTATCAGGATGTCCGCACTGCTTTCTATGGCACTGACAGGAATCCTGTCATCGTAGGCGGCCGTTATGGCCTGGGCGGCAAGGATGTAAACCCTGACCAGGTACTGGGCATCTATGAGGAGCTGAAGAAGGATGTTCCTGCCAACGGCTTCACCATCGGTATTGATGATGACCTGAACGGCACTTCCCTGCCTCTGTATCCTGAGGATGTTGACCTGACTCCTGCCGGCACCACTGCCTGCAAGTTCTGGGGCCTGGGCTCCGACGGTACTGTTGGCGCCAACAAGTCCGCTATCAAGATCATCGGCGACAAGACCAAGCTCTATGCTCAGGCTTATTTCGCTTATGACTCCAAGAAGTCCGGCGGTATCACCATGTCCCATCTGAGATTTGGCGAGACTCCGATTGCTTCTCCATATCTGATTAACAATGCAAACTTCATTTCCTGCTCCCAGCAGTCCTATGTTGACAAGTATGACCTGCTGGCAGGCCTGAAGAAGAACGGTACCTTCCTGCTGAACACCATCTGGACTGATGCAGAGCTGAACGAGCATCTGCCTGCTTCCATGAAGCGTTACATTGCCAAGAACAACATCAAGTTCTACACTGTAAACGCAGTCAAGATTGCTCAGGAGCTGGGCCTCGGCGGCCGCTTCAACATGGTAATGCAGTCCGCATTCTTCAAGCTGGCTGATATTATTCCTATTGATACTGCTGTTCAGTACCTGAAGGATGCTGTAGTTACTTCCTATGGCAAGAAGGGCCAGAACATCGTTGATATGAACCACGGTGCCATCGATGCAGGTATCAATGCACTGCATCAGGTAGAGGTTCCTGCTGATTGGGCAAATGCTGAGGACGCCGCTGAGGCAGCTGCAGCTGACCTGCCTGATTACATCAAGAATATCCAGAACCCTATCAACCGCCAGGAGGGCAACAAGCTGTCCGTCAAGGATCTGGAGTCCCTGGCTGATGGTACATTCCCTAGCGGTGCATCCGCTTATGAGAAGCGCGGCATCGCCATCAACGTACCTGAGTGGGATGTTACCAAGTGTATTCAGTGTAACCAGTGCGCATTTGTCTGCCCTCATGCAGCTATCCGCCCTGTTCTCACTACTGATGCTGAGAAGGATGCAGCTCCTGCAGCATTTGCTTCCAAGCCAGCTATCGGTGCAAAGGGTCTGAACTTCACCATGGCTGTATCCGTTCTGGACTGCTCCGGCTGCGGCAACTGTGCTAACGTTTGCCCTGCCAAGGAGAAGGCTCTGGTTATGAAGCCTATCGCTACCCAGGAGGCTCAGCAGGCTGTATTTGACTACGGCGTAGACCCTAAGAAGGTTGCTCCGAAGGCAAACCCTGTGAAGAAGGACACTGTAAAGGGCTCCCAGTTCGAGCAGCCGCTGCTTGAGTTCTCCGGCGCCTGCGCAGGCTGCGGCGAGACTCCGTATGCAAAGCTCATCACCCAGCTCTTTGGCGACCGCATGATGATTGCCAATGCTACCGGCTGCTCCTCCATCTGGGGTGCCAGCGCTCCGGCAATGCCTTATACCAAGAATGCACAGGGCCATGGTCCTGCCTGGGCTAACTCCCTGTTCGAGGACAATGCCGAGTTCGGCCTTGGCATGTTCCTGGGCGTAAAGGCTGTCCGCAATGCTTTGGCTGCTGATGTAAAGGCTGCCTTGGATGCTGGCAAGGGCTCCGCTGCATTGCAGGAAGCTCTCAAGGAGTGGTATGACAACAAGGATGCAGGCGAGGGTTCCCGCCAGCGTGCTGATGCTGTTGCCGAGCTTCTGGAGAACGAGAAGAACGGCGACGAGCTGCTGAACAAGATTGCCGAGAACAGCGACTTCCTGGTTAAGCGTTCCCAGTGGATCTTCGGCGGTGACGGCTGGGCTTACGATATCGGCTACGGCGGCGTAGACCATGTACTTGCTTCCGGCGAGGATGTAAACGTATTCGTATTTGATACCGAGGTATATTCCAACACCGGCGGCCAGGCTTCCAAGTCTACTCCTACCGCAGCTATTGCTCAGTTTGCTGCAACCGGCAAGAAGACCAAGAAGAAGGACCTGGGCATGATGGCTATGACCTACGGCTATGTATATGTAGCTCAGATTGATATGGGTGCCGACAAGAACCAGGCTCTCAAGGCTATTGCCGAGGCTGAGGCTTATCCGGGACCATCCCTCATCATCGCTTATGCTCCATGTATCAACCATGGTATCCGCATCGGCATGGGCAAGAGCCAGGAAGAGGCCAAGAGGGCTGTTGACTGCGGCTACTGGGCTAACTTCCGCTACAACCCTGCTCTGGTTGGCGGTGAGAAGCCTGCCTTCACCCTGGATTCCAAGGAGCCTGACTGGGATAAGTTCGAGGAGTTCCTGCTGGGCGAGGTTCGCTATTCCTCCCTCAAGCGCAGCTTCCCTGAGGCAGCTGAGGCTCTCTTTGAGAAGACCAAGAAAGATGCCCAGAACCGTCTGGCAGGCTACAAGAAGCTGGCTGGCAAGTAATAGCTGTCAGTTGCTGCTGTCCTACAGGACGCTGAAAGGTTCTGCAAAGAGCCTTGCGGGCTGAATATTTCGTAAAATTGAGGCCGGGATGTATGTCCCGGCCTCTTTTGGTGTGCGGAAATATATTTTTACGAATGGCAGGGGAAAGCAACTCTGTCATTTTTTGTGGGAAAAATTGTCAACGTACATGTAAATGTGCTAAAATTAATTAGTTATGAAGAATTTTGGGAGGTTGATATAAATGGCAGTGCTGGAGATTGTGAAAGCAGGGGATCCTGTTCTGAAGGAGATTGCAGCTCCGATTGGAAAAGTGGATAGCAAGCTGAGAAAGCTGCTGGACAGCATGGCGGAGACCATGTACAAGGCTGATGGGGTGGGGCTGGCGGCTCCCCAGATTGGCCAGTCCATCCGTTGCGTGGTGATAGATGTGAATGATGAACATGGGCTTTTGGAGCTTATAAATCCTGAGATTACGGCACGGGAAGGCTGTGCAACCGACTCGGAGGGCTGCCTCAGCGTGCCAAATGTTTTCGGCGATGTGGAGCGTGCTGCCAAGGTGACGGTGGAATATACCAACCGCTGGAACAAGCGGAAGAAGCTGACGGCTGACGGGCTTCTGGCACGCTGCATCCAGCATGAGCTGGACCATTTGCAGGGGGTGCTGTTCATTGATGTGGCAAGGAGCATCAGGCAGGGGGACAAAAAGCAGCAGTAAGCAGCCATGAGCAGCTATGGGAAGTTGTGCGCAGCTATTAGCAGCTATGTGCAGTCCCCAAGAGGCAATATAAGGAGATAAAATACAATATGGATAGATTGAGAACGATTTTCATGGGTACGCCGGATTTTGCCGTACCCTGCCTGCGCATCTTGCAGGAAAAAACAGATATTATGGCGGTGATTACCCAGCCTGACAGGCCAAAGGGCAGGGGGCACAATTTGCAGGCATCTCCTGTAAAGCAGGCGGCCCTTGAGTACGGCCTGCCGGTATTGCAGCCGGAAAAAATCAAGACTGAGGAATTTACGGCCAAGCTGGAGGAAATGCAGCCTGACCTCATCGTAGTAGTGGCTTTCGGGCAGATTCTGTCCCAGCGGATTCTGGACATCCCAAGGCTGGGCTGTGTCAATGTTCACGCATCTCTTTTGCCAAGGTACAGGGGAGCGGCCCCGATTCACTGGTCCATCATCAACGGCGAGGAGGAGACCGGCGTTACTACCATGCTGATGGATGCAGGGCTGGATACCGGTGACATGCTGCTGAAGGACAAGGTAGCCATCACCCCTGACATGACTACGGAGGAGCTTCATGACAAGCTGATGGACATGGGGGGCAGGCTCCTGTCTGCCACCATAGACGGACTGGCGGCAGGCACTATTGTGCCGGAAAAGCAGGATGACAGCCTGTCCAACTATGCCGGGATGCTGAACAAGGAAACAGGGCACATTGACTGGACGAAGACGGCAACAGAGATTCACAACCTCATCCGGGGCCTTAATTCCTGGCCTGTGGCATGGGGCATGCTGGAGGGCAAAAACTATAAATTCTGGCGTACCCGTGCAGTGGAGGGGGATTGCAGCCAGCCACCGGGAACGGTAACGGAGCTTGGCAAGAACAGCTTTACAGTAGCCACCGGCAAGGGGCTACTGGAGGTGCTGGAATTGCAGCCGCCAAGCAAGAAGCGCATGAGCGCCGGGGATTTTGTCCGGGGCCATGGTGTGGAAATCGGAGCAGTTTTCTCATAAAGAGCTTGGGTAAAAACTTGGGTAAAAAATTATGAATTGCGTTACACAAAATAAGGCTCCTCATAAGAAAAATAAGAAAAGGCTTTTTATCAGCCTGATGGGCGGCAGCTTTGCCGTGGTAGCAATCGCTTTTTTCATCATGTGGAAGATTTCTTATCCGGGGCTTTGGGAAATAAATGAATATCTGCCATTATGCTTTGGCCTGGTGCTGGGGGCAGTGGCAGGGCTTTTGGCGCTGGGCAATTTCAGCATGCTGGCAGGTGTGCTGGGGTGGCCTGTGCCAAAATGCTTCAGCCGCCAGACTTATGCACTGATGAATATGCTGTTTTATGTGGCGTTAGGTGCCGGGAAGCTGCTGGGCATTGACAGGCGGCGGATTGAGGGCTCCTTTGTGGCGGTGAGCAACCAGATAGTGAGAAATCGCCACCTGAAGGTGCCCCCTGACAGGCTGCTGGTGGTGACGCCTCACTGCCTGCAGCTGGCGGACTGCCCTCACAAGATTACCCGCGATCCGAATAATTGCAAGCGGTGCGGCAGGTGTGACATAGGCGCACTGGTGACTATGGCAGAGGAAATGGGCTTTCATTTCTTCGTGGTGACAGGGGGCACCCTGGCCCGGCAGACGGTCATGAAAATCCGTCCCCAGGCGGTGGTGGCTATTGCCTGCGAGCGTGACCTGGCCAGCGGCATACAGGATGTGTACCCGATTCCCTCCGTGGGAGTCCTGAACCTGCGCCCTAACGGCCCCTGCTACAACACCCACGTAGATTTGGACGAATTTCGGCAGGCTATCGAAGAAATTATAAGGAGAAAATAACCTAATGGATAAAGCAAGGGAAGCCGCATTAAAAATCCTCCATGCCGTGCATCAGCAGGGAGCCTACGCCAACGTGGCACTGGCCAAGGAGCTGAGGCAGGGCGGCCTGTCAGACATGGACAGGCGGTTCGTGACGGAGCTGGTCTATGGCGCTGTCAAGGCAGGGGAAACCCTGGACTGGATTATCAAAAAATACCTTTCCCGTCCCTGGAAAAAGGTCAATCCTGTAGTGCAGGATATATTGCGGCTGGGCACCTATCAGCTGCGCTACATGGACAAAATCCCTGCCTCCGCCGCCTGCAATGAGTCGGTGGAGCTGGCCAAGAAATTTGCCAACAAGGGAGCGGCAGGCTTTGTCAACGGCGTCCTGCGCTCCATGGTCAGGGAGCCGGAAAAGGGAGCATTCCCCTCCGGCAAGGGCAATGCCACGGTGCAGCTGGCACTGAGGGAGCAGCATCCTGAGTGGCTGGTGCGCCGCTGGATCAAGGAGTTTGGCTACGACGAGGCGGAGCAGCTGTGCCGGTTCAACAACCAGCAGGCGCCTCTGTCCGTGCGCACCAACACATTAAAGACCAGCCCGTCAGAACTTCGCTTGCAGCTGGTAGCGGCAGGCGTGGAGGTGCAGCCTTCTCAGCTGGCAGATGAGGGCTTTATCTTGGCGGAACATGGCTCATTGGACAGCCTGTCAGCCCTGCAGGAGGGCTATTGCCAGGTGCAGGATGAAAGCTCCATGCTGGTGGCCCACGTGCTGTCACCGGAGCCGGGGGAGCTGGTGCTGGATGTGTGCAGTGCGCCGGGAGGCAAGACCACCCACATGGCCGCCCTGATGGAAAACAGGGGGCGGATTGTGGCATGTGACATCTATGAGCACAAGCTGCAAAGGGTGATGGAAAACGCCAACCGCCTCGGCATACAGATTATTGAGCCACGGCTGCAGGATGCCAGAACCATAGGCAAGGATTTTCCGGGACAGGCTGACAGGGTGCTGGTGGATGCCCCTTGCTCAGGCCTTGGGGTGCTTAGGCGCAAGCCGGACTCCCGCTGGCGCAAGAGGCCGGAGCTTATCAGGGAGCTGCCCGCATTGCAGCTGGCCATACTGGAAAGCGCTGCCGAGGCGGTAAAGCCGGGGGGCATGCTGGTGTACAGTACCTGTACCATTGCCCATGAGGAAAATCAGGATGTAGTCAACAGCTTTTTGCAGGCGCATCAGGAATTTGTGCTGGAAAATGCCGGTGAGAGGCTGCCGGTGCCGAGATGCGAGGCCATGGTGCAGCTTTATCCCCAGCGTGACGGCACGGATGGTTTTTTTATCGCCTGCATGAGGAGAAGATAGATTTTATGGAAAATATTTTTGGCAGGACACTGCCGGAGCTGACGGAGCTGGCAGTATCCCTGGGGATGCCCAAATTCCGTGGCAAGCAGCTGGCGGAATGGCTGTATAAAAAAAGCATGACGGATTTTGCAGCGATGCAGAACCTTCCCAAGGATTTCCGCAGCAAGCTGGCGGCAGGCTATGTAATTGACCGGGCGGCGAGGGTGGACAGGCTGGATTCTGCCGATGGCAGGACCAGCAAGTTCCTTCTGAGCTTTTCCGATGGGGCAGGGGTGGAAACAGTGCTGATGCGCCAGCCTTATGGCAACAGCATCTGCGTATCTTCCCAGGTGGGCTGCAATATGGGCTGCCGTTTCTGCGCCTCCACCCTGCACGGCATGGTGCGGAACCTCACCACCGGGGAAATGCTGGCGCAGACCTTTTATATCAACGATTTGCTGCTGGCGGAAGGGCAGAAGGTGGATACCATCGTCATCATGGGCTCCGGGGAGCCTCTGACCAACTACGACAACGTGCTGGGCTACATCCGCCTCCTGCATGAGGACTACTGCCTGGGCATGAGCTACAGGAGCATTACCCTGTCCACTTCTGGCATTGTGCCCCATATCTACCGGCTGGCGGAGGAAGGGCTGCCTATCAACCTTTCCATTTCCCTTCATGCGCCGGAGCAGGAGCTGCGCTCGGAGCTGATGCCTATCAACAAAAAATATCCCCTGGCTGATGTGGTAAAGGCAGGCAGGGATTATGGAGAGAAGACTCACCGCCGTGTAACCTACGAGTACATCCTCATTGACGGGGTGAATGACAACCTGCAGCAGGCAAAGGAGCTGACTGCCCTTTTGCGGGGGCAGCTTGCCAGCGTGAACCTCATTCCGATCAATCCTGTGGCAG
>JBJDWY010000089.1:0-10851 GCA_051866255.1 Anaerovibrio sp. | reverse complement strand
TGGCAATATTCTCAAGGGAGCCCAGAAGCTCAATATGGGTTTCCCCCACGTTGGTCACAATGCCGATCTCCGGGGCTGCAAAAGGCGCCAGGGCTGCAATCTGTCCCAGGCCCCGCATGCCGATTTCCACCACAGCCGCCCTGTGCATATCGTTCAGCTGCAGCAGTGTATAGGGCATGCCGATTTCGTTGTTGAAATTGCCCTGGGTTTTCAGCACGGGAAAACGGGCAGACAGCACTGCCGCCGTCATGTCCTTGGTAGTGGTCTTGCCGTTGGAGCCGGTAATGGCAATCACAGGAATATCAAACTTCCTGCGCCAGAAAGCCGCCAGCTGCTGATAGGCCAGCTGGGTATCAGTCACAGCCTTGATAAGGGTTGCCCCGAACTCGCCCGGCTGCTGCTTGTACTCACTTCCCACCAGCACACCGGCTGCCCCCTGCTCTACCGCCTGGGCAGCAAAATCCTCACCGTTGAACCGCTCGCCCTTCAAGGCCACGAACAGTGCCCCCGGCACAATCTTCCTGGTATCCGTCACAATATCAGTGAACTGCGTCTTTACCTGCTCAAGGACTGCACACCTTTGCAGGGCATGTATCACATCATCCAAAGAAAATGCTGGCATAAAATATCTTACTCCCCTTTGCTCCCGTTTTTCTCCTGGGCCGCCCGGATAGCCTCCAGAGCAACCTCTTTATCGTCAAAATGGATTGTCTTATCCGCCAAAATCTGGTAATTCTCATGTCCCTTGCCGGCAATGATGACAATATCATCCTTCTCCGCCAGCTCAACAGCCCGGAAGATTGCCTCCCTGCGGTCAATAATGGCCTCATGAGGCTTGGTACCGATTTTTTCCTCCACACCTGCCTCCACCATGTCAAGAATCCGCTGTGGGTCCTCGCTGCGTGGATTGTCAGAGGTAGCCACCACATAGTCAGACAGCTCTGCCGCAATCCTGCCCATAATAGGCCGCTTGGTGTTGTCCCTGTCACCGCCGCAGCCAAAGACCGTAATAATCCGCTTTTTGGCAATCTGCCGTGCCGTGTGCAGGATATTTTCCAGTCCGTCCGGAGTATGGGCATAGTCAACTATCACGGCAAAATCCTGGCCGCCCCGCACCAGCTCAAACCGTCCCGGCACCGAGGTAAATTCCTCCATACATGCCTTGATAACAGGAGCAGGCACCCCCTCTGCCATGGCTGCGCCCACGGCTGCCATCACGTTGTACACGTTGAAGATGCCGGTAATCTGCAATTTCAGCGGCAGGCGTGACTCGCCCACCTTGATGTCAAACTCCGCGCCCCCTGCCAGCACCTGGATGTTCTCCGCCTTCAGCACCGCATCCTGATGGATGGCGTAGGTAATGTGGCGGCAGTCGGCAGCTGCCAGCATGTCCTGCCCGGCGGCATCATCAATATTCACCACCGCGGTCTTGCCGTTCTTCACGCCATGCTGAGAAACCAAATCAAAAAGGATGGTCTTGGCCTTCTTGTAATTCTCCAAGGTCTTGTGATAATCCAGATGATCCTGGGTGAGATTGGTGAACACAGCCGTATCAAACTCGATGCCTGCCACCCGGTTCTGGTCAAGGGCGTGGCTGGAAACCTCCATCACCACATAATCCATGCTGGCAGCCCGCATCATGGCCAGGGTGCGCTGCAAATCCACCACATCCGGGGTGGTATTGTGGATAGGCAGCACCTCATCCTCAATCATAATCTGAATGGTGCCGATGAGCCCCACACGGCAGCCCATGCGGCGCAGCATGGCGCGAAGCATGTAGCTAATGGAGGTCTTGCCATTGGTGCCGGTAATGCCTATCACCCGCATGTCCCGTGCCGGATAATCGTGAAAATACGGTACAATGACATGCAGTGCCTGCTTCAGGTCCGGCACCCGGAGCACCGCCATTCCCTCCGGGGCTTCCATCTCACGCTCCGTAATAATCGCCACAGCACCCTTTTCCCGTGCCTGGGGGATAAATTTGTGCCCATCCACATGAACGCCCTCCATGCAGACAAACAGCGCTCCCTCCGTAATCTTGCGGGAGTCATGCTCTATATCCTTGATCTCCAAATCCTGATTGCCAATAATCTCAGCCCCGGCTGCCAGGGCAGCCAGCTGGCCCAATGTCTTTGCCATAAAAGCTTTACCTCCATATAACATTTCAGATAGCATTTCAAATAGCATTTAAGCATACGAGTTAAACCTTAACTTATACATTATATAACCATTTCCCGTTGCTGTGAAGCTTTATTTGCCACAAAAAAGCTGGATACTGCATATCATTTTCCACCAAAAAAGCCGGACACTGCATATCAGCCCCAGCTGATACACAATCTCCGGCTTTTCATAAGCCAAAAAAACAAATCATTTTACCCTCTGCCCGGCAGCATCCTGCCACCAGCACGATAACCTGACGTCATCACTTGCCCTCGGCAAAATAAACCTGCTCGGACACGCCCATGCCCAGCTTCTGCTCCGCAATCTCCTTGACACGGGTAGGATTCTTCAGCTGCGCATTGGCAATCCTCAGCCTGGCATTCTCCGCCTCCAGCTTCGCCGCCTCGGTACGCATCTGGACAATCTCAAAGCCCCTGCCTGCAATCACGCTGCTGCGTGCCGTAATAAACACCGCCAGCACCGATACCACTATCAGCAGGATAGCCACCCTGCTGCGGAGGTTATTACGCTTTACAATCTTCCGCCTGATAAGGCGTTTCTGCACATACTGCTGATGCTGCTGATGGGCAGTCACCTGCTGCCGGGGAAGCTCCTCGTAATATTCTTCTTCCTCCTCAAGCTGCCTTGCCAGCATAAGACAACCTCCTTCCCTAAAACTTCCTTACAATAATCCCTAAAAAAACTAACACTAAAACATCAAACTTAAAATATTTTTAGAAGCACTGCCCCTAAAACACCGCTTCCCAAAAACATCTCCATCAGAGCTTCTCCGCAATCCTCAGCTTGGCGCTCTTGGAGCGGGAATTGCGCTCCAGCTCATCCCTTGATGCCGCCGTGCCCTTCACCAGAAGCTTTACCTCCGGCTTGTGGCCGCAGGTGCACACCGGCAGCCGGGGCGGACAGATACAGCCTCTCGCCATTTCTTTCAGCACATTCTTGGCAATCCTGTCTTCCAAGGAATGAAAGGTAATAATGGCAATCCTGCCCCCGGGCTTCAGATGGGCAACCGCAGCGCGAAAGGACTTTTCCAGAATCCCCAGCTCATCATTCACCTCAATGCGCACCGCCTGAAAAATCCTTTTTGCCGGGTGACCGCCCTTGGCATTCCTCACTGCCGCCGGAACAGCCCTCTTGATAATGTCCACCAGCTCACCGGTAGTCTCCACCGGCTTTTCCCTGCGGGCTGCCACAATAAACTCCGCAATCCGCTTTGACCAGCGTTCCTCGCCATACTCCTTAAAGATGCGGTTCAGCTCCTCTGCATCGTAGCCATTCACCACATCATAGGCACTGAACTCAGCCTGCTGGTTCATACGCATGTCCAAAGGCGCGTCCTGCATGTAAGAAAACCCCCTGTCAGCCGTATCCAGCTGATGAGAGGAAACCCCCAGATCAAACAGCACACCATCCACCTGGTCTATGCCAAGCTCCGCCAGCACATTCTCCAATCTGCTGAAATTGCTTTTCACAATATCCACACGGCACCTGCAATCAGCCAGCCTTTCCCCGGCGGCCTCAATAGCCGCCTCATCCTGGTCTATGCCCACCAGCCTTCCCTCTGCCGTGAGCATGTCGGCTATCAGCCGGGAATGTCCGGCACCTCCCAGCGTGCAGTCCACATAGACGCCATCCCTGCTGGTCACCAGCCCGGAGACAGTCTCCTCCGGCATTACGCTAATATGATGAAACTCCATGCGAACTCCTTACATTCCCCATTTATACACTCATGCCACTCTGGCATGCGGCTAAACAGCATTGCCCAACAGCCCTGCTGCATCATATTCCCAAATCCGCCAAGGTTTCCGCAATGCTGGAAACAGATGGCGTGATTTCCTCGTTGTACTTGAGCCATTCTTCCTTGCCCCACAGCTCTATGCGGCTGGAGACACCAATCAGCACAACCTCTTTCTGCAAGCTGGCATAGGCGCGCAAAGTGGCAGGAACCAGAAAACGCCCCTGCTTGTCGCACTCCAGCTGCCGTGCGCCGGAAAAAAAGAAGCGGACAAAGGCTCTCGCCTCCGCCTTGGCAAGAGGAAGCTGCTTCAGCTTGTTGGACAGGTTCTCCCATTCCGAGGTGGTGTAGAGGAACAGGCAGTTGTCCAACCCCTTGGTGATAATGAAGCTTTCGCCTAATTCCGAGCGAAAATCAGCAGGCAGTATAACCCTGCCCTTTGCATCAATAGAATGCATATACTCGCCCATAAGCATACTTCCTCACCACCTTCATGGATATGTTACCACATTCCCCCACTTTTTGCCACTTTTTTGGTATGTCGTGCAACAATTATTCATTTTTTACTGCAAAATGAGTAAATTCTCCTAGAAAAATCCTCCTTATTATCTATATTTTGTAACAAAAAGAGACTGCCGAAATGGCAGTCCCAAAATCATGCTATGGCTTTGCAGCAACGTGCAGCCACATTGCAGCTATAAAATTACTCCCCATGCATAGAAGCACACCAAGTACTTATGCCGCATCCGCTGCAGCTTCTGCCGCCTCAGCCTGCTGATAAGGCGCCTTGGCATCAGATACCAGCATGAAGGCGCCGAACAAGGTGAAGGAGCCCACTACCGCCCCCAGGAACAAATAGGTGCTAGGGAAGCCGATGCTGTCGTAGAAAGAACCCACAATAGGGGAAAGGATTGCTGCCCCCAGCTGGTTGGACAGCTGATACCCCACCAGATACATTACAGAAGCCAGGCGGTTATCAAAATTCCTGGCGATGTACTTGAACACAGCTACCAGCAGCAATGACAGTTCCACCGCATGCAAAAGCTTGATGGCGGAAATGCCGATGGTATTCACCACCACGCCGGAGCCCACCATGCGGCAGGTCATGATGGTGCCTGCCAAAATCAGGCTGCGCTTTGCCCCCAGCTTATTGACGAGATACGGAGCCGCAAACATGGAGGCGGCTTCCAAAAATACCTGGAAGGAATTCAGATAGCCAAAGGCTTCATTTCCCTCCGCCTCAGTCGGAAACAGGGAGGCATAGTAGATGGCAAACTGCTGGTCAAACACACCGTAGACACAAGCAGACCCCAGGATAAAGAACATGAATATCCACACATTTTTGATTTTGAACAGTTCCCGCACATCTGCCAGGGAAATATTATTCTTTTTGGCCATCTCCAAATCAGCCGCCTTCAGCCTGGTGGTATACAAAATAACAGCCAGCGGCAGGGACATGATAGATGCCAGAATAAAGATGTAGCTTGGATTGAGATTAAACACCAGCCCGGCAATAAAAATGCCTACAGCTGCCCCAAGAGAGCCCCAGCAACGGGCACGGCCAAACTCAAAATCATTGCTGCGCCCTGCCTTTTCCACAAAGGACTCAATGGCTGCCACGCCTGCATTGTAGGCAATCGCCATGAACAGGGCACCTGCTACGGCACCTGCCAAAAAGAAATTTTCCAAAAGCGGCTGATAAATCAGCAGGAAAAACGGTGCCGTCATAGCCACACAGAAATTGATGAACCCCAAGAGATGCTTCCTGAGGCCGATGCGGTCAGAAATATAGCCGTATATAGGCTGAAAGGCCATAGCCGCCACAGCATTGGCTGCATAAATCGTGCCAATCTGCGCACCGCTGAGATGCAGCACCTGCTTGAACCAAATTGGCATAAAGGCCAGAAATACCAGCCAGCAGAAGAAAAACGTAAACAGAAAACTGCTCAGACGCAAATATACTGAATTTTTCATTTTGTACCCCTCTATCCTGATTATGCTTCAATCAATACTTGCCAAAAACATCACAAATTGCAACAAATACCCCGAAACGGGCAACAGATACCACCAGCTAAGCCCAGATGCTGTCCAGCTGATAGAACACCCCTCGTTCCATCAGCACTGAGCCCCCCTGAGGCTCGAAAATAACTGCCCTGTCCTCCATCTGAGGATAGTACCTGGCGCTGAACACCAAATCACCATCATTGATGAAGAATTCCAGTGAGGAACTATCCTTGAACACCCGCAGGGAAATATGCCTGCTTCCTTCAGGCAGCTGCCCCCTGCGCTCCTCTATCCTGCTGCTCATGGGAGATTTCCTGGTGAGGCGGACACTGCCGCTTTCCTTTTCAATCAGCAGGCTCACAGCAATGGAGGCACCATCACAAAAATGCACCGCCAGCCCTTCTGCCGAGGTCAGGTCAAAATCCGCGCACAGCTCCCCTGCTGGCAGATTCCAGCCCTCAAAAGAACATTCCTCACTAAAGACACAGGCATTTTCCACATAAGCCTCCTGCCGCAAAGACACCAGCTCTGCTGCCGGGAGGGATATCACCCTGCCCTCCCGGTAGTGCAGCTCCCTGGGCACCGTCATGTGGCAGGACCAGCCGTCAGCCTGCTCCGGCATGGCACTTTCCCACATGGCGAGCCAGCCAAACATCAGGCAGCGGCCGTCCGGCGCCTGGGCAACCTGAGGTGCGTAAAAATCAAAGCCGTGATCCAGAAGCTGGAACTCATCACGATAGAACCTGCCGGACTCATAGTCCATCGCACCCGGCACAGCTACGGACTGATGGAGGTTCATGAAGCGGTATCCCTCCGGCTTTACCCCCTGGGGAGACATAATTAATGCTTCATGGCCGTCAAACTGAGCAAAATTAGGACATTCCCACATAAAGCCCTCATTGCCCCGCGCCTTTGCCATCACATTGACAAAATCCCACTGCACCAGATCCCGGGACTTGAACAGCAGAACCTGCCCCGTTTCCTCTGCCGTCTGGGCACCTACCACCGTATAATAAGTTCCATCATGCTCCCACACCTTCGGATCACGAAAATGATGATCCTCTGCCTTGGAGACGTTTTCCGGCAACTCTATTACAGGGTTTTCCGCCAGCTTCTCAAAATTTATGCCATCCTCACTGACAGCCAGGCACTGGCTCTCAATCCTGTCCGGCTGGCCAGGCTTTTTCAACAAATCCACATGACCTGTGTACAGAAGGTACAGCTTGCCATCCTTTTCGATACCGCTGCCAGTGAAGCAGCCATCCACATCGTATGGCTTATCCGGGCAAAGAGCTGTTTTCTCATGCTGCCAATGAACCAAATCCCTGCTGGTCACATGTCCCCAGTGCATAGGCCCCCACTTTGGCTCATAAGGATAAAACTGATAAAAAAAGTGCCAGGTTCCCTGATGATAGCAGAAACCATTCGGGTCGTTGCACCATCCCACCGGCGGTGCAATGTGAAACTTCGGATACCAGCGCTTGTTCACCTTTTCAGCGTTAGCTGCAACAAATGCATCGGCTTTTATAAGACCATTTTCAGTTGTCATTTGCATACCCCTCCATGCAATAATAATATCTCTGAAGCCTTATCTCGAACCGGTTTGATGAATGAGTAAAAAAAATTTGGGAGAACTAAAGGAACCGGCACAAACACAGGCATAGAACTAAGGAATGGAAGACTTTGCCATGCCCCTGCCGTCTGCTTTACTCATTCATCAAATCGGTTCGAGAAATACTTCTAAAAAAACGAATCGGCATAAACGATATTCCCCTGACTATGAAATAATGACCTCCGGCCTGCAAACCAGCCAAGCCACCATTTCCATCGTTTTTATCGAACCGCTTCGATATTTAAAGTATAGCCAAAAAATTCCTTGCTGTCAACTATTTTTTTCTTCCCCGCAAAACTATTTTTTGTGCTAAAATAACTACATAAGTTTTTCTAAAAATCACAACCAGATAGGTTATTCTAAAATCTCAACCAGAAAGGAAAGCAACTCCTATGGCAAAAATAAAAGATGTGGCAAAGCTTGCCAATGTCAGCCCCAGCACCGTGTCGCTAGTCCTCAACAACAAGGGCTATGTATCAGAAGCCACCCGGGCCAAGGTGCAGGCAGCCGTCACAGCCCTGAACTACGTGCCCAGCGAGGTGGCGCGTAACCTGTCCCTGAACCGCACCAATCTCATCGGCGTCATCATCCCCGATATTGCCCACCCCTTCTTCGCCATCCTGATGCACGAGATAGAAATCGCCCTGTACCGCTACGGCTACAGGACCATGATCTGCTCCACCAGCGAAAAGGAAAACGCCGAGCTGGTTTTCCTGGATATGCTGCGCCGCCATACTATGGACGGGCTGATTGTGGGTGCCCATGCCCTGCACCTGGAAAGCTATGAAAGTATCGACCTGCCCATTGTGGCATTCGACAGATTCATCAACGACAATATTCCCATTGTCAAGGCCGACCACAATCAGGGCGGCAGCATGGCAGCTAAGGCGCTGCTGGCCAGGAAGCCTAAGCACATCGTGCAAATCACGGGCCACCCCAGCGTCCGCACCACAGCCCATGAGCATGAGGACGTATTCAGCCGCCTTATTCTGGAGGCCGGCATACGCCTTGACAACATAGTGATGTCCGCCAATGCCCTGAGGCCGGAGGATTTTGCCCTGGCGGCCAAAAAGGTATTTGACCGCTATCCGGATGTAGACGCCATTTCCAGCACCGACCTGGGGGCAGTGGCAGCACTGAGGGAGGCTGCACTGCGCAAGCGCCGTGTCCCGGATGAGCTCTCCATCGTGGCATATGATGGAACCTATCTCACCCGCATGACTCCTATGCAGCTGACAGCCGTACTACAGCCCCTGGCCGGACTGGGCAAAAAAGCTGCTGATGCCATCGTAGCCCTTATCAGGCATGAGCCTTTGCCTGACCTGACGCCACTGCCTATGAAATTCCAGCAGGGGGAAACCTGCTGATGCAAAAATCCGTACAAAGATGCTATCTCCTGATAGTTCCCTGTACGGATTTTTATTTTTTCTTTAAATTTTCTTCGTGTAATCCACCAGATGACGAAACAGCTTCTGAGGCAATGCCCTTGGGAAATCCCTGGCAATATCGTTCAGCAGCTGAAGAAAATACTTCTTGACGTGGCGCCGCGCAAATTCATCCACATAAAATATCACAGGAAATGTGGCATGAGTGCCGATATTGTCCACCACACGCATCCTCCCATGAGACTCCGTCACCATCTGCACCAGGAAATTCTCATATTCCACGTTGGTGGTGATGATGCGCTCCGCCAGCATGCTGCGCAGAAAGGCTGACATGCCGAACTCAAACAAATCATGATTGGGGGATTTTTCTATCTCCAGCATAATTTGGCGCAAATCCCTGCTATTTTGTCCATCGTAGTCCACAATCCGCTCAAAGACATAGCCTGTCCCAAGATTGGTGGTCACCTGGCCGTAGTATTCAGGCAGCAGGCAGGAAACCATGCCCCTTTTCTTCCGTGCCTCCCGATATTTCAGCTCCCTCTGCCAGTCCACATCATGGGCATCAAAGAGGATTTTTATGCAACGCCTGTCATCCCTTGGGTCTACATACACCTTCTTGTGACCGCCCATGCCTATTACGGCATCCTCTCTCAGAATAATCTTCCCTGCATCCAACAATAATCACCTGCACACTATATTCTCGTATAGTGCTTCCACCCCCCCGAACTTGTTTTCTGTTATTTATTCGGGAAAATTTCAGCAATCATTATACATATTCAATTATAATTCATCCCACTGTTTTTGGCAAGCCCGACCAAACTACCAAATACCGCCATCCGCAAGCAGCAGCCTGAAACACTGTGGCAGGCAAAACAACTCCTTTCTGCACCAATGTACCTCCGTCATTCCATCACCTGTAAAAAAATTGCCTTTTATGCTAGAATAACATTGAAGAAGTATAGAAAGGGGCAATGCAATATGTATACTGATTATCACATTCACACGGAATTCAGCGATGACAGCCTGGAGAGGATGGAAACCCACATTGAACGGGCCATGGAGCTGGGCATGGACGAGCTCTGCTTCACGGACCATGTTGACTACGGCATCAAGCCTGACTGGGATGAGTGGGACAAACCCTTTGAAATCCACGAGGGCAAATACCACATCCTGAATGTTAATTACCCTGAGTATTTTGCCAAGCTTCTTAGGATGCGCCGCATTTATCAGGGCAAAATGGTCATCAAGGCAGGCCTGGAATTCGGGGTGCAGTGCCACACCATCCCCCAGTACCAAAAGCTGCTTGAGCAGTATGGCAGCCAGCTGGATTTTATCCTGCTGTCCATTCATGAGGTGGAGGACAAGGAGTTCTGGACCGGGGATTTTCAGAAGGGGCGCACCCAGGAAGAATACAACATGCGCTACTATGAGGAAATGCTGGCGGTAGTGGAAAAATTCCACGACTACAGCGTGCTGGCCCATGTGGATTTGATTTCCCGCTACGACAAGGCAGGCCTGTACCCCTTTGAAAAAATCAAGCCGATTCTCACCAGGATTTTCCAGACGGCCATCGCTGACGGCAAGGGCATTGAGCTGAATACCTCCAGCACCCACTACAAGCTGAAGGACACCACTCCTTCCCGTGATATTTTGCGGCTCTACCGCGACCTGGGTGGACGCATCATCACCATCGGCAGCGATGCCCACAACGTCAAGCGGCTGGCAGAATACGTGCCTGAATCCATGCAAATCCTCACGGAATTGGGCTTCACCGAATTCTGCACCTTTGAAAAAATGGAGCCCATCTTCCATAAATTATGAAATTTCAGTTTATCGTAGTGCTTGTTTGTAACTACGAGCATATACTGACTGGAATAGTTTGGTTGTTCGTGGACTCTGTTCAGACATTTTTAAAGGACAGGTAGCGGCAGTACCCA
>JBJDWY010000088.1:0-10915 GCA_051866255.1 Anaerovibrio sp. | reverse complement strand
TCATTCATCAGAGCCGAAGGCGATAGATGAATGTTAGTAACGCGAGGCACAACTAGGAGCGAGAGCGTGTTTTCGTGGGTACAGTCACACCTTATCCCATAAAGTCTGAACAAAATGCACTTCACTTACAGGAAATTTATACTCAAGCATAGGAGAATATTTATGAAAAAAATCGTAGTAGTCATGGGCGGCCCGTCAACGGAGGCGGAGGTATCGCGCCGCAGCGGCACCGCAATCTTAGAAGCCCTGAAGGCTAAAGGTTATAATGCAGAGGGGCTGGAGCTGAACCCTGCCACCTTTGCCAATGACATAAAGGCAAGCGGTGCGGAGTTTGTGTTCAACGCCCTCCATGGCAAGTTTGGCGAGGACGGCATCATTCAGGGAACCCTTGAGATGATGGGTATTCCATATACCGGTTCCGGCGTCATGGCAGCAGCCGTCACCATGGACAAGGTGGCAACCAAGCGGTTCTTTATGGCAGAGGGGATTCCTACCCCGAAAGCACATACATATTTCAGATATGAGTTCAAAAAGCGCGACCTGACCGGCGAGATTTTGCAGGAATTCAGCGTGCCTGTAGTAGTCAAGGCTTCCTCCCAGGGCTCCAGCATCGGCGTGGTCATTGTGGAAAAGGCGGAGGAGCTGGAAGCAGCTCTTTCTGAGGCATTCAAGTATGACAGGGAAGTGCTGGTGGAGGAATTCATCAAGGGCAGGGAGCTGACTGTTGCTGTCTGGGGCAACGAGGAAAAGCAGGAGGCTCTGCCGATTATTGAGATTACTACCGTTACCGGCAGGTATGACTATGTGACCAAGTACAAGGTGGGCGCCTCAACCCATATCATCCCGGCACCGCTGCCGGAGGAAGTGACGAAAAAGGTCAAGGAGATTGCCATCCGCGCCTTTGCTGTCTGCGGCTGCAGCGGCATGGCACGGGTGGATTTCATGCTGGGGGAGGACAATCAGCCGTATGCCATCGAGGTTAATACCATCCCGGGCATGACGGAGACTTCCCTGGTGCCGGATGCAGGCCGGGCGGTTGGCATTGAGTTCCCTGAGCTGTGTGCCAGGATTTTGGCCATGGCAGGCTACGAGCCTTGATGACGGCAGGCTGTGAGCCTTGATTCCGGGAAATGGATATCAGGAAAGGCTCACGGAAATGGGGAGCAGAGAAGAATAGCAGAAAAGGATGGATGAGCAGTGGACGGAAAAAAGCATAAAATGATTTCCCAGGGCTCCGTGGCAACCCTTTTGGTGGGATTGATCGTGGTGCTTGGCATATTGGCGTGCGCTCTTTCACCCATATTTGTGTTGAAGACTGTGAATATTCAGGGCAACCGCTTCGTGCAGGATGAGGACATTATCCGCATTGCAGGCATCAGGCTGGGGGAAAACCTTTTTCAGCTGCAGACTGACGAAATCAAGCGCAGCCTGACCAAGGATTTGCGCATTGAGCAGGCGGTAGTGCAGCGTTCTTTTCCCAGCCAGCTGGATATCAGCATTTCAGAAAGAATCCCGCTTGCTATGATAAAATGTGACTATGGCTATCTGGAGCTGGGCAAGGGCGGCATCGTGCTGGATGCCCACCGCACCCTGCGTGACATGCCGGTGCCTATGATCAGCGGTGCCGGTGTGGCGGATTTGTTCGTGGGAGATGTGGTGGAGGATGAGCAGGTAGGCAAGGTGCTGTCCTTCCTGGATGCCGTGGGAGAAAATACAGTCAAGAGCCTGTCCGAGATTAACATCACCAACCCGGAGGATGTAATGCTCTATGCCGGTTCCGTGCAGATACGCCTGGGGGCGCTGGACAGGCTGGACAGCAAGATTGAGGTTACCAAGAGTGTGATTAGCGAGCTGCAGCAGACGAAGCATCCTATTGCTTATGTGGATGCCAGGTTTGATGTGTATTCTGTGCGGCTGCGTCAGTAAGAAGGAGACGATGGGTATGCATATAGAAAGAGGGCGGCTTTCCATAGCCTGCGTATGTATGGTACTTGGCTTCATGCTGGCTGTTCAGTTCCGGACAACCCAGGATATAAAATCTGCCGCACCCCTGCAGCGCGTAGAGGTGCTGACGGAGCGGCTTCAATCCCTGGAGAGCGAAAACGAGGATTTGCGCAGCGAGCTGCAGGATTTAAAGAGCAGTGCCGTGTCAGGCAGTGATGGCAAGCTCAGGGAGGACATGATGATGATGTCCGGCAGCACGGCACTGGAAGGTCCCGGGGTGATTATCACCATTGATGACAGCAGCAAGGGCGCCCAGGAGCTGAAAAAGGCAGATGACCCCAATCTCTATCTGGTGCACGATGAGGATTTGCTGAAGGTGGTCAATGAGCTGAGGGCAGCGGGGGCGGAGGCAATCTCCCTCAACGGGCAGAGATTGACGGCAAATTCGGAAATCCGCTGTGCAGGGCCCACGGTATCAGTGAACAATGTGCGCTCGGCACCGCCTTTTGAAATCCGTGCCATCGGCAACATCAAGGATTTGGAAAATGCCGTCAACATGCGGGGGGGCGTGGCTGATACCCTGAAGGTGTGGGGCATCCACATGGAGCTGGCCAGCTCCGACAAGGTATGGATACCGGCATACAAAAATGCTACGCGCTATAAGTACGCCACGGCGGCAGCAGAGCAGGAGGGAGAAAAATGATTTTAGCAATCGTGGGCCTGTGTCTGGGCATCGTGCTGGGCTTTCTTTTCCCGTGGAGTATTCCTGTGGCGTACTCCAAGCTGTTTTCCATTGCCCTGCTGGCCTCCCTTGATTCGGTGTTTGGCGGCATCAGGGCAGCCAGCGAGGGAACTTTTGATGACAAGATTTTTATCTCCGGCTTCTTTTCCAATGCTTTGCTGGCAGCATTTCTAGTCTATGTAGGTGACCACCTGGGCATTGACCTTTACTATGTGGCCTTGCTGGCACTGGGACTGCGCATCTTCAACAATCTGGGCAGAATCCGCCAGTACCTTTTGAAGAAGCATTGATGTATAGAAACATTGATGTATAGAAGCATTGATAGGTAATATTATAGTATGCAAGCGTAAAGTGTAATCTGGATGTACTACAGGTTGCACTTTTTTTGCTTTGGCAGAAATATGAGTGCGTGTTGAGTTTGCTAAAATAATATTTCTATATCTGCATAAAGTCAATATTGTGCTAATTCTTATCGAAAAATGCCCTTCTGCCGGGGCATTTATTTTTTTACAATGATTTTCATAAGAATCTGATGATGTGGCGGCTGTTTTGGCTAGTGGCGGAGTTTCTGTTATGAGTGTCATGTGAGTGCCATATTAGTGCTATTAGTGCCAGGGCAGCGGATTTTGGAAAATTTGGAAAAGAGGTATTGGGATGAAGAAAGCGTTGATTACAGGTGTTACCGGTCAGGATGGTTCTTATCTGGCAGAGTTTTTGCTGGAGAAGGGCTATGATGTGCATGGCATAATCCGCCGTTCCTCGGTGGATTATCGGGAGAGGATTGCCCATCTGGAGGGCAAGGAGAATTTCCACCTTCACTATGGGGATATGGGGGATTCTATGGGGCTGATGGCTGTGATCAGCAGTGTGCGCCCTGATGAGATTTACAATCTGGCAGCGCAGAGCCATGTGCAGGTCAGCTTTGACGCCCCTGAGTTTACGGCAGATGTGGATGCAACCGGGGTGCTGCGCATCCTAGAGGCGGTGCGCCTCTGCGGCCTGGCTGCTACCTGCCGGATTTATCAGGCATCCACCTCCGAGCTTTATGGCAAGGTGGAGGAAGTGCCACAGAATGAGAATACGCCATTTCACCCTTATAGTCCTTATGCTGTTGCCAAGCAGTACGGCTTCTGGATTACCAAGGAGTACCGGGAGGCCTATAACATGTATGCCTGCTCCGGCATTTTGTTCAACCATGAATCCGAGCGCCGGGGAGAGACATTTGTTACAAGGAAAATTACCTTGGCGGCTGCCCGCATTGCCCAGGGCAAGCAGGACAAGCTGTATCTGGGCAATCTGGACAGCCTGCGTGACTGGGGCTATGCCAAGGATTATGTGGAGTGCATGTGGCTGATTTTGCAGCAGGAACAGCCGGAGGATTTTGTGATAGCTACCGGCGTGCAGCACAGCGTCAGGGAGTTCTGCCAGCTGGCCTTCCATCATGCCGGCATTGAGCTGGAATTTTCCGGCAGCGGCATGGAGGAAAAGGGGATTGACAAGGCTACCGGCAGGGTGGTGATCGAGGTATCTCCTGATTTTTATCGTCCTACCGATGTGGTAAATCTCTGGGGTGATCCGACCAAGGCAAGAACCCTGCTGGGCTGGAATCCCCAGAAGACTACTTTTGAGGAGCTGGTGGCCATCATGGTAAGGCACGATATGGAAAAGGTGGCAGCTGAGCGCATCAGGGAGCATGTCAACCTGGCGGAGTTTTTGGAAAAAGGCATTATCAAGTGATGTTATGTTGGTAATTGGGGGATGCAGTTTGTGATGGAAAAGAATGCAAAGATTTATGTGGCCGGTCACAGGGGCATGGTAGGCTCTGCCATTGTCAGGGAGCTGAAGCGGCAGGGATATAGGAATATTATTACCCGTACCCACAGGGAACTGGACTTGTGCCGCCAGGCAGAGGTGGAGGAGTTCTTCGCTGAGGAAAAGCCGGAATACGTTTTCCTGGCGGCAGCCAAGGTGGGGGGCATCGTAGCCAACAGCGAGGCTTTGGCTGATTTTATGTATGAAAATATGATGCTGGAGATGAACGTCATTCACGCCGCCTGGCAGCATGGCTGCAAGAAACTGGAATTCCTGGGCTCCTCCTGCATCTATCCACGCCTGGCACCCCAGCCCATGAAGGAAAGCTGCCTGTTGACCAGTGAGCTGGAAAAGACTAATGAAGCATACGCACTGGCCAAAATCAGCGGCCTGAAGTATTGCGAGTTCTTGAACAAGCAGTACGGCACGGACTATATCTCGGTAATGCCCACCAATCTCTACGGGCCAAATGATAATTACCATCCTACCCACAGCCATGTGCTGCCTGCCCTTATCCGCAGGTTCCATGAGGCCAAGGAAAGCCGGGTTGCCAGCGTTACCTGCTGGGGTGACGGCAGCCCCCTGCGTGAATTTTTGTATGTGGACGATTTGGCCAATCTCTGTGTGTTCCTGATGAACAATTACAGCGGCAACGAAACTGTCAATGCAGGCACCGGCAAGGAACTCAGCATCAGGGAGCTGACGGAGCTGGTGGCAAAGGTGGTGGGCTATGAGGGGGAAATCCTGTGGGATGCCTCCAAGCCTAACGGCACCCCCCGCAAGCTGCTGGATGTGTCCAAGGCGGCACAGCTGGGATGGACTTATCGGACAGAGCTGGAAGATGGCATCAGGCTGGCTTATGAGGATTTTTTGCACAATCCTGTCCGGGCGGAGCGATGATGTAGGTATTTATCTTTTTATGCGGCCAAAGCTGGCATACAAGTCTTCTTGTATTAAGAAAGGTGAACATTGTGCTATTTAACTCCTATGAATTTATATTGTTGTTTTTGCCTGTTGCTTTTGTTGTGTTTTTTACTTTGGGCAAGCTGAAGTGCAACAAGCTGGCTACGGCATGGCTGGTATTTGCATCCTTGTTTTTCTATGGCTGGTGGGATTATCATTATGTTTCCTTGCTGCTGATATCAATTTTATTTAACTATTTTGTCGGCAAGCAGATAGAAGACAGGGAAAATAAGAAAGCAATTCTGTTTGGTGGAATTGCAGCAGATTTGCTCTTGCTGGGCTATTTTAAGTATGCAGACTTTTTTATTTCCACAGTAAATGATTTATCCGGGAGCAGCTTGGGGCTTCTCAATATTGTGCTGCCTCTTGGAATTTCCTTTTTTACGTTTACTCAGATTGCGTATCTGGTAGATGTATATCGCGGCATTGCCAAAAACATTTCGTTACTGTATTACTTTGAGTTTGTTACTATTTTTCCACATTTGATTGCCGGGCCGATTATCAGCTATAAGGAAATGCTGCCACAATTTGTCAGGTCAGAAACTTTTGTCATAAATTACAAAAATATCGCTATTGGACTGACAATTTTTGCCATCGGCCTGACAAAAAAGGTGATGATTGCAGATAATCTGGCCGTTTGGGCAAATATAGCTTTCAATAACTCAGAAAATTTGACATTTTTGGCGGCCTGGATTGGTGCCATATCTTATTCCTTGCAACTGTACTTTGATTTTTCAGGCTATAGCGAGATGGCAATCGGTTTGGGACTGTTGTTCAATTTAAGCTTGCCGATGAATTTTAATTCGCCTTATCAGGCAACCAGTATCGTAGATTTCTGGCGCAGGTGGCACATGACACTGGGCAGCTGGGTTAAGGAATACATGTATATTCCCTTAGGTGGTAACAGGCATGGCGAGCTGTGCAAGATGAGGAATCTGCTGGTATCAATGCTGCTCATAGGACTGTGGCATGGCGCCGGATGGACGTTTGTTTTATGGGGGGGGAACACACGGTTTATTACTTGTTATAAATCATCAATGGCGGCGGCTTAATGTCAAATTACCGCATTTGGTCAATTGGGTGATGACTTTTTCCTGTGTTGTGGTTTGCTGGGTGTTATTTAGGGCGGAATCAATTCATGAAGCCTTGAATGTGCTGAGATGTATGACAGATATTTACCATTTCGGGTTGCCAGACAAGGGCTTTATTTGGAATAATTTTGGTTTTTTGGAGCAGTACGGCATTGATTTCGGTCAGTGGATTTTTAGTGAATCCCTGCCCCGGGTGCTTGTAACATTGTCTGTTTTAATGGTGCTGGTAGTGCGTGTTCCCAATCCTTTGAGGCTTAGAGAAAGTCAGGTTTTATTCCAGCATAAGGCTTTGCCAATCCTGCTGGGCATGCTGTTGGGGCTGAGCCTGTTAATGTGCAACGTGCAAAATTCGGAGTTTTTATATTTCCAGTTCTAGAAGGTGAATTGATGTCGTATAAAAAATTTACAGCCTGCCTGATAATGGCATTTTTATTTGCTGTGATAATTTTTCAGCCGTTATTGTTTTTTGCAAATTTTGGAGGACTTGCTCATAGGGAGAAGTACTTAGATGAATGGATTGGGTATAAAAAAGCTGTTTCATCTGCCATTGAGTCCCCCAAAATCGTGTTGCTGTCCGGCTCTAATACTTTATTTGGCATAGATGCGGAAGGTATGGAGAGGGATTTGGGCATTCCTGTTGTCAATATGGGGCTTCATGCCGGGATGGGGGAGTATATTTTTGCGGTGTGCAAGCCGCTGCTTCAGCCTGGTGATGTAGTAATTTTGCCCTTGGAATATGAGTATTATCAATTAAAGGGGCTAAGTGGCGAAGGCCTGGCCTATGTGACAAATTATGATACGGCCTATTTTAGGGGATTGCCATATTCTGAGCAGCTGAAGCTGCTGTATAACTATGATTGCCGGGATATGGGGCTTGCCTTGCTTGACAGGCTGAGAAATAAAAAAAGCGAGGAAAGTGCCATATACTCTGTAAAAAATTTTGATACCCGTGGCGATATTAGAAGCAATGCGGTTGAAGGTAGTAAAATGCAACCACCATCACATTATAAGCAGGTATTTTCGGAGGATAGCGTTCCTAACGAAAAATCAGCTGGTGCAATTGGGGATTTTGTGGATTGGTGTCATTTACACGATGTAAAAGTTTATGCAGCGTGGCCGAGCTATCTGTGCTATGGTGGTGAGTTTAATGAAAAGGATAAAGTTCAAAATGAGCATATCGAGAGTTTTTGGCGCAGTAAAGATGTAGAAGTTATAGGTAACTTTGCAGATAATCTCTATCCGGCTGAGTTATTTTTTGATACGGAATACCACTTAAATGATGCAGGCAGAAAAATAAGAACCCTCCGTTTGCTGGAAGATTTGAAGTCCATTCAGTCGTTTCAAAGTTATCTCATACAAATGAATGCTGTCCGCTGAAATGAAGAAAGTAATTTTCAGAGAAGAAAGGCAGGAGTAGTGCATGCATATAGTTTTATTATCCGGCGGTTCGGGCAAGAGGCTGTGGCCTTTGTCAAACGATATCCGTTCCAAGCAGTTTATTAAAATCTTTAAAAATAAATCAGGCCAGTACGAGTCTATGGTGCAGAGGGTGTATGGGCAGATCAGGCGCGTGCTGCCTGAGGCGGATGTGACTATTGCTACCTCGAAGTCCCAGGTTTCCTCCATTCTGAATCAGCTGGGGGAGCAGGTGGGGATTTCTGTGGAGCCATGCCGCAGGGATACTTTTCCGGCTATTGCCTTGTCCGCTGCCTATCTGGCAGATATCAGGCAGGTGCCTATGGATGAGCCGGTGGTGGTCTGCCCGGTGGATCCTTTGGTGGAGGATGAGTATTTTGCCGCTTTTGCAGGGCTTTGTGAGCAGGTGCTGGCAGGAGAAGCCAATCTGGTGCTGATGGGGATAGAGCCTACCTATCCTAGTGAGAAGTATGGCTATATCATCCCGGAGGACGGCAAGTCTGTCAGCAGGGTGCGCACCTTCAAGGAAAAGCCGGATAAGGAAACTGCCGGTGAGTATATCAGCCAGGGGGCACTGTGGAACGGGGGCGTCTTTGCCTTCCGGCTGGGGTATCTGATGGACAAGGCTCATGAGCTGATTGATTTTGCGGACTATCGTGATTTGCTGGATAGGTATGCAGGCCTCAAGAAAATCAGCTTTGATTATGCAGTGGTGGAGCAGGAGACCAGGATTCAGGTCATGCGCTTTCAGGGCACCTGGAAGGATTTGGGTACCTGGAATACACTGACGGAGGCTATGGATGAGCAGGCCATCGGCGAGGTTATTACCAATGATACCTGCGAAAATGTGCATGTCATCAACGGCCTGGATGTGCCGGTGTTGGCTATGGGGCTAAAAAATGTGGTGGTGTCCGCCTCCCCGGAGGGGATACTGGTTAGCGACAAGGAGCAGAGTGCTTATATCAAGCCCTATGTGGATGGCATCAGCCAGCAGGTGATGTTTGCAGAAAAAAGCTGGGGCAGTTACCGGGTAATGCATGTGGATGCTGGCAGCCTCACTGTGCTGGTTACGCTGAAGCAGGGGCACAGCATGAACTATCACAGCCATCAGTGCCGCGATGAGGTTTGGACTGCGTTGTCAGGCTACGGTCGCACCGTGATTGATGGGGAAATGCAGAATATCAAGCCGGGGGATGTGGTGAAGCTGCCATCCGGCTGCAAGCATACTGTATTTGCCGACACGGATTTGAAGCTTCTGGAGGTGCAGCTGGGACAGGATATCAGCGTGGGGGACAAGGTTAAGCATGATTTTGAGCCTGACACAAGCTGCTTCGGCAGTGGCGATATTCGCGGCATCTACCCAACTCAGGTAAATGAGGAACTGGCATATAGGATTGGCAGGTATTTTAGGAAAATGCTCTCCCTGTCCGGGCAGGCTGATGCCGGTGATGCAAATAGCAATGCACATAATGTATATAGTGCTGTAAATGGCAGCGAAAGCAGTGGCATAAACAGCGGTGCAGATGGCAATGACGGCTGCAATGGGGAAAAGAAGCGGAAGCTCAGGATTGCCGTGGGGCATGATATACGCCTGTCAGGGCCTTCCTTGAAGAAAGCCCTGGTCAGGGGGCTGACGGAAGCAGGCTGTGATGTGGTGGATATCGGCCAGTGCGGCACGGAGATGATTTATTTTGCCACCGCCCATAGGCAGCTGGATGGCGGCATCATGGTGACGGCCAGCCACAACCCGAAATCCTACAATGGCTTTAAGCTGGTAGGCTGCGGAGCACGGCCTATCTCCAAGGACAGCGGACTGAAGGAGCTGGAGCGTTTCTGCCGGGCGGAGCCGGAGCAGAACCAGAAAAAGAAACAGAAACAGAAAGACGAATTGCCTGCTGATGAGAATACAGGCATTGTGGAGCAAGCTGATATCTTGCAGGAGTACATTGATCATCTATTGAGTTATGTTGATAGAGATGGTATGTGCCGCAGGGCAGAGGAAGGTGGCAGGCGGCTGCGCATAGTTGTCAATGCTGGCAACGGTGCGGCGGGGCCGGTAATTGATGCCCTGGCAGACAGGCTGCCGTTTGAATTTATCAAGATAAATAACACTCCTGACGGCAATTTTCCTAATGGGGTGCCCAATCCCCTGCTGATGGAAAATCGTGCTGCTACGGCAGAGGCAGTAGTGGCATACAAGGCTGATGCAGGAATTGCCTGGGATGGTGATTTTGACCGTTGTTTTATGTTTGACGAAAATGGCAGCATGATTGAAGGCTACTACATGGTGGGGCTTCTGGCAGAGGCTTTTTTGAAAAAATTCCCTCAGGCGAGGATTATCCATGACCCGAGGGTGTACTGGAATACCCAGGATATCTGCCGGAGCCTTGGCGGTGAGGCGGTGCTCTGCCGCAGCGGACATTCCTTTATCAAGGCGAAGATGAGGGCGGTTGATGCCGTATATGGCGGCGAGATGAGCGCCCATCATTATTTCAGGGATTTTGCCTACTGTGACAGCGGCATGATTCCGTGGCTCCTGGTGCTGGAGCTTTTACAGCAGGATAGACGGAAATTTTCTGAGCTTTTGGTAGAGCGCATGGCGATGTATCCATGCAGCGGTGAGATTAACAGCAAGGTGGACAGTGTCCAGGCGGCTGAGGAAATCATTGGTGCTGTGCAGGCAAAATATGCTGACGGGCAGGCGGATTATACGGATGGCTTGTCGGTGGCGTATCCTGACTGGCGATTTAACATCAGGAAATCCAATACGGAGCCGGTTATCAGGCTGAATGTGGAGACACGGGGCGATAGGGGTATGCTGCAGGAAAAGACGGAGGAGCTTTTGAAGCTGATCAGGTCTGCCGATTTAAAAAATTGTAATTGAGCCCTAGAAAATAAAAAACTGGTATTTTCATTTGTCAATGAAAATACCAGTTTTTTATTATGT
>JBJDWY010000087.1:0-2591 GCA_051866255.1 Anaerovibrio sp. | reverse complement strand
AAGCGAGGCTGCACTCAAGGTTTTCTTTGGGTACATGCCGCACCTGTCCCTCTTTTTGTCTGAACAGATATGCACATAGTTATCAACTATACTCTGCTATGCGCTACTAAGGTAATTGATCTAACTCTACGAGCAAGACTGAAAAGGGGGAGCCGGGAGGCTGACGAGACTTGCAACTGCCAACCGCTGTATAAACTGAAATTTACACTTTTCATAGGCATTTTGCAAATAATCTTGCGTTTTTCCTACGAAAAACGTAGAATAAGAATATCATAGTTAATTTGTTGCCAAATAAACTCGAAAGGAAGTGATATATATGGAACGTAGCATTATGGCAGAGATGCTGGCGTGGAGCCGGAAATCAAAACACAAGCCTCTGCTGATTACAGGCGTAAGGCAATGTGGCAAGACATATATTTGCAAGGAATTTGGCAGAAGGTACTTCAATGATATGGCTTATTTTTATTTTGAGGGAAATCGAGGCTTGCAATCAATTTTTGATTTTGATCTTGACCCGCACCGAATCCTAAGTGAATTAAGTGGTTTAATACATAAAAAGCCCATTATTCCTGGGCAAATCCTTGTGATTTTCGATGAAATACAGGCGTGTCCCAAAGCTATAACCGCCCTGAAATATTTTTGCGAGATGATGCCTGAGCTGCATATTATCTGTGCCAGTTCTTTGCTGGGTGTTTCACTGCAACGAGATGGCATTTCCTTTCCAGTGGGCAAGGTTGAGCGTCTTGCCATGTATCCCATGAGTTTTGCAGAGTTTTTACTGGCCTGCGGACATGAACAGCTTTTATTGGGTGCGGAGAAATATCTGCCGGATAAGCCTTTGGCAGAGGCTTATACAGAGCCGTTAAAAAAATTCTTAAAATACTATTATGTAATAGGCGGTATGCCGGAAGCTGTTACCACATGGCTGGATACTAAAAATTTTGATGCTGTCACAGAGATACAGAACAATATCCTGCATGATTACAGTGCAGATTTCGCAAAGTATGCACCTGTCCATGATGTACCGAAGTTGCAGCTTATATGGCAATCCGTGCCTCAGCAGCTTGCCAAGGAAAATAATAAATTCGTGTTTTCCCATGTAAAAACCGGCAAGCGGGCGGCGGATTTGGAGGATGCATTGGAATGGCTGCACTCAGCTGGCCTTATTCATCGCCTTCATCTGGTCAGCAATCCACAGCTGCCACTTGCTTTTTACACCCAAAGTACCTACTTCAAGGTGTATTTGTCGGATATCGGGTTGCTGCGCTGCCAGGCTGGGTTATCACCGGAAACTATTCTGCAGGAAAACCAGCTTTATAACAGCTTTAAAGGAGCTTTGACTGAGAATTATGTCCTTCTAGAGCTTCTCAAGCAGAACCTTGAGCCATACTTCTGGCGTTCTGGCAATACGGCCGAGGTGGATTTCCTCATTGCCAATCAGGAAACTATCATCCCGATTGAAGCCAAGGCAGAAATACATACCAGGGCCAAGAGCTATCAATGTTTTTGCAGGCAATATAAGCCTGAAATTGGTTTTAAAATTTCTATGAAAAATATTGCGGCAAACGATGTAGTGGAAACCAGGACCTATAGTCTGCCACTATATCTGGCAAGCTTTGTAAAGAAAATTGCCTTCAAGCAGATTTAAACTAATAGGCAAGCGTAAAAGCGCAAAAACTGAAATAATTAATGGTGGTTTTTGTATAGTCCGAGTAGGAAGGATGGCGTAATGAAAATAAAAGTATTAATGGATAATCTTTCGTCTGGGGAATTGGCTGGCGAGTGGGGCTTGTCAATTCTGATTGAATATGAGGGCAGGAAGATATTGCTGGATACGGGAGCCTCGGGGGCATTTGCAGAAAATGCGGAAAAAATGGGCATAGATTTGGCAGAGGTGGATTTTGCGGTGCTGTCTCATGCTCATTATGACCACTCCGATGGCATGGAAGCGTTTTTTGCTGTTAATGATCATGCACCGCTTTATATTCGGAAGGCCTGTCAGGAAAACTGCTACAGTGATGATGATGGCATCATGGAATATGTGGGCATCCATGAGGGCTGGCTGGAAAAATATCGTGACAGGCTGGTAAGGGTGAATGGAGAGTATAGTCCATGCCCTGGGGTAAAGCTGCTGCCTCATTCTCTTGATATGAGGGAGGCTGGCTTGAAGGCTCGCATGTATGTGAAGGAGCTGGATATGTTTTTTCCGGAGCTTTTTCAGCATGAGCAGAGCCTCGTTTTTGAGGTGGAGGCTGGACTGGTGATTTTCAATAGCTGCTGTCATGGGGGCGTGGAGAATATTATTGAGGAAGTCCGTGCAGCTTATGGTGGCAGGAAAATCATAGGCATAGTGGGGGGCTTCCACCTGTACAAGACTTCTGCTGAGGATGTGTGCAGGCTAGCTGGCAGGTTGCAGGCGTCAGGCGTGGAGTTTATCGTGACAGGGCATTGTACTGGTGATGAGGCATTTTGTATACTGCATGAGGTGCTGGGGGATAAAGTTAGGCAGATGTATGCAGGGGTAAATTTCAGTTTATCGTAGTGCTGGTTTGTTACTTCGTGCATATACTGAATGAAATAGTTTGGTAGTT
>JBJDWY010000086.1:0-2612 GCA_051866255.1 Anaerovibrio sp. | reverse complement strand
TTGCCATATCACGGGTCTTGTCGTTGTCGTAGTTCAGCACCAGATAGTCCTCCGGTGCCTGCTGTGAGAACATCTTCTCCTTCATCTGCTGGTATACCTCAAGGCTGCCGTGGCGCACCACATGGTCAGGGGTGACATTCAGCACCACTGCCACATGAGGCCGGAAATTGGTGGTAGCCTCCATCTGATAGCTGGAAATCTCCGCCACCACGCAGCTGCCCTCACCTGCCTGTACCGCCTGCTCGCAGAGAGGGATGCCGATATTGCCGCCTACCCCGGCATTTTCATACCTGGTCTTCATGAGCTCCCCCAGCAGGGTAACGGTAGTGGTCTTGCCGTTGGTGCCGGTTACTGCCAAAATAGGGGATTTTGCCAGCTCGTATGCCACCTGCACCTCGGTTACAACGCTGATATTGCGCTTGTAGGCCTCCTGCACCAGAGGCACCTTCACAGGCACCGCCGGGGAAAGGATTACCATGTCCACCCCATCCAAGAGGCTCGCAGCCTGAGGGCCAAATACCAGCTCCACACCGGCAGCCCGCACATCGGACAGGTCATACTTCAAATCCTTCTCAGCCTTGGCATCGCTCAGGACAACCTTTGCCGCTCCCAGCTTCTTGGCAAGCTTGGCTGCCGCATTGCCGCTGATGCCCACGCCTACCACCAGTACATTCTTATTTGCAAAATCCATCATTTTTGCCAGATCCTTCCTATAATATCAAACCATAACTTATAACTTATAAATTTATAAGTTATAAATCGCGAATCATAAATAGTTAATCAATAATAGTTAATCATTAATGTTCAGATGCTAATTACCCTATCTTGAAAAGCAGCAGGCCGCAAAGTCCGCCAATCAGTCCTCCCAGCCAGAAATTCCACACAACCTTCTTCTCCGACCAGCCTTTCAGCTCAAAGTGATGGTGAATAGGGCTCATCAAAAATACCCGCTTGCCCCTGGTCTTGAAAGAGGTCACCTGAATAATAACGGACATGGCCTCGCAGACGAAGATGATGCCGATTACCGCCAGCAGCACCTCCGTATGAGTGAGGATGCCCACTGCCGCAATGGCACCGCCCAGTGCCAGGGAGCCGGTATCACCCATAAAAATCTTTGCCGGGTGATAGTTGTATTTCAAGAAGCCCAGGCAAGCCCCGGCCATGGCCGCGCAAAAAACTGCCAGCTCCAGCTTGTCCAGCCACAGGCAGATGAGCATGTAGGCAAGAGCCGCCACAATCACCGTGCCGGAGGCAAGGCCGTCCAGACCATCCGTAAGGTTCACCGCATTGCTGGTTCCCACCAGCACGAACAGCAGCAGGGCATAAAAGCCCATGCCCAGGTCAATATTGCCGGCAAAAGGCACCCACAAATCCGTAGGCAGCCCCGCATAGTACGCCACCAGCACCGCGATGACAATCTGCCCCAAAAGCTTCTGCTTTGCCTTCAGGCCCAGGTTCTGCTTCTTCACCACCTTGATATAGTCATCAAGGAAGCCCAGCAGGAAATGCCCCAGCATAATCCCCAGTGCCAGCGTCAGCTCCAGTGTAAAGGGACAGATGACGAGGGAAGCAATGGCAATGGACAGGATAATCATGATGCCGCCCATGGTCGGGGTACCGCTCTTGGCCTGATGGCTCTTGGGGCCCTCCTCCCGGATGCTCTGCCCGAATTTCAGCTTGTGGAGCTCCGGGATAAGCCGCGGCGCCATTGCCGTCACCAGCCCTGCCGCCAGGATAACGGCTGCCAGGGGATACGTTATATATTCCATGAAAAAATAATACCTCCAATATTACAGCAAATCTATTATTGTTTCCATCTTCATGCCGCGGGAGCCCTTAAAGAGGACTGTGTCCTCCGGCTGCAAAAGCTCGCGGAGCTTTGCTGCGGCTTCCTCATGGGTAGCAAAGGAATAGACTGCCTCAAGCCCGGCTTCCCGTGCCCCCCTGGCAATCTCCCTGCCCATTTCCCCCAGGGTAATCAGGCCGCATACACCGGCTGCCGCTGCCTGCTGCCCCACCTTCTGATGGGCAGGCACAGCCACATGCCCCAGCTCCAGCATATCACCCAGCACAGCGAAGGAACGCCTGCCCTTGTCAGCGGCAATCTCCTTCAGGGTGGTGAGGGATGCCTCCATGGACATAGGGCTGGCATTATAGGCATCATTGATGATGTTGTACTCGCCTATGCGCTTGCACTCAAAGCGCATGCCCGTCATCTCCAGGCTCTCCAGCCCCTCGGCAATCTGCTCTGCCGTCAGCCCCAGCACATGGCCTGCTGCCACAGCTGCCAGGGCGTTGGACACGTTGTGCCTGCCCAGCATCGGGATGGAAAGCTGCTTCTGCTCCCCCTCCCTGCCGATGCGGCACTGGAAAAAGGTCTTGCCGGCGTGGCTTATCAGGGCTGCCGCCTTGATATCCGCATCATTGTCAATGCCGAAGGTCACGATTCTCACGCCAGCCTTTGCCTTATCCTTCATGGCAGCGGTATAAGGATTGTCATTGTTCAAAATCACCGTGCCACCGGCAGGAATAGCCTCCACCAGCTCCCCCTTTGCCTTGGCAATATTCTCAAGGGAGCCCAGAAGCTCAATATGGGTTTCCCCCACGTTGGT
>JBJDWY010000085.1:0-11353 GCA_051866255.1 Anaerovibrio sp. | reverse complement strand
GAAATATACAGTTTTCAAGGAACTACACCATTTTACGATGTGGGAAGTTTAAGTGACTATGAAATAATAGGGAATAACTATTCTGGAAAGGCAATGAAGAAACAGCGGAATATTCCAAATAAAAATATAGATTTTTGTGCTGTGTTTTCTGATCATAATGAAATCTTGAAGAAATCATGTAAAGGTGAATTTATCATTGCGTATTATCCGGCAGAACGCCAGTATAAAATATCGAATGAAAAGCATATAGAAAAAGTTGTTTTTCAAGATAATTACGCTATCGATGATAATCCGGGGAAATATTTCGTTAAATACCTTTTGGATATGAAATCAAGCCAGGCTTTGTATGCAACCAGTGGCAAGCATGAGCGTGCCGATGAAATAAGCAGGTGGTTTGAGAATTTTGACCGTATTTTAAAGCGGATTTTTGATAACCAGAGTGTGCATCTGGAATTTGATATTGAAACTTATGCCTTTCATATCATGGAGGAGGGCAGGGAACCGTTTGCTTTTGATGCTTTGTCCAGTGGCTATGCTGCTGTTTTGGATATTGTGACAGACCTGATGATGCGTATGGAGCATAAGGCAAAGAACAAATATGACCTGGAAGGAATTGTTTTGATAGATGAGATAGAAGCCCATCTTCATTTGTCATTGCAAAAAAATATTTTGCCTATGCTGACGGAGCTTTTCCCGAATATTCAGTTTATTGTCAGCACCCATTCGCCATTTATACTGAATTCTATCTCTAATGTTGTCATTTACGATTTAGAGAATAAGACTTTGGTGAATACGGAGGAAGGATTATCCAATATTCCTTATGAGGGTGTTGTTGGAGGGGATTTTGATGGACGGTTTTCGTGAGATTGCTACAGGTTGGAGGTGAGTGTGATGGGGACATATTTTAATCCTGATAATGGAAGTTTTAAGCAGGCAGTTAGAAGCTTCATTTATGTAGACAAGACAGAATTGATACGCCATACCAACAGGGTGCTGGGAACGGAATATAAGTGCATTGCCCTGAGTCATGCCAGGCGGTTTGGAAAATCTCAGGCAGCAGGTATGCTTGATGCCTATTACAGCCTTGGCAGTGATTCCAGGGAGCTGTTTGCTCCCTTTAGAATTGCTAAGGATAGGGATTTTACGAAGCATTTAAACAAGTATAATGTCATCCACTTGGATATATCTTCCTTTGAGGGGACATATCAGGATAATATTGTAGCCGGTATCAAAAAAGTGCTTTATAATGATATTAAGAGAAGTTTGCCTGAGATTATTGAGCTGGATAATCCCATTGCTACTATTCTGAATGATGTTTATAAGCAAACAAATCGCCAGCTGGTAATAATCATTGATGAATGGGATTGCGTGGTGCGCAATTATGGTGACAAGCCGGAGGTAGTGCATTTATATCTGCAATTCCTGCATGATTTGTTTAAGAGTGAGGAGTCTAAGTCTTTTTTGGCTCTGGCTTATATTACCGGCATATTGCCTATCAAGAAAATAGAAAATGAGTCTGCACTGAATAATTTTGCGGAATATACCATGCTGGACTCAAAAAATCTGGCACAGTACTTCGGGTTTACTGAGGCAGAGGTAAGAGAGCTGTGTGAAAGGTTCGAGATGGATTTTGAGTCGGTCAAAACATGGTATAATGGCTACCTGATAAATGGGTTGCACATGTACAATCCAAATTCAGTGTATAGTGCTATGTTTAATCAATCGCTGGATTCCTACTGGCGCAACACATCATCTTTTACTATGATTAATCGCTTTATTACCTTGAATTTTGCCGGACTGAAGGATGATGTGCTGAATATGCTGGCAGGCGGCAGGGCCGACGTGAATGTTATTCACTTTAAAAATGATTTCCTTGGAATTAATTCTAAGGATGATGCACTGACTGCTTTGATACATCTGGGCTATCTGGGCTATGATGCGGAACGCAAAGAAGCGTATATGCCTAATTATGAAGTGGCTACAGCCTTTCAATCGGCTCTCCAGACAGGACAGTGGAAAGAGGTTGCCGAGTCGCTTGCCAATTGCGATAAGTTGCTTAAAGCGACCATACGAGGTGAAGCCACCAAGGTTGCGGAAATGATAGAGGTTGCTCATGAAAGCTATACATCCGTGTTCAAGTATAATGATGAAAATTCGCTGAGTTGTGTATTGACGATGGCATATTTCACTGCTCCTGCCTATTACACGGTTATCAGGGAACTGCCAAGTGGCAAGGGCTTTGTGGATTTTGCTTTTTTGCCGCGCCGTGAGTCAAGCGATAGGCCGGCAATTCTGGTGGAGCTCAAAGTGGATAAAACTGCGGAAACGGCAATCAGGCAGATATTGAAACGTAGATATACGGGAGCCTTGCAGCAGTATAAGGGGGAGATTATTATTGTGGGGCTAAGCTATGCCAGGGAAAGCAAGCATCATACCTGTGAGATCAGGAGCATAAAAAATATTTAATATACAGTTTTAATGCAACTTTTTAAGCATAACAAAAACGCTCTTATTGACCTGGTAATGAAACCAGGCAATAAGAGCGTTTTGTTTCTTGTAATACTAGCTTATGCTTGCTGGTCAGGCATTACTGCTGAGGAACGACATCGTTCAGGGCAGTGATCAGCTCGTCAATGTCGATGCCGTGAGCCATGGCGCCCTGCTCGATGTTCTCGAAGTGGGCAGCGGCACAGCCGATGCAGCCCATGCCGGCCTGCATGAATACAGGTACAGTGTCAGGGTAGGTGGTAACAACCTCCATGATGGACATTTCCTTGGTGATAGTCATATAAAAAATCCTCCTTAAAGATTTATTCGTACATTGTCTTTTGCAGACGAAAACATTATATCACAGATTGAGTTTTTGGGCAAAAAATGTATAATAGAAGGACAGGCAGGAAATTTGCCGAGTGATGTGTATCGTTAAAGAAATGATAATCATTTTAATGTAATTTTAATATTTGGGGGATATAATGGACACGTTGAAAGATAAAGTTAAAGAAAAATTGCAGAGGCTTTCCAGCAGGGAGCTGATCTATGGGCTGGTGGCGGCTGTGGTCTGCCTGGTGGCGGCTATGGCGGTGCAGCTGCAGCCGGAGAAGCAGGGGGTGGCAGCCATGCCATCGGCACAGGTGACAGTGCAGGATGATCCCCGGACGGTGATGGTGCTGAACTACCACAAGGTGGTGGATGAGCACATGTCATTGTCTGTACCGCTGGCGGATTTTGAGCAGCACATGAAGTGGCTGAAGGAGTATGGCTATACCAGCATTACGCCGGAGGAATTGTATGATTTTATCGTCAATGGCAGTGAGCTGCCGGAGAAGCCGGTGCTGATTACTTTTGATGACGGCTACAAGGATAATTATACCAATGCCTATCCGATTATGAAGAAGTATGGCTTCAAGGGGACAATTTTCGTGGTGACGGGCTTTTTGGGTGTGTACGACAACTACATGACCTGGGAGCAGGCAAAGGAGCTGTCTGACAACGGCTTTTCCATCGAGTCCCATACCTACAGCCACAAGTCCATGACGGAGACAAGCGATGAGGAGATTTCCAAGGAGCTTACCAAGTCAAGGGATACCATCAGGAACAAGCTGGGGATTGATGCTGACTTCATGGCGTACCCTACAGGCACTTATAACCTCCATATAGCGGAGCTGGTGCGGAAAGCCGGTTACAAGGGGGCTTTTACTATCAAGTATGACAATGTAAGCAGGGAAAGCAACGTGTACGCCCTGGAACGGGTGCCTATTTTCCATACGGAGAATACAAACAAGGATTTTTTGGAGCGTATTCAGTACCTGCCGCTGATTTACAAGTACGGCTGGGTTAAGAACTGAGGCGGCTTTGCATCCGTTTTCAGGTATTGAAATTGTGTTGCAGGCTGTAATTTTGGGAAATATTGCAGCTTTGTTGCACTTGTTATTGCAATTTAGGTTTGCAAAGTTATCGGGATTTTTTGTAATTTTGCTGTAGTTCAATGTGATTTTAGGAAGGATAGCTGGAGACGATAATTTATGAGACATCAGATACAAAATCTGAGGAATAGGAAGATGTTGACAGCAGGAGTAATTTGCCTGCTGTTGATTATTTTTATGGTGGCTTACCGGGTATCTGAGCAGCAGGCTGGCGGGCCAAAGAAGCAGGAGCTTACTCAGGTGGAGGTGTACAGGCTGCAGCGGGGGGATTTGTCCAGGCACATCAACCTGACGGGGCAGACCGTGTCAGATGCCGCCATCACCCTGTCGCCGAAATACGCCGGCAGGGTGACAGCGGTGAATGTGGAGCTGGGTGACCAGGTGAAAGAGGGACAGATTCTGCTGGTGCAGGATACGGAGGACCTGGATATTGCCATCGGGCAGGCCAGGGCGGAGGCCGAGGCGGCAGGAGCTGATGCGGTGACTACCCAGGCAGGCTACTATGCCGATTACCTCAAGGCAGAGGCTGCCTATGATATTCAGAAACAGCATTATGACCGGCAGCAGTACCTGTACTCCATCGGGGCTATTTCCCAGGATACCCTGGATTCTGCCCGTGACCAGTATGTGACGGCCAAGGCGGCCTATGATTCCCTTGCCAATCAGTCGGAGGCAGGCAGCACTCCTGCCAGTGTCCGTTCCAAGGAGCTGGCAGCCGTCAAGAGCAGGTACAATGTCAAGGCACTGGAAAAGCAGCGCAGTGACATGTTTCTCCGGGCACCCCGGGATGGGGTAATCAGCTACCGGAACGCCGAGGTGGGGGGCTATCTTACCCCAGGCTCCAAGGTGCTGACACTGGTGGATAACAGCCATATTTATGTGGATTGCAGCCTGTCGGAGAATGATGCGGCTGTGCTGGAGCCAGGCATGGATGTGAATGTTACTATTGATGCTCTGGGGCAGTCCTTTACCGGCAAGCTGGTTTTTGTCAGCCCTGCTATGGGAGATGACAGCAAGACATTTATGGTGCGCATTTCCCTGGATGCTGACCGTGCCCAAATCAAGTCGGGGCTCTTTGCCCGCTCTGCTATAGATATTTTGCAGAAGAAGGATACATTGTTTGTGCCAAAGGAAGCAATCCTGACGAAAAATGGCCGTACTTCCGTGTATGTCTATGATGAAAGCACAGGCACCGTGCAGGAAAAGCAGGTGACCATCGGCCTGATGAACGATGCAGAAGCGGAGATTGTGGCAGGCCTTGCGGAAGGGGAGCTGGTGGTAACCTCCGGGCAGGACAGGCTGCAGAATGATATGGCAGTAAAGGTCAAGAATGCTGACAGCATGGCGGATAAGCCTGCCAGGAAGCAGGAGGATGCCGGAAATGCCCAGGGGCAGGAGGCTGCCAAAAAGCAGGAGGATAATGCCGGGGAGGCTGGACAGTCATGAATCTCACACGATTTTCCATTAAGCGTCCCATCGGCATTTCCATGATTGTGCTGTTTTTCGTGGTGCTGGGGCTGTTCAGCTTTTACCGCATCGGGGTGGAGCTTTTGCCTGCCCTGAATACCCCTTATGTAACGGTGTCCGTCCGCTACCCGGGGGCCAATGCCGAGTCCATTGAGCAGCAGGTCATCAAGCCCATCGAGGATGCCCTGTCTTCCCTGTCCAACGTGAAGCAGATGAGCTCCACCGCCCGCTATGAGATGGGCAACGTGGGGCTGGAGCTTGAGTTTGATGCGGATGCTGACCAGGCGGCTATTGATGCCACCAAGAAGGTGGAGAGCATCCGCTACCAGCTGCCTGACGAGGCGGATGACCCGGTAGTCATCAAGCGTGATGCCAATGACCAGCCGGTGATGGAGATTGCCGTGACGGCGGATATGCCATTGTCAGGGCTGTACGCCAAGGTGGATAACCAGTTTGCGGACAGCATCCAGCAGGCTGGCGGCGTGTCCCAGATAGAGGTCCGGGGCGGCATTGACAAGGAAGTGGCTGTAGAGGTTGACAGGGGCAGGATGGCTGCCTACAATCTCACCATGAGCGATATTGTCAACGCCATCAAGAGCGAGAACCAGCTGCTGCCTTCCGGCACCATTTATACGGATACGGAACGCTCCGATGTGCGGATGATTGCCCAGTACAGGCAGGCCTCGGAGATAGAGAAGCTTTTCGTGCAGAACGGGGACAAGCAGGCAGTGCCCCTGACTGCCGTTGCCGATGTGAAGCATCAGGATGCCAGGGCTGTCCGGGTTGCCCGTGTCAACGGCAGGGCGGCAGTCAACATGGAGGTCTACAAGAACAGCGATGCCAATGTGGTGGAAACCTCGGAAAATATCCGTGAGAAGCTGGCAGAGCTGGAAAAGGAAAATCCTGAGTATACCTTTACCATTGTCAGCGATGATGCAGACTATGTGAACACCGCCCTGCACAATACCATGGGCACGCTGGTGGAGGGCCTGTGCACCACGGGGCTGGTGCTGTTCCTGTTCCTCCGGGGCTGGCGTTCCACGGCGGCGGTCATGGTTTCCATACCGACCTCGCTGATTGCTACCTTTTTCGTGATGTACACCGCCGGATTCACATTTAACATGATGTCCCTGATGGGCATGACCCTGTGCATCGGCATTCTGGTGGATGACTCCATCGTGGTGCTGGAAAATATCGTCCGGCATTTGCAGATGGGGGAAAAGCCTGATGTGGCGGCGGAGAAGGGGCGAACCGAAATCGGCATGGCAGCGATAGCTATTACCCTGTGCGATGCGGTGACTTTTCTGCCTATCGCCTTTATGTCCGGCATGACAGGGCAGTTTTTCCGCCAGTTCGGCCTGACCATTGTCTTTGCAGGCATGTTTTCCTTGTTTGTGTCCTTTACCCTGACGCCTATGCTGGCTTCCCAGCTTTTCAAGAAGGGCTGGCAGGTGCCCAAGCACAAGCTGTGGGATTTTATGGACAATGTGGAACGCTGGGCGGTGGTGCATTATGAGCGGCTGCTCCGCAAGAGCTTCCACCATCAGAAGGCGGTGCTGCTGTCAGGGCTGGGGCTCTTTGCCGGGGTGATCATGCTGGTGCCAACCGGCGTCATCGGGGCGGAGTACATGCCCCGTTCTGACGAGGGCAGCTTCCAGATTGTGGTGGAGCTGCCGGTGAGCCGCACCGTGGAGGAAACGGACAAGGTGCTGAAGGTGCTGGAGGACAAGCTGGCGGATATGCCGGAGGTGAAGTATTATCTCACCAGGGGCGGCGGCAGCAATGCCTACGAGGGCCGCATCAAGGTGCAGCTGGTGAATCGCAGCGACCGCAGCCGCAGCATCTGGGAGGTTACGGATGAGCTGCGCAAATTCACCAAGCAGAATGATTTTGACGGCGCCAGCATCCGCGTCATGGAAAGCCAGACCTCCGTGGCAGGCGTGTCCGGCGGTGGCGGCCCCAACAGCGGCGGCGCCCTGCGCATTGAGCTCAGGGGCAGCGACAATGAAAAGCTGGTGGATGCCTCCAATCGCATCATGGAGATGCTGAAGGAAAAGGGCAACGGCATTTCTGATGTAAGCAGTACCTATACGGAAGGGCTGCCGGAGCTGCAGATGACCGTGGACAGGGAGAAAATCCGTGCCATGGGTGTTTCCCTGGGGGATATTGAGGGGGGCATGAGCTCGGTAATTTCCGGCCGCAGTGCCGGAACCCTGGTTAACGACCCCCTGAATGAAAATCAGGACACGGATATCAAGGTGCGCTTCAAGGGTGCCGATGGCTACAAGGTGTCGGATATCTCCGCTATCCCGGTGTCAGCCGGTGACAGGACGGTGTTCCTGGGGGATGTGGCTGACATCAGGTACGGCACAGGCCCCGTGACTATCCGCCGTGTGGACAAGCAGCGGTCTATTTCCATCAGCGCCAACATCGGCGCAAGGCCTTTGAATGAGGTCATCAGCGAGGTGGACAAGGCTCTAAAGGCCATGGAGCTGGACGAGGGCATCAGCTACAAGTTCAAGGGGCAGGCCACCAACATGAATGATACCTATCAGCAGCTGATTATGGCTCTTTTGATGGCCATGGTGCTCATCTACATGCTGCTGGCGGTGCTGTATGAGTCGGTGCTGACGCCCTTTATCCGCATGTTTTCCCTGCCCCTGGGGCTGATTGGCTCCCTTTTGTTCCTGCTCTTTACGGGCAATACCCTGAATCTGTACTCCATGATCGGTATCCTGGTGATGGATGGCGTGGTGGCCAAGAATGGTACCTTGCTGCTGGATTATACCATGACCTTGCAGGAGCGGGGCTATACTGCCTGGAATGCCATCATTGAGGCAGGCAAGGTGCGTTTGAAGCCGATTTTCATGACTACGATTACCATGATTGTGGGCATGCTGCCTACTGCCCTGGCCATTACGGAAGGGGCGGAAACCCGTGTCAGCATGGCCTGGGTTATTATCGGCGGCTTGATTACCTCCACGATTTTTACCTTAATTGTTATACCAATTATCTTTATGTTTTTTGAGAATTATCCGCCTCGTACCTGGGGAGATTTGCTCAGGCACAAATATTTTCCAAAAACAAATATATCTTGACATGCATAGCGTTTTTTTATATATTAACTAATATAGGAAATTTGTCTAACGTATTATGGCAGTATTGCATCATGATAGCGTTGCAGTATTGCACTGTTATTTGTGCTTGGAAAGGTGGTTAAAGTTTAATGTTACCTGTAGAAGTTAAGAAGGATATTTACTGGGTTGGTTCTATGGATTACTCCATGCGCAGCTTCCATGGCTATAGCACGGAGAGAGGCTCTACATATAATGCTTATCTCATCATGGATGAGAAGATTACCCTGATTGATACGGTGAAGGCGCCGTTCTGCATGGAGATGCTGGGGCGCATCCGCAACATTGTGGACCCGGCCAAGATTGATTATATCGTGTCCAATCATGTGGAGCCTGACCATTCCGGCGGTATTCCTTTTATGTCCCAGCAGTGCCCGAATGCCAAGATTGTCACCAGTGACCCGAATGGCCTCAAGGGGCTCACCGGCCGCTACGGGGAAAAGGATTATGTGACTGTGAAGGCAGGGGATACCCTGTCCATCGGCAAGCGCACCTTGGCTTTTGTGACCACTCCTATGCTGCACTGGCCTGACAGCATGGTGACCTACTGCCCGGAGGAGGAGATTCTTTTCTCCAACGACGGCTTTGGCCAGCATCTGGCAACTACCGAGCGTTTTGCGGATGAGGTGGACTTTACCGAGGTTATGCATCAGGCCAAGAAGTATTATGCCAATATCCTGATGCCTTATGGCATGCAGGCCCAGAAGGCTGTGGAGGCACTGGCAGGGCTGAAAATCAGCATGATTCTCACCGGCCATGGCGTTTCCTGGCGCACCAATATTGAGGATATTGTGCAGGCTTATCAGGACTGGAGCAGCTTCAAGAAGTCTGACAAGGCTGTAGTGGTATTTGATACCATGTGGCATACCACCGAGATTATGGCCAAGAACGTGGCAGATGCCTTCTATCATATTGGCGTGAAGCCGGTGCTGTTCGATTTGCGCACTGACCATATCTCCGATGTGATGACGGAGCTTCTGGATGCCAAGTACATCGCTGTGGGTTCTCCAACCCTCAACAACAACATGATGCCTAGCGTGGCTGGCTTCCTGTGCTACATGAAGGGGCTGGCTCCGAAGGGATTGAAGGGCTTTGCCTTTGGTTCCTATGGCTGGGGCGGCCAGAGCATCGGCCAGGTAGAGGAAGGACTGAAGGATTGCAAGGTGGAAATCTGCCTGCCAATGCAGAAGATTATGAACACGCCAAATCCAAAGGTGCTGAAAGATTTGCAGAATGCCGTTATGGGCCTGAAGGAAGCATAAGGTCATAAAGGTATAAGGTCATGAAGTTCAAAAATTATATCTTTGATATGGACGGCACTATCTGGGATGCTGCCGAGATGGCGGCAAAAGGCTTTACGGCAGGCATCAGGGTCAGCGGCAAGTCTGACAGGATAGTGACAGTGGAGGATATTCACAAAAATTTCGGCCTCACCCTGGAGCAGGTGGCGGTGAATCTGCTGCCGGAGCTTTCTGAAAAAGAGGCGATGGAAGTCATCCTGGAATGTGAAAAGCATCAGAGCGCGGCTATGGAAGGGCATGTGCAGGAGATAGTTTTCCCGCAGGTGGTGGACACCCTGCAAAAGCTGAAGGAGAGGGGCTGCGGCCTCTACATCGTCAGCAACTGCCTGGACGGATATTTGGATATACTGTACCGCAACATGGATGTGAAAAAGTATATTGACGGCGATGCCTGGCTGCATCACCCGATGCACTGCAAGGCGGATAATATCCGCTATGTGGTGGACGAATATCAGCTGACAGATGCCTGCTATGTGGGGGATATCCGGGGGGATTATGATGCCTCCATGGAGGCCGGGGTGGAATTTGTTTTTGCCGCCTATGGCTATGGAGATGTGCCGGAAGCAAAATATATCATCAATCAGTTCAGCGATTTGTGCAAGTAATTGACTTTGCAGATTGCAGTTTTTCGGCAAAAAAAGAGGAGCAGTACCGCGGGGTATTGCTCCTTTATTTTTTGTGTGGCTTTTATAGTTTTGTGTTGTTTTTGCGTTGCGGTTATATTTTGTGCTGCTCTTATGTTGCATTTCAGTTTTTACGTTGTTTTATGAAGTTTTCTTTTTCTGCTGCTTTTCCCGATAGGCACAGTAGATAAAGGCTGCCAGCGCCAGGGCAAAGGCGATGACGCTGGTCATCTGGGCGGATTTGAAGATGCCCAGCACCAGCTCCGTGTAGTCACCCCGCAGGTATTCAAGGAAGAAACGAGCGGCGGAGTAGAGCATGACGTAGAGGGCAAAGGCCTGTCCCTTGGCGTGGGGAAAGGCACGGTACAGGAGCAAAAGGCCGAAGATGAGGAAATCCAGCTGGCCTTCCCAGACTTCGGCAGGCCACAGGGGCTGTGCTCCGTAGGTGTGGTAGGCAAGGGTGGTCTGGGGATAGAGTATGCCGAAGCTTCCGCCGGTAGGTGCCCCGAAGGCATCGCCGTTCAGCAGGTTGGCACAGCGTCCCAGTCCCTGGCCGAAGATGATGGCAGGGGCGCAGATATCCATCATGGCCAGAATGTCGATTTTGTGGTGGCGGCAGTACAGGACGCCTGTGATGACACCCAGTATAACGCCTCCCTGGATTGCCATGCCCCCCTGCCATACGTTGAGGATTTCTGTCAGGTGGTGCTGGTAATAATCCCAGTCAAAGAAAAACACGTCCCAGAGCCGCGCCCCTAAAAGGCCGCTCAGGCCGCAGTAAATGCCGATATCCGCTACATGCTCATGGTAGCGTCCGTCCTGCCTGGCCAGAAAATACGCCACGCCGGTGGCAACGATGATGCTGATGCTCAGCACCAGCCCGTAGGCCCGGATGGGAAAATCCC
>JBJDWY010000084.1:0-2633 GCA_051866255.1 Anaerovibrio sp. | reverse complement strand
TTCGGGCAGAGCCCGAAATGTTTTTAAGTGTCCAACTTCATTTTACAACTAACCAACAAAGGATAATCCAATAAAAAGAAATTTAATTTTTGAGTTTTTAGGCCGTCCAATAGGCTATATTGGCTATACAGAATATGATGAAGAGAAAGGATGCTGTTCTCCGGGGGCGTATTTGGGCGAGACTGATGTGCCGATTGATGCCGGCATTACCTTGTTTTATATGGCAGTAGAGTATGCTTTTGCCGAACTCAATATGAAGCGTTTGGAAACCAGTGTATTCAAAAGCAACAAAATAGCGATGAAGATTGATAAATTTCTAGGCTACAAGGAAATTCCGGACAGTGATGAAATTTTTAGAAAAAATGGCAAGGAAGAGGTTGCTGTGCGCATGTTTATGACAAGAGATGACTGGAATGACCATAAGCAGGGAATTATTATTTCAATTTAACGTATTTTGCAAAAGTGTTAGTTAGGAGGATTTTATTATGACAAAGGAAACTTTTCTTGAAAAGATGGCAGATATTTTAGATGCAGAGGAGGAGATTTCATTCGACACCGAGTTAAGCGAGCTAGAAGAGTGGGATTCATTGAGCATAGTCAGCTATATTGCTATGGCTAATGCTAGCTGTGGGATGAAGGTGGATGTAAAAAAGGTGCGTGAGGCTGTGACGATTGGTGACTTGTATGATTTGCTGCAGTGAGCAAATTACATGCTATGAGGTTAGGGCATTATGAGCAACGTACAATTTGATTTTAATGGGGAAAATTTTGTTGTAACAGGTGCATCATCTGGCATGGGCAAGCAGGTTGCTGTAGACTTGGCTCAATCTGGTGCCAAGGTTCTAGCTATAGCAAGACGGGAGGAAAAGCTGCGTGAGTTGCAGGAGCAGTTTCCAGATAATATGTTTATTGCTCCCCTGGATGTGTGTGATAGTGATGAGCTGGAATACTCTATAAATGAATTTGTGACGGCTCATGGCAAACTGCATGGTGCTGTGCATGCGGCAGGGATTAATAATTTTACACCATTGAAGTCGTATGATAAGAAGCTGGCTCACGATATTATGGATACGAGTTTTTGGGCAGGTGTGGAACTAGTAAGGCTGACAACTAAAGTGAAATATGCCCATAAAGCCACGTCTTCGGTTTTGTTTTCATCGGTATGCGCAATTTCAAGCGAAAAAGGAATGTTTGCCTATGCAGCTGCAAAGTCTGCGGTAAATGGTTGTATTGGCTCCTTGGCCAAAGAAATCTGCCACAAGGGGCACCGGGTGAACAGCATAATGCCCGGCTGGGTAGAAAACTCAGTAATGACATCAAGCTTGGATGGCCTGATTGACCAAAATTTTTTAAAAAAAAATCATCTCTTAGGCCTTGCACAGCCTGATGATATAACTGGCATGGTGTTATTTCTGCTGAGTGACCGGGCTAGCTGGATTACAGGTTCCAGCATTGCGGTTGATGGCGGCTTTTTAGCATAAGCTATTTTATAGTGTATTTTATGGTGGGGATTGATTTGGAGTGTTGTGGTTTGAAAGCGTACATTAAAAATATTGCGTATTATCTTCCTGAAAATGTAAAGGAAAATCCATTGGGGCGGTTGCGTAAAAAAACTGGCATACACAAGCGGCACATTTGTGGAAAAAATGAAATTGCTTCAGATTTGGCGATAAAGGCTGCGGAAAAGATTTTTGCTGACGGAGTTAAGCGTAGCCAGGTTGAAATGATCATGCTGTGTACGCAATCACCAGATTATTTTTTGCCGACTACTGCCTGTGTGCTGCAGGATAAGCTTGGTTTGCCGAAAAGCTGTGGTGCATTGGATTTTAATCTGGGCTGTTCAGGCTACATTTATGGCTTGAGTTTGGCGAAGGGCATTATTGAGTCAGGTCAGGCAAGGAATGTGCTGCTTCTGACAGCAGAAACATATAGCAAGTACATAAATGAGCAGGATCATAGCGTTAAGCCGCTTTTTGGTGATGGGGCTACAGCTACTTTTATTGAAGGTGTGGATACTGATATTGCTGGAATAGATGGATTGGTATTTGGTACAGATGGCAGTGGGTATCAAAATCTGATTGTACCTGCCGGTGGCATGGCAAAGCCATACGGTATGTCAGCGGGGCTTGAAAGTGAAGATGAATATGGCAATATTCGTACAGAGTTCAATATACACATGAACGGCAGTGCCATCAGTGAATTTGCCTTGGATGTAGTTCCTGATACAGTAAACAAGATTTTTGCTAAAACAGGCAGGAGCAGGGAGGATATTGGGTATTTTGTATTTCATCAGGCGAATAAATTCATGCTGGAGTATTTGCAGCATAAATGTGATTTGGTGAATTATCCATACTGGAATGATGTAGCAGAATATGGCAATACTGTATCAAGCTCTATCCCTATTGCTATTTGTGATATGTTGAATCAGGATAGACCGGACAAGTCGTGGATTATGTCTGTTGGTTTTGGTGTAGGATTATCTTGGGGAGGATGCCTGATAAATATACAGTATGCCAATGTTCATACCGATGCTTAACATGTTTTATGACATTGAAGATATTTTTACCATATGTTATAACCCGACTTTGCCACGAAATTTCCTACTTCATACTTCAATCCCCCTGTAAATACAA
>JBJDWY010000083.1:0-11630 GCA_051866255.1 Anaerovibrio sp. | reverse complement strand
TGCCCATAGGCCGCCAGTCCTCCACCTCGTTGACCATGGTCCAGGAGAAGGTACTGCCCTTGCCATATACGCTGTCCACCGTAATAGAGCCTCCCATAGACTCGCACAGCTTGCGGCTGATAGCAAGCCCCAGGCCTGTTCCTTCCACGGAACGGTTTCTCTTGGTATCCACCTGCTCAAAGCTTGAGAACAGCTTCACCAGATCCTTTGGCTTGATGCCAATGCCGGTATCCTCTACGCTGCCATAGAGCCTGACGCTCTTGCCGTCACCCAGCTTCTCATAGGTCAGGCGCAGGGTGATAGTGCCTTCCTCGGTAAACTTCACCGCATTGTTCAGGAGATTCACCATGACCTGCTTAATCCTGATCTCATCCCCCAGCATGGTGTACGGGATATTTTCATCCACCTCCAGCACCAGCTTGACCTTCTTGCCCTTCAGCCGGACATTGATCATGGTGGAAACATCAATAATAATAGAGGACATCTGGAATGGCAGTGTCACCAAGTCCATCTTGCCTGCCTCAATCTTGGAAAAATCAAGAATGTCGTTGATAATCGTCAGCAGGGAAGCCGAAGCATTCTTGATCATAATGGCGTTTTCCCTGGCAAAGGAATCCGTGGTATCGCGGATAATAAACTCCGACATGCCGTTGATGGCGTTCATCGGAGTGCGGATTTCATGGGACATGTTGGCCAGGAAGCTGGTCTTTGCCCTATCCGCGCTCTCGGCACGCTCCTTGGCGGTAATGATATCCGTAATATCCACCATGATGATCATGACACCGGCGATTTCCTGCTGGTCATTAATGGCCGGGCGGATGTAAATATCAAAGGTCTCCTCTGTCCCATGCACCACCATCTTGTCCATGTACTGGATGTTCTTGCCCTCATCCCTGGCCTCCACGCACATGGCTTCCAGATGACGACGGCCGATGCGGTCAATGAGCCCGTCAAACACCTCAATCACCGGCACCCCCTGATTGATCTGCTCAGGGGTAAGGGTGGAACGCTGATAGTACGGTGCCGTAGCCATCACCGTGTTCAGCTCCGTATCCAGCATGATGGAAATATTCGGCGAATTCTGCAGCAGCATGGCATTGTAAAAAACCTGCTGCCCCCTGGTTTTCTCGCTGAACTCCCTGAACTTGATTGCCTGCTCATTCATGACCGAGAGGATGTTATTTTCCCTTTGCAGCCTCTTTACCTCCCGGTTTGCCTTTTTCAGCTCCAGCTTCAAGGCTTTCAGCTGGTTTTCCCTTTCCTCTGCAATCACTGCATCCATTTCACTCACACTCAGCCCTCCCCAAAAATCAAATTCCCCTTAGCAATACTTTGCCACCACGGACAAAAGCTCCTCCTTCTTGAAAGGCTTCCCGACAATATCCTGCACACCGGCCGCCTCTGCCCTGGCCCTGGTCTCAGGCTCCTCATCTGCCGTCAGGAACACCACCGGGATATCCTTTGCCGCCTCGTCTGCCCGGAGCCTCTCCAGCACCTCAAAGCCATTCATCTCCGGCATCATAATATCCAGCAAAATCAAATCAGGCCTGTTCTTTTCCAGGAACTTGAATGCCCGCTCGCCGGAGGGAACCAGCACCGGCTTGTAGTCCTCATTTTCCTTCAGCACCTTGTCTGCCATCTTGAGATTGATTGCACTATCATCTACTACCAATATTTTCTTCATATCCATAATCCCCTCACCATTATTTCTCACGGAGCGCAAAATTATTACTTTATCTATTCCTCACTGCTCACGCAGTGCAAAATCCTTGTCCCCGTCAATAATATCAAGCATGATGTTGGCAAAAATCGGGTCAAACTGCGTGCCCATGCCCTTTTCAATCTCAGCCCGTACCATGGCCTGAGTCATCCGCTCACGGTAGGCACGGATAGAGGTCATGGAGTCATAGGCATCCGCCACGCTGATTATCCGCACCAGGTCCGGAATATCCATGCCCTGCTTGCCATCAGGATAGCCCAGCCCGTCATAACGCTCATGATGCCAGCGTGCCGCCTCATATACCCCCGGCACAGCGGTAATCCCCTGCAAAATCTCCGCCCCCAGCACAGGATGCGCCTTGACAATGGCATATTCCCTGTCTGTCAGGCTTTCCGGCTTGTTGATAATCTCGTCCGGAATGCCGATTTTGCCAATATCGTGCAGCAGTGCCGCATACTTTATGGAAGTAATCTGCTCCTCATCACAGCCCAGCTTTTTGGCAATCATCACCGCATACTTTGCCACCCGTTCCGAATGTCCCTTGGTATACTTGTCCTTGGCATCAATAGTGCGCCCCAGGGCATCCACCACCTGGTCCAGAAGGGTTGCTATGCGCTGGTTCTTCTCCTTGTCAGCCTTGGTACGCATATACACCTCATGCTGCAGATTGGTCTGCAACCGGGAAAGCTGCAGCATGCGATTGATGCGCATCATGACGATTTCCATGCGCAACGGCTTGATCAGGTACTCGGCAGCCCCCTCGGAGATGCCCTGCAGCATGGATTCATGGGTATGCTCGTCCACCATGATGGCCACAGGAATGTCCATAAAGGCCTCGCTTCTTTTCAGCTCCCGCAGTGCTTCATGATTGTCCTGGGAGGCATCGCTGATATCCATCAGAATCATGTCAGGCAGAGCCTCCCCATGAAGATACGCAAACATCTGCTCACTGTTTTCTACCGCATCCACCTGGAACTGGTCGCGAAAAGCCTGCTTGATGCTGCTCTGGCAGGCCAAATCAGAATCCACCACCAGAATCTTCAGCCGCTCAATCTGATTGCCGCCTCCCCGGTTGCGCAGGGACATGGCACTGTCAATCTGCCGCAGCACGCCTTCATAATACGCAATAAAATGATAATGGTTGCGATGAATGAATTCCTCATCGCCCTCCTTTGCCGCCAGCTCAATCTGCTTTGCCCAGGCAGACAGCTCCTCCGCCCCGATATAGGCGGCAGAGCTTTTCAGCGTATGCGCCTTGATGCGGTATTTTGCCCAGTTATTCTCCAAATACAAGGATTTCAGCGCATCCAGCTGATTTTCCTCCACAAAGGAAGCGAGAATATCCAGATAAAAATCCTCATCATCCATGCAGCGCTCCAGCCCCAGCTCCAGATTCAAGAAGTCCAGCCGTGCCAAAAGCTCCGCATTGGCAAATCCCTGCTTCTCCTGTTTCATACAAATCACCATCCCTGACTACTGAAAAAACGTCCTAATGCATGTTGCCTATTGTTCTGAATTATTTATAACTACATATAATTTCCTTGTTTACTATAATAACTGAAAACTATAGAAATTTCAAGTAGTATGCATGTATTCATAGGAAAATACACCTAGAAAATGCATATCTGCAAAAACAACAAGCTTTTCAGCCTAGAAAAATAGTGCAGAAGTCGCAAAACTGCTGCACTATCCTGATAGATATACATATTTACAACAATATCGCTAGGCCTATTCCCTATCATTTACCAAGATTTTAGCCATCATTGATAATAGCCAACAGCTCCTGCGTCTTCTCCTGCATCAGCTGCCTGTCTCCCCTTGCCTCCACATTCAGCCTGATAAGGGGTTCCGTGTTGGATTTCCGCAAATTGAAACGCCAATCATCAAAGGCCACGCTGAGGCCATCCACCTTTGACACCCTGCCGGACGCTCCGTATAAAGCTTCTGCCCTCGCCAGGACAGCCTCCGCATCACTCACCTTGGAGTTTATCTCCCCGCTGCAGGGATACATTGCCATGCGCTCCTGCAGCACAGCCGACATAGGCTTGTCCAGCCTGGACAGCAGCTCCGTTACCAGCAGCCAGGGAATCATGCCGCTGTCACAATAGGCAAAATCGCGAAAATAATGATGTGCACTCATTTCACCGCCATAAATCGCGTTTTCGCGCCTCATGACTGCCTTGATAATAGAATGGCCGCTCTTGGACAATACCGGCACGCCGCCGCACCGTTCCACAATATCCTGTGTATTCCAAAACAGGCGCGGATCATGCACTATCCTCTCGCCCTTGTTCTTCGCCAGAAAAGCCTCTGCCAAAAAGCCTACCACATAATAGCTTTCAATAAAATTTCCCTTTTCATCAAAGAAAAAGCATCTGTCAAAATCGCCATCCCAGGCAATCCCCAAATCCGCTCCCTCACGCTTCACCGCCTCAGCGGTGGAATGACGATTTTCCGGCAGCAGCGGATTTGGTACACCGTTGGGGAAATTCCCATCCGGCTCATGGTTTACCTTGATAAAAGTAAAGGGCAGATATTTTTCCAGCCTGTCCAGAACCGGCCCGGCAGAGCCATTGCCGCTATTTACCACAATCTTTAACGGCTTCAGCACAGCAGCATCCACATATCCCAGCAGATGCTGCACATAGGCAGCCATGATATCTGTTTGTCGCACTCTGCCACCAGTCTGCAAATCGCCGGAGCTCAAATCCGCTGTACGCTCATTGCCTGCCTCATTATCTGAGGCAATTATCTTTTCCAGCCCGCTGCTGCCGGAAATAGGATACGCTCCCTTCCCCACAAACTTCATGCCATTATATTCCTTGGGATTGTGACTGGCAGTAATCATAATGCCGCCATCAGCCTGCACGTGAACCGTACCAAAATACACCATCTCCGTACCGCACTGCCCTATATCCAGAGCATCGCAGCCAGCCTCGGTCAGGCCGCGCATCAAGGCAGCCTTTAAAGACGGCCCGGACAGCCTGATGTCATTTCCCACCACAACACTGCGTGCAGCAAAAACCTCGGCAAATCTCCTGCCAATATCATAGGCCATTTCCTCATTGACCACATCAGGATACCTGCCACGAATATCATAAGTACCAAAGCGTTTCTCAGACAAAACAAACCCTCCAATTTTCTTTCATAAAAATCATAAAATAGTAAAAACCATACAGATCATGTAAATCTCATAAATCATATTTTCCCCAAAAATATATTCCCATCTCTCTTAAAAAGTGATATAATGTTTGTAGAATAACTTTTCGTCTGCACTGATGAAAGCAGTTTTCAAAAAAGATTATTTCTGCTATAATGAAGGGAGAGGGAAACATGACTAACAAAAAGATTCGCGACACATTATTTTGCAAGTATGTCGGCACAGAACAACACCTGCTGGAAATTTCCAACGCCATCAGAGGCACTCATCACACTGATGCTTCCGGGATTCAGATTAATACCCTAAAAGGCAGCTTCTACAGCAATCTCAAAAACGACATTTCCTTTATACTGGATACTCTCATCATGATGCTGATTGAGCACCAGACCACCCTCAACCCAAACATGCCACTCCGGCTGCTGAGCTATGTGGACGAACTTTTCCGCCTCTATATGGAGCCCGAAAAGCGAAAAATATACAGCACAGATCTGATCCAGCTCCCTGCTCCAGAGTTTTATGTATTTTACGATGGTGACGATACCAGCTTTGAACGCAAAGTACTGCGACTGAGCGATGCCTTCAAGGCTCCCTCTGACAAACTGGAGCTGATTGTCCATGTTTACAACCTGGCAACCGGCAAGAATGAAGATTTGAAAAGCATCTGCAAACCGCTACGGGAATACAGTACCTTTTCCAATCAGTACAAGCTCCTCAGAAAGCAGGGACTGACTATCGATGAAGCAGTCAGGGACACCATCAGGTACTGCATTGACAAGAATGTTATGAAAGACTATCTTCAGCACAACGAAAGCGAGGTAATTGATATGTTTGGATTTGAATGGGACGAAAAAGAAGAACGGGAAGCCCTGCTGGAAGCTGGCGAAGCACGTGGCATAACCCGCGGTATAGCAATTGGCGAAACTCGCGGTGAAACCCGTGGACGAGTTAATTCTGCACGTGATTTACTCACCAAAGGTGTTGTAACCTTGCAGGCACTGAAATCATCTGGCTGTTATTCACAGGAGGAACTGGCTGCTATCGCCAAGCCGTTATAATCGAAATCTGTAATAATAATACTAAAAGCGAGGTAATTGTATGTCTAGATTTGAATATGACGAACAGGAAGAACGTGAGGCTCTGCTGGAAGACGGATATGAACGTGGTTATGCTATTGGCAGAGCTCGTGCTAAGATTAAAGTTGCACGAGAATTAATCGCCAGCGGTGTTGTAACTCTCGAAGCATTAAAGTCCTCCGACTACTACTCTGACGATGAATTAGTTGCTATTGCCAAGCCATGATTTATAACAACCATATTTCTAAAATGAAAAAGCCTACTGTAGCAGTATTTGTCATAGTAGGCTTTTTTCATTCTCCTAAACCCAATAAAAAATCAGTGCCAGCATAGATCCCAGTAGCAATCCACCAAAAATTTCTATCCAAGTATGCCCCATTTTTTCGCGAAGCAATTCAACATCATTCCCCAATACTTTACGTTGCAATTCATTTATAATTTTTGCCTGCTGACCTACCTTTTGACGCAAACCATGGGCATCTATGACCAAAATAAGCAATGCACCCATTCCAAGCGAAAACAACGGAGATGCAAAACCTTCATAAAAACCTGAAAAAATTACCACTGACGATAATACAGTCGTATGAGTACTTGGAAATCCACCATACCCTATCAAATTCTTAGCTTTTTTACCATAACGCAAATAATTTATTAAAAATTTAAAGCTTCCAGCCATTATCCATGCTACAAAAGGCAAAATAATATATTTCATCACTTTCCACCTTTCGTTTCCTGCCTATAGTATTCATACGCTTGATATAGCATATCCGTATCATCATACAAAGGTTGCCACTCTAAATCATCAATGGTTTTATTGATATCAACTAAATAATTTTCATCTGCAATCTCATACTGCTCCTTGTATAAAAGCTCTAAACCCATATTACCTAATAAGCCAAGCACCTTTTTAACAATATATCCATTTGTAGGAATCAAGATACTATGCGAGCCAACATCTTTTATCACTTTTCCCAATAAGTCACATACTTTAGGTGGATTATTTGAACCAAGATTATATTCACTATTAGGAATATCTTTTTCAATTGCTTTTATAATGGCATTAACACAATCAAAAACAGAAATCATCTGATAGCAATTTTTGCCATTACCTATCATCGGAATAGGAAGATTCAACTCCATTAGCTTAAAAAGTTTCCTCAGTATACCTAATCTCCCTGGACCTAAAATCATGCGTGGTCTAAAAATTGTAATATTAAAACCTTCCGCACGATATTTCCTGCATAAATCCTCTGATGCTTTTTTACTGCTTCCATATGGTCCAAACGGCTTTTGTTGATGACTAACTGTAACTGGCAGAAACTGTGGTTTGCCATATGTCATATCTGTACTAAAATGAACCATCTTATGGCATCCACACCTCTTCATTGCGGTTAAAATATTTTCTGTGCCTTTATAATTGACGGAAAAGAAAAACTCATCCCTGCCAGCTTTAGGTACTGACAAATGATATTGACGAGCAGCTAAATGTATAACTACATCATCTTTCTGGAAATTCACTTTCTTTAAATCTTCTTCATTTGTGATATCTACTTTTCTAAAATCACATTTCTCATATATATCTGCTGTCTGTTGAACATCACATACTAAAGCTTTTTTCCCCTGCTGAAACAGTGAATCAACCAAGTAGCGCCCAACAAAACCGTCCCCACCAAAAATAATATACTTTCCCATATTACACCTCATGAATGGTACATCAAAATTATACCGACACAAATTACTGCTATCCCACTTACCTTGTATAAGCTCATACTCTCTCCCAAAAAATAATATCCAACAAAAGCAGTTACAATATATCCTATACTAAGAAACGGATATGCATAACTTACTTCTACTTTTGACAGAACGATCAGCCAAAGCAATATACTTATTGCATAGCAGGCAAAACCACCCCATATATGGACATTAAAACATAACTTAGGAATCATATCCAATATGATACCTATACTTATCTGAATATCACCAATAGCAGTCATGCCTTTTTTCAAAAAAATCTGTGCAGTAGCATTTAATAACACACTTACAACAATAAGTAAAATATTAAGCACTAATATCACCTCACATATCACGCAAATACAAAATAGAACATATATACAATATTACAATTCCAAGTATATGCTTATCATGAAGCAATACTTCTTCTGGTTTCTCTCCCAAACCACGCATATGCACTAAAAACATATATCTAAATACACCATACATAACAATAGGTACGGTAACCATCATATTAAATTCATATCCCCCCCTAGTAGACTCTGTTGTTCCTTGTGCAAACAATGCATAACTTGTCAGCATTATAGCACTTACCACTGCCATAATCTGATCAATTAAAGAAATAGAATAGTTTTTCAATACCTTACGCTGTTTTCCTTTTGCATCACGCAACAATTCAAGTTCTCCACGCCTTTTAGCAAGTGCCAAAAATAATGACAACATAAATATACATAAGACAAACCAACTAGTAGCCCCAACACCTGTAGCTACAACGCCAGCAAACGCTCGTAATACAAAACCCATGGATATTATAAGAACATCAACTATCACCACATGTTTCAACTTAAAAGAATAAGCTAAATTCATCAACAGATATGTAATCAATATCCATAACAAATCCATATTCACATTAAAACTTATAACGAAAGCCAATGCTAGCAACAATAATGCAAATACTATCGCAGATTTTACGCCCAAAGCACCAGAAGCAATCGGACGTCTGCACTTGGTTGGATGCACTCTATCCTTTTCCCTATCAGCAATATCATTTATGATATAAACAACACTGGCAACACAAGAAAATGCAATAAATGCCAATATAGCATTATAAGCTATCTCCGCTTGCAAAAGTTTTCCGGCAAATAAAGGAGCTACAAACACAAATGCATTTTTAGTATATTGTTTTGGGCGCATCTCTTGAAATATTGATTTTAAAAATTTAATCACTAAATCACCTTCTACATTACCTGATGGTAAAAAACACAATTTTATTATCTGGATGTCGAATTATACTCGAATTAAATTTTGTTATTATCCTGTCTTTCAAGTCTTCATATTCATAATCTTTTAATCCATTCAAATCAATGTATATGCCTGAAATTCCCATATCCTTAATAGCATCTAATTGTTCATCAATAGGCAGTTTGGAAATTCTTTCATACTCATTATCCCACTCCCTACCTTTTACTGAACCATATGACCACTTTAATTTATCTGAATGTACATACCCCATCATTGGAGCATAATCCATCATTTCATTAACTGGACCATTTTCTGGAAAAGCCATATATGGAATTTGCCATATAGACGCCCCTACAGGAACCGTATTTTCTATTTCTGCGATAAATGACTTATCATGATTCCATTTCACTGAATCTATATCATATCCCATATATGGTGCATGGGGAATTTGAATAAACAATCCCACTAACAGCAATATCATGCAAACAAAAATTTTAATAAATGAATTATTATTATTAATCCATTTTTGCATGCATAAAATGATTGACAAAATACACATAAAACCTATGTATATAGAAATTCGATTAGTTGAACGCAAACTAGGGGTAACAAATATTGCAAATAAAGCTGCTCCGCCACCTATAGTACTAAATAAAACAGCAATTATATTGAGCCTGGAAAGCATAAATAACTCTTTGCTCAACACAGTTTGATTAGTAAATAAACATAAAATTAGCAAAAAAAATCCAAATACACCAACATAACCTAAAAATGCTGATCTATTTTCTGTTTTTAACGGTGCAAATTCTATATAGTTTTTATATCTTTCAGATATACCTTTACTAATTGGTAAATCTTGATTTTGTGGCAACACCAAATAGCTAATTTTCGTTCCATATAGCTCAGTCTCAATAGGGGAACGCTTTGCTACTTTTGAATTATCACCATAATTACTATTGTAAATATATGCAGGTACCAAATTTACTGCAAACAACACACCTATCAACATAGATACAGCAACACTTTTATTAATAAATTTTATTTTTTGGACTGAAGCAAATTTTATCACTCCTGTAGCAAAGATAAATAAGCATGAAAAAAATTGATAATAACCTATGCCACTATTTGCTATTAATAAACATATAATTATCGAAACAAAATTTTTCTTTGTAAGCCGCAATTTCATAAATTCATCATCAGTATATATCCAATAACAGAGCAACAATGTCAATGGCGCATTTTGCAATTCCGCTAACCAATAATGACCACCAAAACGCATAAACCAATATGGTAAAAAAGTATACAACAATGCAGCTATAGCCGATATACATTGGTTTATCCTAAAACACCTAAAAACCATATATGTAATAACCGCTGTAACACAAGGAAATGTTAAATTTGTTAAGTTTGCAGAAAAAGCAACATTGTTAGCTGTGACATATAAGTATATTTTCAACAATAAACTTCCCACATTGTCTAATAAACAAATTGGAAAATCATAAAAAAATGCGTTCCCATCCAAGCCCAATCTTGTCGCACTGCTAACCCAACCAGTATCTATTATATTTTTTGCATACATGAGCTGTTGCATTCCATCACCAGAACCTACATAACCTAATGGATGTTGCAAATGCTGATAGGTAAAATCTAATACATATCTAAAATACACAAAGAGAAACACCAATAAAGTTAACACAGCAACTATATCGAATTTATATTTTGATATGATAGCTAATATATTTTTTTGCATATTTTCCTCCTAAATCCACACAATAATTAATACACAAAGCCAACAACAGTGTCATGAAAAAGATAATATAATCAGATCCATAAAATAATTGCCACATGTATCCCATATCATTACGATATTTATAGAAATCAATCTCATTTAAAGTAATATCCATATATACCATAACCGATACCAATATCACTTTTAGTAACATAAAACTGAGCATATGATGATACATAACGCTAGATGTATTACTCCCTAAATAACATAATATAGACTTGTCCGTAAACTCATTTGCAATTAACTTTGAAATTCTCAACCAAAATGCAATCCCCCATAATGGTAACAACAGACCAAACCAATAATACCCATCAAAAGTATTTGTCAAAGCCGGCAATCCATTTACTAATGCAATTTGATGCTCTACAAAAAAGTCTTTTACTACATTCCAACTAGCTAATAATAAGAAAAAATAACACAAAGAATTTAATGTATCATACTTCTCCAAACACAATCGATATGCACGCCCTATAACAAAATATCCAACAAAGACAAACGTCTTCATAACCAAAATATAAAAACTATTATGTTCGAAATTTGAAGATAAATAAAATCCATATACACCTATGCTGCATCCAAATATAAAAAACAGACATTCCCCCCCTAATTTTGAAAATATATACTTTCTCATAAAAGCAACAATCACATATGCAAAAAATAACGGTCCTATAAACCAAGATGCAAAATTAAAAACATACTGATGCCCATCATGCAATGAAGTCCAAAAAACATTGTAAAAATCCAATGGAGCTGGCTTTAAATCTAAAAAATATCCGCCTAGATAATTGGCAAAAACTCCATATGCAAAACTCCAAAACCATAATGGTACTAACAAACGCAAAAATTTCTTTTTTATAAATAAACAGCACTTTACAACTTTTATGCGGCATGACCTTCATTCCAGCCCATAGCTTC
>JBJDWY010000082.1:0-2688 GCA_051866255.1 Anaerovibrio sp. | reverse complement strand
AGGTGCGGCATGTACCCAAAGAAAACCTTGAGTGCAGCCTCGCTTCTTAGCGAGAGCGAGTTTTCTATGGGTACTGCCGCTACCTGTCCCTATTTTTGTCTGAACAGAGTCCACGAAATATCAAATTACGTCATCAGTATATGCACGAAGTAACGATCAAGCACTACGACAAAAAACTGAAATTTTTTATTTTATTGGTGGCAGAACCTCCAGCCAGTATCCGTCCGGGTCCTTGATGAAGTAGATGCCCATCTGGGGATTTTCGTAGCAGATGCAGCCCATAGCCTCATGCTTGGCGTGAGCGGCCTCGTAATCATCGGTGCGGAAGGCCAGGTGGAACTCACAGTCTCCCAGGTTGTAAGGGCGATCCATATCCCGGAGCCAGGTCAGCTCCAGCTCAAAGTCGGAGTTTTCGTTAGCCAGGTACACTATGATAAAGGAGCCGTCAGCGGCCTCCTTGCGGCGTGTCTCCTTCAGCCCCAGGGCTTCCTCATAGAATGCCATGGACTTTGCCAGATCTGCCACGTTATAGTTTTCGTGAATCATTTTGAACTGCATACTTTCTACCTCTTTTCATAAATGTATTGTAACATGCTGTAAAGCTTCTGTTATTATTTTATCAAAAAAGGGGCGGCATGACAATTTTTGTGGTATAATGACTTTTGTGTAGTAAAAGTAAAGTAAATTTAACTAGTATGCAAGTAGGTAATAATTATGGAAGATTATAATTTTCACGAGGTTGGCATAGAGGACAAGGACTGGATAAAGGCACGGCTGGCGGAGGATGATGGCAACAGCTGCGAGCGTTCCTTCAGCACGATTTTCCTGTATCGGAAGCTGTATCATGTGCAGGTGGCAGAGATTGCAGGCTGCCTGGTTTTTCGCTGCATGTACAAGACCATGAAGGAGAACGTGCCGTACTGGACATATTATTTTCCCATCGGTGCCGGTGACAAGCGGGCAGCTCTGGAAATCATGCTGGATTTGTGCCGTCAGGAAGGTATTCCCCTGCATTTGGAGCCCATTCTGGCTCAGGAGCGGGAGCTTCTTTTGGAGTGGTTCCCGGGGAGGTTTTTAATCGAGTCCAACCGTGATTGTTATGATTATCTGTACAGCCGTGAAAAGCTGGCGTCTTTGAAGGGCAAGAAAATGCAGAAAAAGCGCAATCATATTGCCCGCTTCAAGGATGATGAGAATTGGAGCTATGAGCCTATCACCAGGGAAAATCTGGCGGAGACGCGCTTTATGGCGCGGAACTGGATTTGCTCCCGGGCGGAAAAATGGAATGAGGACATGGAAAATGAGTTTTCCGTGCTGGAGGATGCCTTTGTCAATTATGAGGCAATCGGCCTGAAGGGGGGCATCCTGAGGCGCCACGAGGATATTGTGGCATTTACCATGGGAGAGCCGTTGAACTCCAATACATTTCTGGTGCATTTTGAAAAGGCATTTCCGGAGGTGCAGGGTGCCTATCCGATGATTAACCAGCAGTTTGTCCAGCATGCCACGGAGGGATTCGAGTATATCAACCGGGAGGATGATATGGGGGACCTGGGGCTCCGCAAGGCGAAGCTGTCCTATTATCCTGAAATCCTGCTGAAGAAGTATGTGGCGGAAACGGCGGATGTGGTCATGGCGGACCCTGTCCGTGACCGGGAGGCAATCCATGCCATGTGGGAACAGTGCTTTGGGGATAGCCCGGAGTTTATTGATTTTTACATGTCAAGGCGCATGAGCGAGCTGAACATGCTGGTGATTTACCGGGATGGCAGGGCGGTGTCCATGGCAAGCTTCCTTCCGGCGGATATTCAGACTGCCATCGGCAATATTGAGGGCTACTATGTGTATGCGGTGGCTACCCTGCCGGAGTATCAGGGGCAGGGGCTGTCCAGCCGGATTTTGCAGTTTGCCCAGCAGCATTGGCAGAAGCCGCTGATCTTGTCACCGGCGGAGTCAGATTTGCGGATTTTCTATGCCAAGCGGGGGTTCCAGCCGGTGTATGACAAGAAGTTTTATGCCCTGCAGCCATGCCGGGAGCAGGAGGCGGCAGAGGTGGAATTGAAGCCTGCTACGGCCAAGGAGTACAAGGCAATCCGTGATGCCAAGTGGCAGGGGCCGGGCTATGTGGCATGGCTGGAGGAGGATATTGCCTACGCCATGGAGCATGCCGCCTTCCAGCAGGGGGAAACCCTTTTGGTGAAATGCTGCCATGAGGGCGGGGGAGAGCCGCCGCAGCACATCCTCATGTATACCCTGGACGGGGAGACCATGCGGATAGTGGAGTCCACCCTGAACCTCAGTCAGCTGCCGAAGCTCCTGCCACTCCTGGCAAGGCGGGCGGCCGAGCTGCATCCTGAAAGCCGGAAGGTGCGCAGCTTTGAGTACAGGCTGCCGGACGGCATGGTCTGGCTGCCGGAGCGGCTGAAAACTACCAGATTAAAGCGCCGGGGGTATTTCAACCTGGTGCTGGACTAATGCAGTATCGGTCAGCTGTGCCGGGGGGCAGTCCCTTTGGGGGACTTTTGCAAAACAGCTTGAGGAAAAGGTATTTCTGTGGTATCATAAAATTTGCGTTAGGATGTACAGCTGCCGGAGGATAAATCCCCCGGAGCCTATAGAAAATTTATGAAGACACAGGAGGAAATTATGAAAGAGTATAAGCCATTCAAATCAGGTAAGGTTCGTGAG
>JBJDWY010000081.1:0-12116 GCA_051866255.1 Anaerovibrio sp. | reverse complement strand
GGATTTGCTTCAAAAACTTTTGAGAAAACCTGTTGACATATTACCAGGTTGCTAAAGTAACTCTGCATTTCGATAACTTGCTCAGGTGGGCGAAGTTTATAGGTCCGTAAATCTTTTAATGAATAGTGTAAATCATCTATAGCAAACGCAAGAAGCAATTCATTATCACCTACGTTTCTATGTTCGTATAAATTGTACACTTTACGCATATCTCTGGCAACATCTTCTGGAAAATTATCGGGATTGTATTTGTGCATAAAATCCACCTCCCCAATAAATTATATCATGTTTTTAGGAAAAAAGTACATAAAAGTAAGGGGAAAAGCCATTTTCTAATTGACATTAATTCTCTATTATTCTATAATATGGACACAGTATAAATATAACAATTTTTACATTATTGAACGGTTTTCTATAACTAAAAAATCATAATGGAGGCTGAGTATTATGAGTGAAAAGACTTTTCCCTTATCCAAGGAACAGCTGGAGGCAGTGATTGCCAAGTACCCGACACCTTTCCATATTTATGATGAAAAGGCTATCAGGAACAATATCCGCAAGTTGCAGGCGGCATTCAGCTGGGCACCGAAGTTTCAGGAGCATTTTGCTGTGAAGGCTGCCCCGAATCCGCGGCTGATTCAGGTGCTGGCAGAGGAAGGTGCAGGCAGCGATTGCAGCTCCCTGCCGGAGCTGCTTTTATCCAAGGCGGCAGGGGTCGTAGGGGAGGATATCATGCTGACCTCCAACGATACTCCTGCGGACGAGTTTCAGAAGGCTATTGAGCTGGGGGCTATTATCAACCTGGATGATATTTCCCATATTGAGTATCTGGATAAGCATGCCGGTATGCCAAAGTGCATGTCCTTCCGCTACAATCCTGGCAATCTGATTGAGGGCAATGACATTATTGGCAAGCCGACTGAGGCAAAGTATGGCGTTACCTATGATCAGATTTTTGAGGCCTACAAGCTGGCACAGGCAAAGGGCGTTAAGCGTTTTGGCCTGCACACCATGGTTATTTCCAACGAGCGTCGCACTGAGGGCTTTATTTACACGGCAAAGCTCATGTTCAATCTGGCTGAGGAAATCAAGAACAAGCTGGGTATTGAGCTGGAGTTTGTGAATCTGGGAGGCGGCGTAGGCATTCCGTATCGTCCGGAGGAGGAGCCTGTGGATTTGGAGGCTGTAGGCAAGGGCATCCAGCAGGCGTACAACGAAATCCTGGGGCCTGCGGGGCTGACCAATATCGCCATCAAGATGGAAAGCGGCCGTGCTATGACCGGTCCTGCCGGATGGCTGGTGTCCACTGTCCTGCATGAGAAAAAGACCTACAAGGACTATATCGGCCTTGATTCCTGCATGGCAAATCTCATGCGCCCTGCCCTCTATGGTGCATATCATCACATCACCATCTCTGGCAAGGAGAATGCCCTGTGCGACCACATTTATGATGTGACCGGTTCCCTGTGCGAGAATAATGACAAGTTCGCTATTGACCGCAAGCTGCCGAAGATTGATATCGGTGACCGCATTATCATCCATGATGCCGGTGCCCACGGCCATGCTATGGGCTTCAACTATAATGGCAAGCTGAGAAGCGCGGAGCTGCTGCTGCATGAGGATGGCAGTGTGGAGCTTATCCGTCGTGCCGAGACTAATGATGATTATTTTGCTACGTTGACCGGCTTTGATGGGGCTATGATGTAAAAATGAATTTGTTGCCGCTGTGTTTTTGAGATAATCAAGGCACAGCGGTATTTTTCTGCCACAAATTTTTTCAAAATTATGTAATGCTTTTCCAAATGCTGCGTATAAGAATTGCAAGAAGGAATTCCGCTAAGAAATTTAGATATTTAAGCAAATGGGAAAGGATGATTTTTATGCTAAAGAGCATGTTTGAGGGCCGTATGGGCAGGGGAAGGTATATCAGGAATTGCCTGCTGGCAGCTGTGGTGACCTGTTTTGCCTTTGTGGCATTAGAGGGGGCTGCTGTAGCCATGTATGGTGAGGCAGTTTTCACTAATACGCTCAATCAGCAGCTGATGATATTGATTTTTGCAGTTGCCGAGCTGGTTACCTTCAGCTTCGATGTGCGCCGCCTGCATGATTTGGGCAAAGGCGGCAAGTGGCTGCTTTTGCCGATACTGCCTGTGGTGTCCGGTATTATCAGCCTGGAAATCGGCAGCAACCTGGTGCTGGAGATTGTTAATTGTTCTGGGTATGTGCTGTTCCTGGCACTGGCTGTGCTCAAGGGGCAGGAACAGGAAAATGCTTACGGCAGCCCTTGCTGAAGCTGGCTGGCAGATAACAATAGATAGTCCTTGTAGCCCCTGTGGGTGGTGATATGCCCCGCACAGGGGCTTTTTCTATGCAAGTAGGTATAGCCATTTGCAATATGAACGCAAAACAGGTATCATTGATATAGGAAAAAATCGTAACGGGAGATAGTGAAAGGTGCGTTTATTTATAGCGGAAAAGCCCAGCATGGGGCGTGAGATTGCGGCAAACCTGCCGGGGCCTCAGCGGAAGGGCAATGGGTTTATTGAGACGGCGGCAGGCACGGTGACGTGGCTTTTTGGCCATGTGCTGAGGCAGGCGGAGCCGCAGGAATATGATGCAAAATACAAAATATGGCGGGCGGAGGATTTGCCTATTGTGCCACAGAAATGGCAGCTCCTGGTATCGGAGAGCAGTGCCAAGCAGTTTGCCGTGGTGCGGCAGCTCATCAGCCAGGCTGATGAAATCGTCCATGCCGGGGACCCGGATCGGGAGGGACAGCTCCTGGTGGATGAGGTGCTGGAATACGTGGGCTGCGACAAGCCGGTGCGGCGCATCCTTCTGAATGCCCTTGATGAAAAAAGCATCAAGGAGGCAATCAGCAATTTGCGGCAGAATGCAGAGTTCTTTAATCTCAGGCAGTCGGCACTGGCAAGGGCAAGGGCTGACTGGCTGATTGGCATGAATCTGTCCCGAGCCTATACCCTGGCTGCCCAGCGGTCAGGCCACCGCAATCTGGTGCTGCCGGTAGGCCGCGTCAAGACCCCGACGCTGGCACTGGTGGTGCGCCGGGAGCGGGAGATAGAGAATTTCAAGCCTCAGGATTATTACACCATCAAGGGGCTTTTTCAGCATGCCAACGGGCAGTTTACGGCTCAGTGGAAGCCAAAGGATATTCAGGCAGGCCTTGATTCTGAGGGCAGGCTGATTGATAAGAAGATTGCCGAGGCAAAGCTGGCGGAATTTTTGCAGAGCCATAATGATGGCGTGATTTCCGGCTACACCAAGGCAAAGAAGCAGGAGCCCCAGCGGCTGCCGTTTTCCTTGTCTTCCTTGCAGGTGCTGGCAGGCAGGCGGTTTGGCTATGAACCCCAGCAGGTGCTGGACACGGCTCAGAAGCTCTACGAGCAGAAGCTGACCACCTATCCCCGTTCCGACTGTGAATACCTGCCGACAAATCAGTTTAAGGATAGTGCAGTTATCCTGCAAAATTTCCAGGGGCTGGCTCACGAGCAGCTGGCTGCCTGGGCGGCAGGGGCGGATAGCAGAATAAAAAGCCGTGCCTGGAACGACAAGAAGATTTCGGCCCACCACGCCATTATTCCCACCCGTGTCAGGGCGGATTTGACGAAGCTGAGCATTGTGGAGCGCAATATTTATTTTTTGATTGCCCAGGCGTATCTGGCGCAGTTTTATCCCGTCCACACCTACTATCAGACCAAGGTGGAGGTGACCTACAAGGATGAGCTGTTTGCTGCCAGCGGCAGGACGGAGATTGATTTGGGCTGGAAGGCTCTTTATAACTACAAGAAAAAAGCCGGGGATGGAAATAATGCTGGCGGCACGGATAATGCCGATGGCAGTGATGATGACAATAACGAGAATAATGAAAATAATGACAACGGCGATAATGGTGACAATGGTGCCGATGGCAATGCCCTGCCGCCTATGAAGAAAAATGACGGCGTGCAGTATCTGTCCGGCGAGCTGGGGCAGAGCGTTACCAAGCCGCCAAGCCGCTTTACTCAGGCGACATTGATTGCGGCCATGAAGGATATTCATAAATTCGTGCAGAATCCGGAGGCGAAGAAGCAGCTGAAGGCGGTATATGGCATAGGCACTGAGGCAACCAGGGCAACTATCCTTGATGAATTGATTCACAAGCGGAAGCTGCTGAAGGAAACTGGCAAGAAGAAATACCTTCAGCCAGCTCAGTCGGCATATATGCTGATTGATGCCATGCCGGAGGAGCTGGCCTACCCTGATTTTACTGCCATCTGGGAGGACAGGCTGCACTCAATGGCAGAGGGGGAGGGTTCTCTTGATGAGTTCCTGCAATCCCAGATTGAATTTACAGCCAGCCTGTGCCAAAAGGCAAATGGCACCAGCCTGGCGGCAGAGGGGCAGATACGCTGTCCTCGCTGCAATGTTGGCGTTATGAAGAAGCGTCATGGCAGAAATGGCGATTTCTGGGGCTGCAGCAATTATCCCCGTTGCCGCATGAGCTGTGATGACAAGGAGGGCAAGCCTGACTTTGAGGGCACTAGGAGGCGGCAGGGAGCTTATGGGATTAATGCAGCTAATTCTGCCCACCCTGCTAATGCTGCTTCTGATGATTTTGATTTGGGCAATCCTTATATGAGTGATGAGGAAATGGAAGCTTTTTCCAGAGAATTTTTGCGTTAGTGTGGAGGTAGAGGTAAGCTTTGGACGATATTACGACGATTATCATCAAGCTGATATTGGTAGTTTTACTGGTGCTGATGAATGGCTTTTTTGTGGCGGCAGAATTTGCGGTGGTGAAAATCCGCAGCTCCCGGCTGGAAACCATGATTAATGAGGGCAACAACCGGGCGGTGTACGCCAAAAAGCTCACCGACCATCTGGATGTATCCCTGTCTGTTACCCAGCTGGGCATTACCCTGGCATCACTGGGCCTTGGCTGGCTGGGCGAGCCTACGGTCAGCCATGTGCTGGAGCCGGTATTTGTGTACTTCGGACTGAGTGGCGCCCTGGCTACCACCATTTCCTTTGCCATCGCCTTCGGGCTGATTACGGCTATGCACATTATCTGCGGCGAGCTGATTCCGAAAAATCTGGCTATCCAGAAGGCGGAGGCGGTGACGCTGAATATTGCCGTGCCTATGCTGCTCTTTCAGAAGGTGATGTATCCTTTTGTGTGGTTTTTGAACCATGTGGCCAATTATACGGCTGAAAAGCTGGGGATTCCTGTGGAAACGGAAAGCGAAAATCCTGCCCACACGGAGGAAGAAATCCGCATACTCATGGAGGAAAGCCACAAGAAGGGCTATATTGACAAGACGGAGCTGGATTTTGTGGACAATGTCTTTGATTTTGCTGACAGGAATGTGCGTGAAATCATGATACCACGTACCGATATGGTGTGCCTTTATACGGAGGATTCCTTCGATGAGAATATTCAGGTGGCAGTGTCCGAGCACATGACCCGCTATCCTGTGTGCCGTGAGGACAAGGACGATATTATCGGCTTTTTGCATATCAAGGATTTGATGGGCTATTTGTACAAGCGGCGCAGGCCGCGGCTCAGGCAGCTGGTGCGGAAGGCATTGATTGTGCCGGAGACCATGAAAATCAGCATGCTTTTGAAGATGATGCAGCGTGACCGCTCCCAGCTGGCCATTGTGGTGGACGAGTATGGCGGTACGGCAGGCATGGTGACCATTGAGGATATTATTGAGGAAATCGTAGGCGAGATTCAGGATGAGTTTGACCAGGAGAGGCCGCTGGCGGAAAAGCGGGATGAGTGCCTGTACTCCATTGATGCCAAGCTGCTTCTGGAGGAAGTCTGCGATATTCTGGAGATGGATATTGAGGCGGACAATATCGATACCATCGGCGGCTGGCTCTACAACAATGTACAGTCACCGCCAAGCATCGGCATGAAGGCCAGCTGGAACGGCAGGGATTTTTTCGTGGAGGAAATGGACAATTTACGCATTACTAGAATTTTGGCGAAGCTGCCGAAGCCTTTGGCAGAGGAGCATGACGAAATTGTGGATATGACGGAAAGCGGCCAAAAGGATGAAAATGCAGCAAAGCAGTAAAATGGGTGATGGGTTGCGGCAGGGCAATAAATTTTGAATAAAATTGGAATATATCGGGGGCTGGGATAATGGTTCTGACAGTGGAGGATTTGGGCAAAAGCTATGGCGAGAAAGCCCTGTTCAGTCATGTAAATCTCAATATCAATGAAGGGGACAAAATCGGTATCGTTGGTATCAACGGCACCGGCAAGTCCACTTTTCTGCGGACTGTGGCAGGAAAGCTGGCGGCGGATACCGGCAGCATGGTGACCATGCGCAATCTTCGCATCAGCTTTTTGGAGCAGTCCAAGGAATTTGAGGCTGGCAATACGGTGCTGATGGAGGCGTTTAAGGATGACAGCCCCCTGATGCAGGCACTGCGGAATTATGAGTCTGCGCTGGCAAAAAGTGAGGCAGGGGACACCTCGGAGGAGGTGCAAAAGCTTTTGGTGAAGGCATCGGGGCAGATTGATGCACTGAATGGCTGGAGCATGGAGAGCGAGGCAAAGAGCATCCTTACCCATCTGGGCATAACGGATTTTGAGGCGAAGGTGGAGAGCCTTTCCTCCGGACAGCAGAAGCGGCTGGCACTGGCTACGGCACTTATCCAGCCCTGCGATTTGCTGCTTTTGGATGAGCCTACCAACCATCTGGACAGCGAGACTATCGGCTGGCTGGAGGAATATCTGGCTGGTTGGAAGGGCTCGCTGCTGATGGTTACTCATGACAGGTATTTTTTGGACAGGGTGGCCAGCGGCATTTTGGAATTTGACAAGGGCAGGACATACAGCTATCAGGGGAATTATTCTGAGTTTTTGGAGCTGAAGGCGGCGCGGATTGAACGGGAGGAAGCCGGGGAGCGGAAACGGCAGAATTTTCTCAGGAATGAGCTGGCGTGGATTCGCCGGGGCGCCCAGGCCCGGTCTACCAAGCAGAAGGCCCGCATCCAGCGGTATGAGCAGGTCAGGGACCAGAAGGTGGATTTGGAGCGGAACAAGGTGGAAATCGGCCTTGCCGGTAGCCGCCTGGGGCGGAAGATTATTGAGCTTGACCATGTAAGCTATGAGTGGGAGGGCAAAACATACATCAGGGATTTGACTTACACCGTGCTGAGAAATGACCGTATTGGCATTCTGGGCGGCAATGGTACGGGCAAGTCCACCCTGCTGAATATTATTGCCGGGCGGCTGCAGCCAACTGGCGGCAGCGTGGATATCGGCCAGACCGTGAAGATTGGCTATTTTGCCCAGACCAATGCAGAGATGGACGGCAGGCTGCGGGCCAAGGAGTATATTCAGGAGGCGGCTCATTATATTACCATGGCGGATGGTACGAAGCTGTCTGCCGGGCAGCTGATGGAGCGTTTTTTGTTTCCGCCGGATTTGCAGTATACGGAGGTTTCCCGTCTGTCAGGCGGTGAAAAGCGCCGCCTTTACCTTTTGCGGGTGCTGATGGAGGCTCCCAATGTGCTGCTTCTTGATGAGCCTACCAATGATTTGGATTTGGAAACTATGGGCATCCTTGAGAATTTTATTGAGGATTTTAACGGGGCAATTATTTTTGTGTCCCATGACCGCTTCTTTACTGACCGCATGGCAAAAAAGGTTTTTGTCTATGATAAAAATGACTTTGGCAAAATCAATTTTTATGTGGGCGGCTACAGTGATTACAAGGCGAGAGCCGAGGCAGAGGAAAAGGCGGCTGCCAGGGCGGTGGCTAGCAATTCCGGCAATAAAAAGCAGCAGGGGGCAGATATGGCTGCGCCTGCTGAGAAGAAGCCTGCCCAGAAGGAAAAGACACAGAAAAAAGGGCTTACTATGTCCGAGAAGCGTGAATATGGCGAGATTGAGGCGATTATTGCCAGCAAGGAGGGGGAACTGAAGGGCATCCACTACCAGATGGAGCTTTATGCCGCAGATTACAGCAAAATCAGCGAGCTGACCGGGGAGGAAACCAGGGTTTCTGCCGAACTGGAAAAGCTGATGGAACGCTGGGCATATTTGGAGGAAAAGGCGGAAGAAAGCTGATGGCGGTATGCTTGTCAAGAAATGCTGCACGCTGGGGAGCATTTCTTGAAGGCAGCTGATATCTTCAATCGGATGCGGAACGAAATGCCAAGTGCCAAAAGCGCGTGGGGTAAAATATGCGAAACGGCAGACGAGAATGGGGGAAGTGCATGGAAACGAAGAAGGTGCTGAACTTTTACAGGGCACTGGCAAATCTCAAGGAAATTGAGGCAAAGGAACCGCCCTATGATACCGTGACGGAAATGGGCATGGTTGCCCTGTATGAAATTTGTTTTGAGCAGGCATGGAAGGCCATGAAGGACAGGCTGGAGTTTTCAGGCTACACAGAGCAGGCGCTGGGCTCGCCCAGAGCTGTTATCAAATTGGCGTATAAAGTGAACATGCTGGCGGATGAGCAGCTTTGGCTGGATGCGCTGCAGGCTCGTAACAATGTGGCTCATTCTTATAATGAACAGATTGCTTTGGGAATTATTGCAGACAGCAAGTCAAAATTTATTGCTATGTTTGAGGCGTTAAAACGGGAAATAGAAGAAAATTGGGTGTGATATAAATGGATTTACCGGAAAAAGTGCGCCTGGGGATTGTTGACCTGGCGAAAAAATATAATATTGACGAGGTAATTCTGTTTGGCTCCCGGGCAAGAGGTGACAACAAGCCCCGCAGTGATGTGGATTTGGCAGTGCGGGGCGGTAATGTGACGTGCTTTTCTCTAGATGTGGACGAAGAGATTCCTACGCTGTTAATGTTTGATGTGGTAAATCTGGATTCGGCTGTCCAGCCTGAGCTGCTGGAGGAAATTGCCAGAGATGGCGTGACTTTGTACGGGCGATGATGGTAGGCAACAGGTTAGTCGGTGTCTACTTATTTGTTGTGGTATGTCAGATGCTTTGCGATAGGTATATAAGTTCTGAAATATTTTGCCAAAAAGCATAATTTGTGGTAAGATTTTGTTAGAAGATAAAATGGTGGTGATGAGTATGAGTTATAAGGCCAGAATTCGTGAAGATGCCATGCGCCTTAATCCGATGGATGATGCCATGTTTCAGAAAATGGCGGAGGACGTGGCTTTTCCACAGGAAATCCTGCAGGTAATATTGAATGATAAGGCTTTGAAGGTGCTGGATAATGTCCCGCAGTTTTCGGTAAAAAACTTGCAGGGGCGTTCCTGCATCTTGGATGTGCGTTGCATTTTGAGTGATGGGCGCATTGTCAATATAGAGGTTCAGAAAGCGGATGATGATGACCATCAGCGCCGGGTGCGGTATAATGGTTCCCTTGTGACCACCAACAGTACTGATCCAGGGGATAAATTTAAGGATGTGCCTGATGTAATAATTATCTTTATATCCAAGTTCGATGTTTTCAAGTCTGGCAAGGCATTGTATCATGTAGACCGAGTGGTTCGCGAGACAGGTGAACTGGCGTATAATGGCTTTTCTGAGATTTATATCAATGCAGAGGTTAATGATAATTCTGATGTGGCAAAGCTGATGGAAATCTTCACCAAGGATGAAGTATATGATGACGTCAAGTTTCCTGCGACTTCCAGTCGCAAGCGTTTGTTCAAGCATACTGAGGAAGGAGTGAGCGCAATGTGTGAAATTATCGAGAAATATAAAGCTGAAGGCAGAGCTGAAGGCAGAGCTGAGGGCAGAGCCGAGGGCAGAATTGAGGGACTGCTGAAAATGGCAGTTTCGCTGTGGAAAAAGGGCAAGCTCACTGAGCAGGAAGCAGCAGATGAGGCCGGTATCAGCTTGGAAAACTTTAAAAAGGCTGCTGCATCTGGTGTAATTGTATAAGATTTTGATTTGTTTTGGCACTTACGGCATTATTTTTATGGCGTAAGTGCTTTTGTTTTTGCAAACTATAGAGGTTCTTGTGAAAAAACGCTATATTCCGTATTGGCATAAAAGGACATAATGTGTCCCTTTGTATTATATACTATAGCAAATCTTGGAAATGGATGGTTTGTTATGGTAGAAACTCGTTTGAGAGATTTGCGGGAAGACCGGGACATGAAGCAAAAAGATATAGGTGCGTACTTGAATTGCAGCCAGGCGTGTTATGCACGTTACGAGTCCGGCAGGCGCGAAATTCCGCTGGAAGCCCTGATAGCTTTGGCGAAGTATTATCGGACGAGTGTGGATTATATTTTGCGTTTGACGGATGAGATATGTCCCTATCCTGCTAAAAAATGAATAGAATATGAGTTGTATGTGATTGGAATTTACTTTTAACTGCTATGCATGAATATGCGTAGCGGTTTTTTTGTTGTGGGACATAATGTGTCTGCGTGAGAGTGTATCATATTATTGGGAGGAGTATGTTAGAATGACAAAGAGCAGGGGGATAGGGAAATTTTAATTTTCCTTTCAGAGGCTAGAAGGATTTTTTACATTTTTGTTGAATATAACAGTATACCAAAACGGAATAAAATTGTATAATGGTGTGGAAGGAGCTGATAGGTATTGAATAATAAGTTTTCTTTGGAGTTAGATACTCAGAATCAAACAGATAATATATTGGCATTGTATAAAGATATGGCACTGGATGGAGATAGTCAGGTTATTCAGTGTTTTTCAGAATTGAATTTCCCTGTTAATGGCAGGCTTGCCTCTAACGAATATAGTTTTTTCCGGGTTAATCAGCTATCCTATGACAAAGAATATCCAAAGCGTGAGGCTATGGAGAATGTTTTGCTGTCTATCGATAATGAGGCATACAATTTTGTTTATATTCTCACCGGAACCAGGCAGGGGGTTGAGTTGTGTCTTGGTGTTGTAAAAAATGGCAATGAGCATAACACCCTGTTGAATACGAAGTTGTCCGCAGCGAATTATTGTGAAAATGTTGCTAAGGCATTTGAGGGCAACTTTAACGGCAGCAAGCTGGAAAAGATAAAAGGGGATGCACTAGCTGATATGGCGGTGTATTCTACGGATAAGTATCGCTATGCGGGCGTGGTCAGAGGGGTTCCGTCCATAGATGAAAAGGAAGCTGGCTCTGATGAAGGCTTTCAGGGGATAGATAGGCTGATTAATAGTATGCTGGGGCAGGAATGGCGGCTGGTTATTGTCTGTGAGCCTGTACAAAAAGAAAAGATTTTGGAAATTAAATCTGATGTTTATGATTTTTATAACCGCATGTCTGTATGGGCAAAAAGCAATATTCAGCGGTCGCAGAGCTTTGGCACATCAACCACTACAGGAAGCAGTACATCTGACACGAAAGGCAAAAATACTGGTGTAAGTACCAGTGAAGGTACGACAACCTCCAAGGGGCACAGCAGCGGGGACAGCGATAGTTCCAGTAATTCAAGCAAAGGTACAAGCAGTACTAAAGGAACCTCTAAAGGTGTAAGTGAAAGTCATACCTATGGTACAAGCAACAGTAAAACAGAAAATAGCGGTTCATCTCAGGCTGTAACCATAGAGAAAGCCAATAAGGCCGTGCAGGAGATGATGTCATTCATTGATGATGAACTCTTGAAACGCTTGAAAATTGGGGCCAGCAAGAGAATGTTCAATACATCTGTAATTTATATGGCTGATAATCCTACCAATGCCAACAGGCTGAAGGTGGGGCTTATGTCGTTGTTTCAGGGGAATGATCCCAGCTATAGCCCTCTTCATGCAAACAGCATTGATTTGGATGATGCTGATAACCGCAAGACCTTGAGTGTATATCAGAATCGCACTATGTACACGCCGGATATCAATGCGGACATTATGACGCTGCTCAGCAGGCCGTTTAGCGGTACGCAGGCAGGTGCAGGCACATATCTTACTGCGAGGGAAGTTAGCCTTTTGGCGGGGCTTCCACAGAAAGAAGTACCGGGGATTACGCTCAAGGAGTCGGTGGGCTTTGGGCTAAATACAATTCCTATAGATAAGGAAGATGCAATCAACATAGGTTCGGTGGTACAAAAAGGGCGTGTTCTGGAAGATATTCCTTTTTTGTTAAATTCTAAAATTGGTTGATTGTATAATGAACTTGAACAGTTAATCAAAAATAAAAATCCATAGTG
>JBJDWY010000080.1:0-12212 GCA_051866255.1 Anaerovibrio sp. | reverse complement strand
GTCCGTCCCGGGAGCCCGTGCCACAAAATTTTCAATACAACATCACCTGCCGCTCCAGCCCATTTTTAGTCTGAACAGAGTGCACAAACTAACAAAACTCATCCGTTAATGTTCCAAAAGTCTCGTACCTTCACAACGATAAACTGAAATTACCTCAGCATTCTTTGAAGCCCTGTGCCGAAATATAATCATAAACCACGCCATACTGCAGCCAGTAATCCACGCACTTGATAATCACATTCATCATATTGTGGGTACTCATGGCAAAATTACTGATATCGCAGATCAGCTTTACCTCCCCACGCTTTACATGCTGGAACTGAACCGTCACGCTATATCTGTTGATGGACAGATGATAAACATTGTCAGTAGCCTTCTCCGCCAGCACGAACTTGGTAGGGTTATCAGGGTCAGGCTGCATAAACCCAAACTCCTTCAGGCGCTCAATCAGCTGCGGCTTGGTAGTCCTGTGAAATTCCTCATTCACCTTGTCACGCTCACGTTCCAATTCCTCAAACAAAGGGAAGCTTCTCATAATCATACACTCCTTTTTTTCTAACAAAAAAAGACATGCAACCAAAGCAGGTATGCTTCGTTGCATGTCTTGTATTGATTCTATAACTTTTCCTTGCAAATGTCAAGCTGTACTTATGTAACTGTGCGATTGCACATTTTACGCATTTTGCACAATCAGGCACACGGCACAAAGCGGCTGCTTATACTTCCTTCTTATCCACAGGCACAGTATGCAGCTCCAAATCAGGATTGTTGTCCGTAATCCACCCCAGGGCCCATTCATTGCTCACCAGCAGCACAGGATTGCTGCGGCGGTCATACACAAACATGCCCCTGTCCGCACCCCGGAGCCCGGCAGGCGTAACCTCCCGGCCGTCAGCGTAGGTCATCCAGCGGGCCACCTCATAAGGCTGCATGGTCATGACAATATCCACGCCATACTCGTTTTTCAGCCTGTACTCCAGCACCTCAAACTGCAAAGTACCCACCGTGCCCACAATATAGGACTCCGTACCGGCACCTGCCTGCTGGAACAGCTGGATAGCCCCCTCCTGGGTAAGCTGCTCCACGCCCTTCACAAACTGCTTCCGCTTCATGGTATCCTTGGCCTGCACCCGGGCGAACTTCTCCGGCGGGAACACAGGGAAATCCTCATAGCTGAACTTGTGGGAGGTATCGCACAGGGTATCGCCGATACCGAAAATCCCCGGGTCAAAGAGCCCCACAATATCCCCCGGATATGCCTCATCCACAATCTGCCTGTCCTGGGCCAAAAACTGCTGTGGCTGCGCCAGCTTGATCGGCTTGCCGCTGCGGCTGTGGTACACGCTCATGCCCCGCTCAAACTTGCCGGAGCAGATGCGGATAAAGGCAAGGCGGTCACGATGGGCAGGATTCATATTGGCCTGAATCTTGAACACAAAGGCAGAAAACTTCTCATCATCCGGGGCAATCAGCCCATCAGTGGACTTCCTGCCCACAGGCTCCGGCGCCAGCTTCAGGTATTCCTCCAGAAAATTCTGCACGCCGAAGTTGGTCATGGCAGAGCCGAAGAACATAGGCGTCAGCTCGCCCCGTGCCACCTTCTCCAGGTCAAATTCCTCACCGGCAGTATCCAGAAGGTCAATATCATCCACCAAGGTCTGATGAGCCTCCGCCCCCAGCATCTCCACAAACTCAGCATCCTCCAGGGAGCCGGTCACAGATGCCCTGGCATTCTGGCCATGGGAGGTATCATCATCAAAAAGCTCTATCTGCTTCTTCTGCCTGTCATACACGCCAAAATAATTGCCATCGGTGCCAATAGGCCAGTTCATAGGATAAGAACGGATGCCCAGCACATTTTCCAGCTCATCCATCAAATCCAAAGGAGCCTTGCCGAAGCGGTCCAGCTTGTTGACAAAGGTAAAGATAGGAATCCCCCGCTGCTTGCAGGCCTTGAACAGCTTCTTGGTCTGCGCCTCCACGCCCTTGGCCACATCGATAATCATGACGGCACTATCCACCGCCATCAGGGTGCGGTAGGTGTCCTCCGAAAAGTCCTGATGTCCCGGCGTATCAAGGATATTAATGCAATAGCCGTTATAGTTGAACTGCAAAACAGACGAGGTAACGGAAATACCGCGCTGCTTCTCTATCTCCATCCAGTCTGACACAGCATGGTGCTGGGTTTTTCTCGACTTGATGGAACCAGCCAAATGGATGGCACCGCCGTACAGCAGCAGCTTCTCCGTCAGGGTAGTCTTACCTGCATCCGGATGGGAAATAATCGCAAAGGTGCGCCGCTTCCGGATTTCTTCTTTAAAATCAGCCAAAATCCTTCCTCCTGAAAAAGTATTTAACTTCTTACATATACCACAAAAATCCCGTCCTGACAAGCAAAAATCAATCCATAGCCGGGAAATATATCTACACGCAAAAAGCGGCACCTGCCACTGCCGGAAAAAACCTCATTCCTTCCGGCAGCTTCATGCCGCTTCTCGCAAATAACCAGCCCTGTAATTCCTACGGCAGCTTAAGCTGCAAATCCTTACAGCTTGTTTTTCAGCTCATCCAGGCTGCCGATCACAGTAGACGAAAGGACAGACAGCTCCTCCGTCAGGCTGTCCAGCTTGCGCTTCTCATTCCCATGATAGGCATCAATAGCCTCCGCACAGCAGGCGTGGAACCTGGCATGATCCCGTTCCAGCTTCTGGAACTCAGGCTGGCCGCCAAAGAGCTCCTTGCCCTTGGTGGCATACCACCTGCCCAGGCGGCATGTGGTATGGTCACGGACATTGGAAGCATCCAAATCAATATTGCCCCACAGCATCTGGCTGATGCGGGCACGCCACAGGAGATGATCCGTCTTGGCCAGCTCCACATTTTCCTTGTCAGTGATATCCAGGTCCAGCCCGGCCAGGGTTGTGCGCATCTGGCTGGAAGTCTTCAGTGCCTCGTATACAAAGCGGTTGCAGCTCCTGGTAGAATCGTTCTGCCGGTGCACATCATCCATGGTGGTGCGCAGGGAGGCCGTCATCTCCTGGAAAGCCGCTGACTGCTCCTCTGCCAGAGGTGCCAGGATATTCACTGCATTGTCAATGCCATCAAAGACGCCTGTCAGCTTCTGGGTATGGGAGGTAGCCTCCTTTACTGCTGCCGTATTATTCTTGAAGGCAGAATCCATCTGGGTAAACTCATCCGTAATCTCCTTGGATGTGCCCTTGATGCTGGACAAATGCTCATTGATTTCACTGACGGACAGCTTGGACTGCTCTGCCAGCTTCCTCACTTCATCAGCCACCACCGCAAAGCCCCTGCCATGCTCACCGGCACGGGCTGCCTCGATGGAAGCATTCAGTGCCAGAAGATTGGTCTGGTCAGCTATGCCCCGCACCGTCTCCACCAGGTTGTTGATATTGACAGTATCCTTCTGCAGCTGGACAACGCTGCCATGCATGCTCTGCAGGCTTTCCTCCGCTGCCGCAGTCTCCCGGGAAACCGTATCAATGCTGTTCTCGGTGTTGCGCATGGCCTCCATGCCCTGCCGTGTCTGGTCGGAGGTCTCGGTAGCAGTACCTGCCAGCCCCATGATCTCATTGGCAAGGGACTCCACCACCTTGTGCATCTCATCAATGCGGGCAGAAACGTGGGTATTCTCAGTCACGATGGCATTCAACGCCTCGGAAACCTCGGTAGAATCATACACGGACTCATTCAATGTCATCAGCATGGAACGCAGGTCATCACGCTGCTTCTGCAAAAGCTGCTCCATCTTCCTGCCCAGCCGCTGCATCTCAGCGGACTGCACCTGCGGTACCCTGGCATTGTAATTGCCATCGATAACCTGCTGCAAAAACCTGTCCATTCCCTCTACATCACGCCTGATCTGGCTACAATCCTCACCGCGGCCTGCAGCCTTCTTGCTTTCATTGCTTGAGCCAAATAAAAACATATCCGTACCCCCTAATTGCAAACCCTATCGCAAATACTTATCTTTATTAAATCTAATATTCGCCACAAAAAAGAAAAACCCTCTTTTTGCCACAAAAATATTCATAGATTTAGATAATTTTCTGATAAATGCAATAATGGTGCAGGCTTAAAGCTTCACCTGTCCCACCAGCTGGGAGACGTGCTCCAGCCCTCTGGCTGCCAGGTAGGCATCAATATCCTCAGCCACCCTGACTACCGCATCAGGATGCACGAAATTCTCCGCACCTACTGCCACGGCACTGGCACCTGCCAGCAAAAATTCCACCGCATCCTCGCCGCAGGTAATGCCCCCCAGTCCGAGAATCGGAATCTTCACCGCCTGAGCCGCCTGCCATACCATGCGGACCGCAATCGGCTTCACCGCCGGGCCGGAAAGCCCCCCTGTAATATTGCCAAGAAGCGGCTGCCAGGTACGGGTATCAATCACCATGCCCGTCAGGGTATTAATCAGGGCGATGGCATCCGCACCTGCCTCCTCCACAGCCCGTGCCATGACAGTGATATCCGTCACATTCGGGGAAAGCTTCACAATCACAGGCTTGCTGGTATTCTTCTTCACCGCCTCCGTAACGGCTGCCGCCGCCCTTGGGTCCGTGCCGAAGACGATGCCTCCCTCCTTTACATTGGGGCAGGAGATATTCACCTCCACGCCGTCTACGCCATCCACGTCCAGCCTGGCTGCCATCATGCCATATTCCTCCACCGTACCGGCAGAAAAATTGGCAATAAAGGCCGTATCAGCAGCCTCCTGCCTTACCTTGGGCAGAATATCGCGCAAAAAGCCCTCAATGCCGGGATTTTCCAGGCCGATGCAGTTCAGCATGCCGCCGGGGGTTTCTGCCACCCGCACCCCATTATTGCCTGGGCGCGGCAAAGGCGTCAGCCCCTTGCTGATAATCGCTCCCACATCACCCAGATTCAGAAAATCCTTGTATTCAATGCCAAAGCCAAAAGTGCCGGATGCCCCCATCACAGGAGTTTTCAGCTTAATTCCAGCAAAATCCGTCGCCAGTCTCTCAAAATTCATTTCTCAAAAACCTCCTCCGCAGGGAATACAGGGCCGTCATGGCAAATCTTCCAGCGCTTGCCGCTGACCTTGCCCTCAAAGGTGCAGCCCAGGCACACGCCGATGCCGCAGGCCATGCGCTTCTCCAGGGAAACCTGGCATTCTATGCCCCGCTCCATGGCCAGCTTCGCCAGCCCCTCCATCATGATGGTAGGGCCGCAGATCTTGATGTGCCCTATATCGTATTTGTCCAGAATTTCCGGCAGGGCATCAATGGCAAAGCCCTTTTTGCCGGCGGATCCGTCATTGGTAGTCACGATAATATCCTCCGTGAACTCCTTCAGGTAGTCCTGCCAGAAAAGCTCCTCCGCGCTCCTTACCCCCAGCAAAAACAACGGCTTGTTCCCGGGCTCCCTCTCGGCCAGATAACGTGCCGTATAGATAAGGGGTGCCACACCTACGCCGCCGCCGATAAGAAGTGTCCTGCCGCCCGGCTCCCCGGCACCAGTGCCATCAGCACCATCGACACTATCAGCACCGGAGGCACAGCCGGAAGCCTCAGCAAAGCGGAAGCCGCCCCCCAGAGGGCCCTCCACGCTGATTTCCATCATAGGCTCCAGCCCGGCAAGCTCCCGGGTGCCCCTGCCTGCCACCCGATAAATCAGGAGCAGCCTGCCCTGCTCCCTGTCCACATCGGCAACGCCGAAGGGACGGCGCAAAAACGTGCTGCCGCTCTCATTCTTCACCATGACAAACTGCCCCGGCTCCGCCTGTGCTGCCACGCCAGCTGCCTGAATCACCATGGCACGCACATCATCGGACAGGATATTGTTCTCCACCACGGAGCCCATTTCCACCAACATACTCAAAACCAACACCACCCAATCCTTTATACAAAATATTCAACATACAGCGTTACAATATCTGCTGGGCCGCCCAGTAGGTCACCAGCCCCGTAATAATGCTATAGGGCAGGGACTTGGTGGCAGCCGCCACAGGCAGCACCACAATGGACGCCACCAGCTCCTTATTTTCCCAGGAAAAGCGGAAGCCCTCCGCACCGCTGCCAAAAATCGAGGTAAAAATCAGCGCCCCGAAGACCGCTGTAGGCACATACTGCAGCCACAGGTGGAAAAACCTGGGCAGCTCCCGGTTCCCCAGCAAGGCAAAGGGAAGCACCCTCGGAATATATGATACCAGAAAAAGCCCGAAAATACACAGCAAAATTTCGTCATAGCTCATTCCTCTGCCCCCTTTTCAGTCATTGCCCTATATGCCGCTGCCACCGCAGCCGCAATAATCGTAGCCGCCACCACGTTCAGCATGTGGTCCAGCCAGAAGGACAGCACCAGGGCGAGAATCCCCCCCAGCACCCCGGTCAGTACCAAGCTGGGGCTGACGAAATGAAAGGACCACAGCCCGATGAACATGGCAATCAGGGCATAGCTCACCAGTGCCGTATCAATATAAATCGTATTCCCCAGGAAAAGCCCTGCCACCGTGGCCAAAATCCAGGAGACATGCCCCACAAAATTCACCCCCAGGGCATTGCTGCCCGTCCATTCCTTCCCCAGCCGGGCAAACTGGGTATGATTGACCGCAAAGGTCTCATCCACGATTTCCTGGGCATAAAAAGCCTTGTACAGCCGGGACTGCCCCGCAATATACTGATTCAAAATCAGGGCATACAGCAAATGCCTGAGATTGACAATGCACACCGTCATCACCACCGGCATAATGGTACTGCCGCTGCCAATCATGGCAAGGGCTATGAACTGACCGCTGCCGGCAAAGAGAAAGGTGGACATCAGCAGCATCTGGAACCAGTCAAAGCCGGTCTTCTGCGCCAGAATGCCGCATGCCAGCCCCAGCGGTATATAGCCGAAGGCAATAGGCCACGCCGCCTTCAGCACCTTTTTATTGATAAAACCATCCAATCTTCTGCATCTCCGAATTAATTATATTTTGCTTGTGCCATCCTGCACATACATGCAGCCGCGGCACCATCACCCTACGGCAAAATTGCCATCCTTAAAGACCTGCACCCGGCTGCCGTCAGCCCTGATGCCCTCAATGGCCAGGTCAGCGGTGCCAACCATAAAGTCCTCATGCACCAAAGAGTCATTTACTCCGTGCTGCAAAAGCTCCACGGAATCCATCTTCTCCCCTCCCTGCAGGCAGGTAGGGTACGCCTTGCCAAAGGCCAGATGGCAGGCGGCATTCTCGTCAAAGAGGGTGTTGTAAAACAGGATGCCGCTATTGGAAATCGGCGAATCGTACTGCACCAGCGCCACTTCCCCCAGGTAGCTGGCGCCCTCATCCACAGCCAGGAGCTTGTCAAGGATTTCCTGCCCTCTGGCAGCCTCTGCCCGGACCACCTTGCCGGCGGCGAATTCCAGCCGCATCCCCTCAATGAGATTGCCATTGTAGTTCAGGGGCTTGGAGGCATAAACCACCCCATCCACGCCGTTCCTGTCAGGCAGGGTGTAGATTTCCTCCGTCGGCATATTTGCCACAAAGCACACGCCATCACCGGCAATCTCCGCACCCCCTGCCCAGATATGCCCCTTGGGCAGCTTCACCGTCAGGTCAGTCCCCAGCCCGTTGGTGTAATGCAGGGCAGCAAACTGCTGCTCATTCATAAAGCGGCATGCCTTCTGCAGAAAATCCACATGCTCCTGCCATGCCGCCACAGGGTCAGCCTCCTCCTGCTCAGCATCAATCCGCACCGCCCGGAAGATGGCCTGCCACAGCCGTGCCACGGCCTGCTCCCCATCCTCGCCTGCAAAGACCTTCCTCGCCCAGCCCTCCGTCGGAATGGACACCACGCACCAGCGCAGCTCGTTGTTCATCATGGCCTGGCGGTACTCAAGGAGCGCCTTGCCTGCCGCCCGCTGGCTTCTCAGCATCTTGTCCGGCTCCACATGCTGAAAAATCATAGGGTCCGAGGCATGGATGGAAACCACAGCCGCCCCCTTCGCCTTGAAGTCCATGAACATATCCCTGCGCCAGCCCGGAAACTCATCAAAGACCTCCGCCGCAGCCTCCTCCAGCCGGATGCGGGCAAACTGCTCATCAGACCAGTTCACCTTCACGTCCCTTGCCCCGGCAGCAAAAGCCGCCCCGGCAATCCGCCTGGCAAAATCAGCGCACTCTATCGGCGCATTCACCACCAGCAGCTGCCCCTTTTGCAGATTGACACCTGTGCAGACCACCAGCTTCGCGTATTTGTCCAAAAGCTTCTCCATAGTACCGCTATCCATACTGCCCCCGGCTACTTTGCCATCATGCTCCATATTGCCTTGCTCCACAAGCTTCTCCATAAAAAACCTCCTGGGAATATTTTACTAACTTTATTTTTTATTTGCTTCTAAGCAATTTTTAATTTGAAATATCCTCGTACATATATTATCATATATTCATACCACACGCATTAATAGAATGAAAATTTATTTGCTGATTATTTCACGGAGGAAAAAATGTTTAACGTAAAGAAAAATCTCGCAAAAATAATTATCACCTGCCTGGCAGCAGGCATGCCGCTGGCAGCCCTGCCTGCACAGGCTGATGCCAGCGTGCTGGGCTCTGTTATTGCCGCAGGCGTACAGATGGCGGAGACCAACCACCAGCTCACGCAGCTCAACGACACCGAGGAAGGCCGTCAGGCACTCTTTCAGGAGATGAAGAACAAGCAGGGCGTCAACAACGATCCCTATCTGAACAGCCGCGTTGATGCCATTATGGCAAACCTCTCCGCCGGTGTTGCCAAGGTGGATCCTTCCATCAACAAGATGCCGTACAACTACTACATCAACCCGGACACCAGCTTCAACGCTGCCTGCTCCCTGGGCCACAACATGACCATCAATACCGGCATCTTTGACCTGCTGGTTACCGATGACGAAATCGCCGTCGTGCTGGGTCATGAGATGGCACACGGCCAGAAGAACCATGTGCTGAAGGGCTACCAGCAGCAGATTCCTGTCACCCTGCTGGGCACTGCTGCAGCAGCCGGTGGCGGCACTGCAGCAGCTATCGGTGCCAGCGTAGCAGTAAACTACATCGATTCCGTGCACATCACCAAGCCGCAGGAGCGTGAAGCTGACAAGCTGGCATTTGAGTACATCGCCAACACCAACTACAATATCGGCGCCACCGCTGCCGTATGGCAGAAGGTTATTGAGAAGTACGGTGAAAGCTCCAGCAGCTTTGCCGGTGAAATCTTCAACCCGTCCGACCATCCGGGCCACGAGGAGCGCCGGGATACCTACGCCAAGCAGATCAGCGAATATTCCAACAAGGTTGTCACCGTGGCAAACGGCGTTGTAAAAGTCCACGGCAAGGAGTTCGTTGCCCCTGCTTCCACCGCTTCCATGAGCGGTGCCGAGCGTTCCTATTTCGTAGCAGGCAACCTGGCACGCTATTACCACAAGGGCACCAGGAACATTGCCCAGGCATACGTTCAGAACGGCACCGTCTACCTGGAGGATCAGGCTATCATGACTCCTGCTGCCGGTGACCTTTCCGCCCAGGAGCTGGCTGACCGCCTCAACGCATTGCAGAAGTAATCGGCTTCGGCCAATCCGCTTTTGACTGATTATCCACCAGAAGCATGCCCCATTCAGGACATGCTTTCCGGTATTTCGTACCCCCGGGGCTGCCCCGTCAACGGCAGCCCCATTTCTTGTTTTATATTGGAGATGATGCCCATGTGGGAAAACCACAAAACCTCGATAATTATCGGCGCAGCTATCATTGCCCTGCTGCTGGCATTCTGGTACATGCAGGCCTTTGCCTTTGTCTTTTTCCTGTCCATACTGCTGACACTGCTCCTTCTGGACCCGGTGGACAAGCTCAGCCTCAAGATGCCAAGGGGATTGGCTTCCCTGCTGGTTCTGGGTGGCTTTCTGGTCATCTTTCTGGGACTGATAACCATTGTGTCCAGCAACTTTATCCCTACCCTCTCCCGCTTCACGGAAGAACTGCCAACCCTGGCCACCAATATCCAGCAGCTGAACGGGCTGACGGAGACGGGGCTTTTCCAAAAGGGCGTGGACGAGGCATGGTCGGAGCTTACCGCCATCAGCACCAAGGCCATCAAGTCCTCCCTGCTGATAGCCTTTTCCCTGTTCAACAAGCTGATAGATTTCGTCATCATTCTTTTCCTGACCTTCTACCTGCTGATGGACGGAGACAAGATCAAGCTGTATGTGGCACATCTTTTCCCGGACAAGGACAAGAAACGCATTGTCAGCCTGCTGGATGAAATCCTGCTGGCACTGCGCACCTACATCCGCAGCCAGCTGGTCATCTGCTTTATCACCGGCTTTATCGTCTACGGGTACTTTACCATCATGGATCTGCCTTATGCTTCCGTCTTTGCCGTGGCATCGGCTCTCAGCGAGTTCATCCCGGTGCTGGGACCTACGGTGGCCTCCGGCTTCGGCATTCTCATGACGGCAATCCACACCCCTGGGCTGACCATCCAGACGGCAGTCTTTTACCTGATCATGACCCAGATAAACCACAACCTGGTCTATCCTGCCATAGTCGGCAAGTCCCTGCATCTGCACCCTGTTGCCGTTATCCTGGGCATCATCCTGGGTGGCGAGCTCCTTGATGCGGCAGGCATGTTCCTGGCAGTGCCTTTCATGGTGGTCATCAAGCACGTTATTGAGGACATCAACGAGCACAGCCATCTCATGTGACATACTTGCCATAGCATGTCCTGATATGCCCGGCATACAAAAATAAGCACTGATTATCGTAATGCTTACCCTTGCATCCGATAATCAGTGCTTGTTTTAATTTCCAAACAATGCTCAAAAAAGCCAAATATTTCTCAGCTTTTGCAATATGCATAGTAGCCACTGGCAGAGATATTCAATGCCTCGCACAGCCTTTTCACATTGGCATACTCGGGACATGCCTCCACCGCCTCCCGGATCAACTGATACAGCACTGCATTCCGTGGCCTGCTTGCTTTGTCCATTCTGCTTGCCCTGCTCACCTTGCGCAAAACCTCTTTCTCAATCAGCAGTTCATTGGCTCTCTTTTCCAGCACCTTCATCCTGTCCGTCAGCTCCATAGTCACCTTCTCAAGCTGCCTGACACGGTTTTCATATGCCGTAACATCCGCCAGCAGTTCCTCCAGCTTGACTGCCACATCCTGCTGGTCATACCTCTTACATTCCTTATTGCAGACCCTGTTATCTGACACATCAGCATTCCGGGCATTCATGGCCTTTGTCCCGGCAGCAGATTTCTTCCTGGTATTTGCCTTCACCGGCCCTTTCAGTGCTTCCATGCCGTTTGCGGCATACATGGCCCGCCAGCGTGCTGTTGCCCTCTCTATCCGCTTCTCCCCTAGCATGGGCACATCGAACCCCGCCTGCCGGAAGATATCCACCGGCCGCTTTCCGGCAAGATACTGCTCCATGAAAAAGCACTTAAACTCATAAGTATATAAAATTCTCTGCCTGCTCACATCGGCCACATAGGGATTTTTCTGCAAAATCTCCATCTCCGCAAAAGACAGCATGCCCCTTGCCATGACAATTCACCTCGCATATTAATTAGTCCCAATAAAAAAACTCTTGATTTCCAAACGTCTATATGTTAGAATGTATGTAATAAAAATTTGCTCCCATTAACACCTTTCCATGATTATTTATCCAATTCCAATATTTATCAAATTCCCATAGTGGAAAAATATATACATTTCATGTTATAATAAAGGCGGTGAAAGAATTGAAAACGGTAAACACTAACACTAATCCACCATTACTCACCAGAGATGATGCACACTGGCAACGGCTGATAGCCAAGGTTCAGGCCATGACACTGATGGATGACATTTTCTTCAACTGCTTCATGGAAGACGATACAGCTGCTATGCAGTATGTCCTGAACATCATCATGGAGCGGCATGACTTACAGGTCATCAGCGTAAAAACTCAGTATGCTGTTCCCAACATCTATGGGCGCGGTGTCCGATTCGATGTATTGGCCATCGACCAGTATGGCAGGGAGTACAACTTTGAGGTGCAAAATGCCAGTAGCGGAGCTGCTCCCAAGAGAGCCAGATACAACATTGACATGCTGGACTTGCGGCATCTAAAGGCAGGCGATGACTTCGATGACCTGCCGGAAACCTATGTAATCTTCATTACCGCAAAGGATGTGCTGGGATACGGCCTCCCCATCTACCACATTG
>JBJDWY010000079.1:0-12469 GCA_051866255.1 Anaerovibrio sp. | reverse complement strand
AAAACTGAGAAAACGGGAGTATTTGAGAGATATTGCAAGATTATATAGGGAGGTATGTAAAATGACTAGAGAAGTTCTTGAGATGTATAGCAGGGCTGCATCAATCAGGATTTTGCCGATGGGCAAGAGGTGGGATTCCGATGAAAATCGGCCGGGATTTTTTGATGGGGAAGCGGTGCGTGAGTTTTTGAGCCAGACATTGCCTTATGATTATGAGGGAGAGTATATGTACCCTACCAATCAGATTTCTCTTGATGAGGAAGATGTGCTGATTTTGTTCCGTTATGATGGTAAATTAGTTGGCAGTGCTATGATGATGTACAATGAAAAATTTGATGAAGCGTATTATGCGGAGTGTGATGGATGCTACTATATTGGTGCATATTATTTTGCTCCGGCTACAGTACGGGCATTTAATTTACCGCTGACCTTGATGGATGTGCATAAGTATTTACCAAAAGTTGAGGATATTAACGGGCAGGCTGCCAGAAAACTGGGAATTGGCAAGCAGTATCTGCAAGAGGTTATGCAGATGATTTCGGATAATATTTCATATCGCTTTCGTTTTGATGTAGAGAGTGGTGAATATGTAGAAGAATAAGAAATGTTCCTTATTTGAATGTGGATGATTTTATCGATAATTGGCGTTTCGGTTTATGCAGAGGTGAGCGGTAACAGGTCTTGTCTGCCTCGACGCCCCCTTAATTCAGTTTATTCATAAAGTCTGATTGGTCGCCATATTACCAGATATGTATAATATCTTTGATTATTTTGTTGTATCTGTTCAGACTAAAAGAGGGACAGGTGCGGCATGTACCCAAAGAAAACCTTGAGTGCAGCCTCGCTTCTTAGCGAGTGCGAGCGTAAGCGACGCAGGAGCTTAGAAGCGCGAGGCGCAAGGGGTGACGAAACCCTATCGACATGAATTAGTTTCGAGGATAAATCCTTGTATGCTAGGCGGAGGAGGAAGGCATGGTGGTTCCATGCCGACCGACGACAACAACGCAGACAAGGATTTAGACCGAAAATAATCATGGAAATAGGGTTTCGTCACCCCTCCGAGCGAGAGCGAGTTTTCTATGGGTACTGCCGCTACCTGTCCTTTTATAATATCTGAACAGAGTCCACGAAGTATCAAATTATGTCAGTATATGCACGAAGTAACGAACAAGCACTACGACAAACTAGAATCTATCATAACGTTCAATTTCTTCTAGTGACATGCAGCCTTGTACAGAGGCGGATTGCTCTCCTTCCGCTAATGCAGCAAGGAGACTGATTGTTGCTTTAGTATGCTCATATTCATCAATATCCATTAGGACGAAACGCCCTTGTCCGTTTTGGGTTAAAAAAACAGGGGAGTTTACAGAAATATCTTCAATGATAGAGCTATAATCCTGTAGTTCAGAAATTGGTTTGATATTAGGCATAAGTTACTCCTCCTCTTGTGTTGTATGTACAATGTATTATATCATAAGTATATATTTTTGGGGAGGAGAGGCAGAGGAATATGAAAAAGATAAAAATCACCGTTATGCGTATTGCCTGTTATCAGGACCTGATGGAGCGGTATGAGAATCCCATAGATCATGCCTGTGCTATGCAGGTGGGGCAGGTGTTTATTGCGGATGGCTGGCACAAGCCGGAGGGCTTCTGCGATAGTGCCTGGGAGACGCTTTCTCCCTTCGTGATGACTTTAGCACATGGCGGTCAGGACATATATGAGGGCTGGATGAAAAATCCCCGGTCTGCCATGCTGTCCTGCAATGACGGCTTCCGACCGGTCAGCTTTTATCTTGAGGTTATGGAGGAGGAATAGTGATGGCAGTCAGGTCAGATTTTGCGGAGTGCTTCAGAAGCGGCCAGTGTATTCTTATGGAAGGGGCGCTGGGGGAGCGACTGAAAAATGAATACGGCATCGCCTTTCATGAACAGCTGGTGATGGCTCCCCTTGTGGAATCACGGCAGGGAAGGGCAGCACTGAAGGAGCTGTGGCAGGAGTATGGCAGGATAGCCATCAGGTACCGGCTGCCTTTTATGGCAACAACTCCTACTCGCAGGCTGAATGCAGAAAGGCTGTCAGGCAGCGGCTATGATGCCTCCCTGGCGGAGAAAAATACAGCATTGCTACAGGAGGTCAAGGAGCAGCTTCAGGCTGAGGGCTTGCAGGAAATGTATATTGGCGGCATGGTGGGGTGCCGCGGTGATGCCTATACCGGGGAGGGGGCAATAGAGGATATAGGGGAAGCGGAGGCTTTTCATGCCTTTGAGGTGGAGCTTTTTGCAGCAGCAGGGGTGGATTTTCTCTATGCTGCCCTGCAGCCGTGCCTTTCGGAGGCAGCAGGCATGGCACGGGCAATGGCAAGGACAGGGCTGCCCTGCATTATCAGCTTTACCCTGCAGCGTGACGGCAGGCTGATAGACGGCAGCTTTTTGTCGGAGGCGATAGATTATATCGATGGTGCGGTTATTGATGTGGGCAGGGTGCCTCTTTGCTATATGGCAAACTGCATTCACCCGGATTTTGTCTATGAGGCACTTTGTCAGCCCATCAATCAGTTTGATGTGGTGCGGGAGAGGTTCCGCGGCATACAGGCAAACGCCTCGGCGGCAGGCTATGATGTGCTGGAGCATGGGCTGAAACTACCACATTCCGTGGCTGATGAGCTGGCAGAGGATATGCTCCGCCTGAGAAGGCTGTGCGATTGCAGGATATTCGGCGGCTGCTGCGGCACGGATGGAAGCCATATTGAGGCAGTTGCCAGGAGGTTGGCGGAGATGAAGCTTTAGCAGGATTTTTTAGTGCTTTACCTGGGAAAAATATCACATTGACCTTGAATTGTTAAAAGGTTATAGTGTAAACAGCTTATTAGCGTAAGCCTTTGAAGCGAATATAGTGAGCTTTGAGATTAGCGAGGTATTTTGTGATGTTTAATGTATCAGGTAAGACGGCAAGGATACTGGCGGCTTTTACGGCGGTTTCTGTTGCCTGCGTGGCAGCAGGCTGCTCCGATGAAAATGAGCTGGCCAGCCTGGATTATGAGTATGAGGATGAGCAGATGGTGGATGATGCCGGTAATCCCTATACCCTGCACCGCAACGAGGATGGAACGGAAACGGCGGTATACGATGACGGCAGGGAGGTTACCTTCCGGCGTGATGAAAGTAACAACCTGAATTTTGTCTCCGGCACGGCAGGTCTGCTTTCCGGCCTGGCAATGGGATATTTCCTCTTTCATGGCCTGCAGCCAAGCCAGCCGGGGTATTATGATAAAAATACCGGCCGTTATGTGGCAAGGGGGAATATGCAGCCACTGAGCAGGGAAGAAAGGAATGACAAGTACCGTCCTTACGGTGCAGCCGGCAGGGCAGTTACCCGTGCCGTTAGTGGCAATAATTCCTCAGCCAAGGCTAATGATGCAGGTGTAAAAAATGGCACCAGTGCCCAGAATAATAACACCAGCGTAAAATCCAGCGCCAAGACGGGCTTTGGCTCTGCCGGAGCAAGGAGTGCTGCATCATGATAGAGCGTAATGACTGGATTGATACACTGGACAGGGAGATTTTTCCCTTTGTGGAGTATCCGGGCTTTGAGAACCGCTATCCCACCATTGATATGGTGGGGATGGCGGAGGAGCAGCTTGATGAGCTGCGGGAGGCAAGCGAGAAGCTGTTCCGGATTTTTTGCAAGGTGACGGAGGTTTTTCAGAAGTGCAGCGACGAGTTCATGGAGGAAATGGAAATCCCTGCCGGGATGCGTCCCTTCCTGCACCGGCAGAACATGCTGGGGCTGCCTACCTGGCTGAGCCGCTTTGATTTCGTTTTTGACAGCCGCCGCAGGCTGCACATGGTGGAAATCAATGCGGACACCCCCTGTGCTGTGATTGAGGCGTTTTATGGCAACAGGATGGCCTGCCGTTATTACCGCCGCAAAAATCCCAACCGGGACAGCTATGAGGAGCTGAAGGACTGGCTGAAGTACATCTTTGACAGAACCTATAGCATCGAGGTGGATTTGCAACGGGGCAGAATCAGCACGGAGCATCCCTTCGTTTTTTCCTGCTTTGAGGATTATGTGGAGGACAGGGGCACAACCCTGTTTTTGATGCAGGCTCTGAAGGAGGCCATCGGCTCCCTGTATCCTGACAATATGGTGGTCTTCGCCTCCTTCTATGAGCTGGGGGTGAATCCCGATGGCAGCGTGCAGCTGCCTGACGGCCGGACGGCAGCTGTGCTGTACAGGCTGCATCCTATGGAGCTCCTGATTGAGGAAACTTCGGAGGAAGGCGATGCCCTGGGGGCCATGTTCATGCAGGGTTATCAGGAGGGCAGGTTCCACCTGTTCAATCCGCCGGAGGCAATTATCATGCAGAGCAAGGGCTTTCAGGCACTGGTCTGGAGCCTTGCCCACAGTGACCGGGCAGGCAAAATATTTACCAGGGATGAGCTGCAAACCATACGCACCTATATGCTGCCTTCGTATTTTGAGCGGGATTTTGCCGTGCAGCAGGCAGCTGGCTCCCTGCCGCCGGAGGAATGGATCAAGAAGCCTATCTGGGGCAGGGAAGGCAACGGCATCCAGGTGGTGGATGAGGCTGGCAGGCTGGTCAGCGAAAAATATGTGCCCAATGCCGACGAGGTGGTGCAGAGGGATAGTGACAAGGTGCTGGTGCAGAAGTTTGTGGCGCAGCCGTCCTGGAGCCTGCGCACAGATGAGGGGCTTCTGAACGGGTATCTTACCCTGAGCTGCTTCATGCTGGGGGAAAGGGCGTCGGCCGTCTACAGCCGCTTTTCCCCGGAGGCCATTGCCGGTACGGAGGCCTACTGGGCGCCAATCTACGTAAAATAAACCATAAAAATAAAAATACTGTTCACATGGGCAGGGGCAATGTTTCCTAGGGAAAAGGCTCCTGTCAGTGAACAGTATTTTTGTTGTTTATGTTTATAGCGTTTTCATTATTTGATGATATTGGCTGGGATTCAGCTTACCAGACAGCTACGGAGTCGCTGAAGAACTGGTCCAGCTCCTCCTTGGTGGAGAAGGTGGCAAGATACATGTAGTTTGCCATTGCCTCTGCCAGGGCGTCCGGGATAGGGCAGTGCATCCTGATGGCACTGCCGTACTTGGCCAGCAGCTCCTCGTGGGACAGTTTGAAATTCTTGCCGTTGCGGCGGCCGGAGAAGATGCAGTAGTAGTCCGGGCCGGTGGATTTCAGGGTGCTGTCGTAGGCGATCATGTCAGCCCAGATTTTGTACACGTTGGTGCTGTGGGCAAAGTTGATCATGTCCGGGGTAAAGCCGCCGCATGGGCGCATATTTACCTCCAGGCCGATGATGTCACCCTTTTTGCCCAGGCCTTCCATGTCGTCCGTCAGGCGGAAGAACTCAAAGTGCACGAAGCGGCTCTTGACGCCAAATGCCTTGATGGCGGCACGGCCTGCCCGGCGGGTTTCCTCCGGCAGGTCCTTCAGGATGTAGAAGACGCTGTTGTCCCCCTGGTTTACGATATCCATAATGCTCATAGGGGTCACGTTGCCTGTCTCAAAGATCGGCTCCCCCTGGGAGTTGATGATGGCATCGTAGCTGTTGACCTCGGCACGGACGAATTCCTCCATGATGTACTGGGTGGTGTCGTGGTTTTCGTAGCGCAGCTGGAAGAAGCGTCCCAGCTCCGTATCGTTGTTTATCTTGAAGGTGTTGCTGGCACCTACGCCATTGTCAGGCTTGATGACTACAGGATAGCCTACCATGTCCACAAAGGCCTTGGTGTCATCCCACTCCTGCACCAGATGGTAGCGGGCGGCAGGGATGCCTGCCTTGGCGTAGAACTCCTTCATCTTGGACTTGTACTTGATGCGAGGTATGTCCTCATCATGGAAGCCGCTGTTGATGTTGAAGTCGGTGCGCAGATGGGCATCCCGCTCCAGCCAGTATTCGTTGTTGGATTCCAGCCAGTCAATGCGGCCGTACTTGCTGATGAAGAAGGCAACCGCCTTGTACACCTCGTCGTAGTTTTCCAGGCTGCTGACCTTGTAATACTCGTCCAGGCTGTCCTTCAGCTCCTGCCGGAGGTTGTCATAGGGGCAGTCGCCGATGCCCAGCACCCGGAGGCCGTTGTTCTTCAGCTCGCGGCAGAAATTCCAGTAGTTTTCCGGGAAATTCGGGGAAAGAAATACCACATTTTTCATTATATATCACCTCATAAAATTTATATGCCGTATATGATTGGGCTCAGATGCCATACATGATAGTCGGGATGGCAAAGGGCAGCTGCCTCTCCCAGCTTGCCTCGCTGTGGTCGCCGTTTGGCACCAGGCGGGTGCTGAGAATAACTCCCTTCTGCATCAGGGCGTTGGCAACCCGGGTGAAATTCGCCGGGGACCAGGGCTCATATTCAAACTCCTTCATGCCGTAGTCCATGTAAATCACCGTATCAGGTGCCGGGGAGGAGGCCTCAATCAGTGCTACCAGGGCCTCCGCATCCACATCCATGGTAGGGGAGAAGGAAGCTGCCCGGGAGAAAACCTCGTTGTGGCACAGCACCCCGTAGAGGCTCATCAGCCCGCCCATGGAGCTTCCCCCGATAAAGGTGTGCTCCCTGTCCGTCAGGGTGCGGAACCGCTTGTCGATGTAGGGCTTCAGGTTGTGGATGTACCACTGCATGGTTTCCTCCGCCCTGGCCTCATAAGGGCCGCCCCATTCGCCGCCGGGATTGTAGTAAAAGGGCGAGTACTCGGAGAGCCTGCCATTGTCAGGGTGAGTGTTGCATTCCAGCGCCACCACAATCAGCGGGGTCTTGGTGTAGTTCAGATACCTGCCCACGCCCCAGCTCTTGCCGTAGGTGGCATTGTCATCAAAAAAGACATTCTGCCCGTCAAACATGTAGAGCACGGGATAGCGCCTGGAGGGCTGTGAGTCGTAGCCCCGGGGGAGATATATGTAAACTCTGCGTTTTTCCTGCCCTGTGTAGCAGGGATAGGTGAGGGTTCGCTTCTTGATCATAGGCAGTCCTCCTGCTTTCAGCTTAGTACAAAAGTCTACTATTAGTTTAACATAGCAGTGCTAAAAACACAAATATCTGTATTGAGGTAAAATAGATGGATTTGTCAAAATGTTAATATTGTAAATAATCTTAGTTAGCAGGTGACTTTTTAGGAAAGATTGTGATATAATTTTAAATATAATAGCTCTTTTGGAGGTGCGAGATTTGGCTGATAAATTAAAGATTCTTATAACTGATGATTCCAAGCTGCTGCGCAAGAAGCTGCGTGCGGAGCTGGAGCAGCTGGACTGCGAGGTGCTGGAGGCGGAGAATGGCAAAGAGGCCATCATGAAGGATTTGAAGGAGCAGCCTGATGGCGTGATTCTCGATATCGTTATGCCGGAGGTAGGCGGTATTGAGACGTTGCAGGTAATCAAGGAAATCAATCCTGATCTTCCTGTTATTATGCTTTCCTCGGCGGGCACATCGCAGAAGCTGAAGGAGACACTGGAGCTGGGAGCACTGGATTTTATTCAGAAGCCTTATACCAGCGAGCAGATCAAGCAGGCCGTGGATCGAATCCGCAGAAAGGTTGAGGAGAATAATGGCAAATAGGTATTTTTCGCAATATCTCCTGAATAAGGGCGTCCTGACGCCTGAGAACGCAGGCGAGATGTTGGCAAAATCCCTCAATGTTACTCCGGAGCTTTCCGTGCTTGCCCTGGAAAAAGGCCTGATAAACTCGGAGCAGGCGCTGGAGCTGGCAGAAGCTGCCGGCTTTATCAGGGCTGCCCTGGGTAAGAACTACCTGACGGCATTGCAGCTGGATGACCTGAAGAAGGCTGTGCCGGAGCGCAGTGCCTGCCTTGGCCAGGTGCTTCTGGATGAGGGGGTTGTGGGACTGTCCGAGCTGGCAAAGCTGTTTGAGGAGAGTGCTGCGCCGGATTGCCATCCTGTGGAGACGGCTGTGCATGATATGCTGGTGTCCTGGAATGCAGATGAAAATGATTACGGGTATATCAAGGATTATGTGGAGCTGTTCCTGGGAGCGCTGCAGCGTTTTATGAACACGGATGCCCTGATTATTCAGGGGGACAATAGTGATGGCGTGGATACCACCTATCTGACCTATCAGAGCATGGGTGGGGCTTTGCAGCTTACTGTAGGCTGCCGCATGAACGGTGATGTGATGCTGGCCATGGCAAAGCGTTTCAGCGGTGAGGTGCTGACCGATGTGGATGAGATGGCAATTGACTGTATTGAGGAGTTCTGCAATGTGCTGAACGGCCTGTATATTGTCAATATGTCAGGCAAGAGCCAGGATATGGATCTTGATATGCCGCAGACTGTTGAGAATGGGGAGCCTGGCGGTGATAATGTCTTCCAGCTGCGGGTTGAGACGGAGTTTGGCGGTTTTGTGCTGTATTTATCTATGGACGGCTTTGTGTTTGAGGACGGCAAGCCGTTGCATTGGTGATTTTTGGCAGGGCAGTGCGGTGCCTGTGTGCTGCCCTGTAAAAAATATTTATTTTTTGCTTGACATGCTGACGGAAAGATGGTATCATCTATATCGTTGCTGATGAGCAACACAACAGAATAAAATTCTTGTTATTCAAACGTGGAGAGTTGTCCGAGTGGTTGAAGGAGCACGCCTGGAAAGCGTGTGTACGGTGATACTGTACCGAGAGTTCGAATCTCTCACTCTCCGCCATTTTTTTATTCATTTTTAGGTAGTATATGCAATATATGCCCTTTTGTCTGCTGTCATCCGGCGGCAGGCTTCTTTTCAAGGTCGGGCTGCAGTGCCTGGGTCTTGCGCAAGGCAGTCTCATGAACCTCGTCAGGTCCGGAAGGAAGCAGCGATAAGTGAATCGCTGCCTGTGCCGCGAGGGTGCCTGGGGGCTGTGGTCCGACGTTGAAAAGAGCAGGCATGGCTTTTGGCAGTTCCTGTCAGGGGACTGCTTTTTTTGTGCCCGGATTTATGTTATAATCATTGTGCTGAATTTGTGTACGGAGGTGGCAGCTGTGGCTTATATGGCACTTTATAGAAAGTGGCGGCCGGGCGGTTTTGATGAATTGGTGGGGCAGGAGCATGTGAGCAGAACCCTGTCCAATGCCATCAATACCGGGAAGGTGGGGCATGCCTATCTTTTTGCCGGTCCCCGGGGCACCGGCAAGACCAGTACGGCAAAAATCCTTGCCAAGGCACTGAACTGCGAGCAGGGGCCGACGCCCAATCCCTGCAACCAGTGCGAGGCATGTTTGAAAATCAATTCGGGAACATCTATGGATGTGTTTGAGATTGATGCGGCTTCCAATAGAGGCATTGATGAAATCCGTGACCTGCGGGAAACGGTAAAATTTGCCCCGGCGGATGGCAGGTACAAGGTGTATATCATTGATGAGGTGCACATGCTCACCATGGAGGCATTTAATGCCCTTTTGAAGACATTGGAGGAGCCGCCTGCCCATGTGGTGTTTATTCTTGCCACTACGGAGGCGCACAAGGTGCCGGCAACCATTCAGTCCCGTTGCCAGAGATATGATTTCAAGCGGATTACCGTGGCGGATATCGAGGGACGCTTGCAGCTGGTGGCGGATAACATGGGGCTGGAGTATGATGCCGAGGCCCTGCGGCTGATTGCCATGAAGGCGGATGGCGGCATGCGTGATGCCCTGGGACTGCTGGACCAGTGTGCCGCGCTGTCCGAGGGCAGGCTGACTGTGGAGCAGGCACAGGGCTTTCTGGGGCTGATTGGCAGGGACTGGATAGCCGGGCTGGTGTCCGCTATCGGACAGCGGAACGCGGCAGAGGTGCTGCAGAAGGTGGCGGAGCTTTTGCAGGGGGGCAAGGAGCTGTCCCAGATGCTGGGGGAGCTTGCCATGTATTTTCGGAGCATGCTGGTGCTGAAAGCGGCAGGAGGCAGCGATGCCATGGATTATGGCAGTGGCAGCCCGGAGGAACTGGCTAAGCATGCGGCGGCCTTTACCCAGAGCAGGATTATGGAATCCATACGGCGGATTCACGGGGCGATGGCGGAGGTCAAGTGGTCTCCCCAGCCCAGGATTACGGTGGAGTCTGCCCTGCTGGAGCTCTGCCAGCCTGATGCTGCCCCCGCAGCATCGCCAGCTGGCGGAATAGCTGCTGGCAGTCAGGGGGCTGGCGGTAAGGTTGCCGGAGGCGGTGATGAAGGGCGGCTGGCACAGCTGGAGGCGAAGCTGGCACAGCTGTCTGCTATGCTGCAATCCGGCAGGGCAGTGGCAGGAGCTGCAGCTCCTGCAGCTAGCGAGGGAGCGGAGCCTTTGGCTGGAGGCAGGGACGATGCATCGCCTCAGGCAGCCGGGGCAGTGGCAGAGGTGCAGTCAGTGGATGACGGCAATTTCCAGAAGCAGCTTCTGAGGGAGCTTTCCGTTATGGGGGCGGCACCGGCCATTTCCTGTGCGGAAAAGTGTGCGGTGCTGTCTGTTACTGACAGCCAGCTGGTGCTGGGCTGTCCTACGGTTATGCTGAAGGGGCTGCTGGAAAGGGTGTACCGCAAGAAACTGGAGGAAGCGGCACAGCGCGTCTCCGGCAGGAAGCTCAGGCTGGTCTGCCGTCTGGCAGAGGTGGTGCAGAGGGTGGCAGAGCCAGAGCCGGAGCTGCCGGATATACCGCCACCTATGGATGAGGGGGACGGTGTGGGGGTGGATATGTCCGCCCTGCCCCAGCCGGAGCAGAAAAGGCTGCAGCATGCCGTGGATTTTTTTGGCGGTGATTTTATTGAGCCGCCGGAGGATTAGGAAAATAAAATTTGACGAAGCGGTGTATATTTGTTAGCATGAAACGAGATTGATTTTTGTATTAAATGATTTTTGCGCTAGATGAAGGGAGCGATGTCGATGTTCGGCGGTATGGGCAACATGAATATGAATGGCATGATGAAAAAGGTGCAGAAGATGCAGAAGCAGATGCAGGAAATGCAGGAGCAGCTGAAGCAGCAGACTATTGAGGCAACTGCCGGGGGCGGCGTGGTAAAGATTACCATGGACGGCGAGAAGCAGGTGAAGGGGATTGTGATTGATCCGGCTGCTGTGGACCCGGAGGATGTAGAGATGCTGCAGGATTTGCTGGCTGCTGCCTTCAACGAGGCCACCAAGAAGGTGGATGAGAAGATGGCAAGCGAGATGGGCAAGCTCACCAGCAGCATGGGGCTGCCTCCGGGAATGTTTTAAGCTATGAAGCGCATAGAACCGTTGGCAAAGCTGATTGAGCATTTCAAGGCACTGCCGGGCATAGGTAGCAAGACTGCGGTGCGGCTGGCATACCATGTGCTGGATATGGAGCCGGAAAAGGCGCGGGAGCTGGCGGCAGCTATTGTCAATGCAAAGGAAAAAATCGGCTATTGCAGTGTCTGCTTTAATCTGAGCGATGAAAATCCCTGCCGCATCTGCCGGGCGGATGGACGGGATAAGTCCGTCATCTGCGTTGTGGAGCAGCCCCAGGATGTGGATGCCGTAGAGCGCATGAGGGATTTTCATGGGGTGTACCATGTGCTGCATGGTGCGCTGTCGCCTTTGGAGGGCGTGGGGCCGGAAAACCTCCGCATCAAGGAGCTGCTGGCCCGTATGCAGGACGGCGTTGTCAAGGAGGTCATCATGGCTACCAATCCCAACGTGGAGGGGGAGGCTACTGCCATGTACATAGCCAGGCTCCTGAAACCTCTGGGGATTAAGGTGACGCGGATTGCTCATGGGCTGCCGGTGGGCGGCGATTTGGAGTACGCTGACGAGGTTACCCTGTCCAGGGCAATGGAAAATCGCATTGAGCTTTAAAATGTGAGTGGCGTGCGCTGCGGCAGGGCATGCCCTGCCGCTTTTTTTATATAGTCTGTAGCGAATGGCTTTTTTCATGATGCTTTGGCAGCTGGTTTGTGTTTTAGGTAAAGCAGCTGTTTCGGTGGTTGTTATAAACGGAGTTGGAGGTAGTTGTATGGAAGTAATGGTATCTTTTATTGTAGGCCTGGTTGTGCTTTATGTGATTTTGAAGGTTCTGTCCCTGCCGTTTAAGATTGTCTGGAAGCTGTTCACCAACAGCCTGGTAGGCGCTATTATGCTCTGGGTGGTAAATCTTTTTGGCGCAGGCATTGAAATTACTTTCTTCAAGGCGCTGATTGCAGGCGTTTTCGGCATTCCTGGCGTTATTGTAATCCTGCTGGCACATTTTTTATAATTTTTTTCACAAAAGTGTTGACAGGCGGTTCTTTTTCGTGTAATATATACATCGTTGTCGCTGCTGACACAGAGTTGTAGAGAATATATTGAAAATTTCGTGCAATTCGGCGGAGCGAAGATAACAAAAAATATTTCAAAAAAGTTCTTGACAAAATGAACGCTTTGAGATATTATATAAAAGCTGACTCACACAGCGGTTTTACAAAAAGCTTACAAGGCTTTTACGAGCCGTTGATGATAGAGAGGCAGTGTTCCTTGAAAACTAAACAATGCAAT
>JBJDWY010000078.1:0-45823 GCA_051866255.1 Anaerovibrio sp. | reverse complement strand
AATGCAGGCAACTGGGGCTCTATTGATGATGTAGAGTTCTATCTGCAGGAGTAATTTCTCCGCTGGTAGCCCTTAGAAAACAAATGACTAGCATGTAAATAAGGCAGCCTGATTTTCAGCGTCAGAAAAAAGCACCATCATGGTGCAGCGATATTTCTGTGCTATGCCAGGCTGCCTTTAGTGTTTTTATTTTTGTGGGAAAATGCCAATGAGAAGCGGCATTGCCGGTGGCAGGGAACCGGGCTTTGGCATGGTTTTTGCACGGCTTATGGTGCTGGGCAAATTTTGGTGATTTGTTGGGTAAAAAAAGATTGACTTTTGGGAGCGTCTAGGATATTATTTATATGTTATTTTGGAATGAGTTTTAAGTGGGGAGCAGGTGACTCCCCTTTTGTTTGCGTTAATGGGAGGAATTGAAAACCTATGAGTACAAATGAGAATTTGAGGAATATTGCTATTATTGCTCACGTTGACCACGGCAAGACTACCCTGGTAGATGCCATGCTGCAGCAGAGCCATATTTTCCGCTCCAACGAGCAGGTTGCTGAGCGTGTTATGGACTCCGGTGATTTGGAGCGTGAACGAGGCATTACAATTCTTTCCAAGAATACTGCTATTATGTACGACGGCATCAAGATCAATATCGTTGACACCCCGGGCCATGCTGACTTCGGTGGCGAGGTAGAGCGCGTATTGAACATGGTTGATGGCGTTGTGCTGCTGGTTGATGCTTTTGAGGGGCCGATGCCTCAGACCAAGTATGTGCTCAGGAAGGCTCTGGAGCAGGGACTGAAGCCAATCGTGGTCATCAACAAGATTGACCGTCCTGACCAGCGTGTGGATGATGTGTATGATGAGGTGCTGGAGCTGTTCATGGAGCTGGATGCAGATGATGAGCAGCTGGATTTCCCTTGTATCTACGCTACTGCCCGTGATGGTATCGCCAAGTACAGCATGGAGGATGACAATGCTGATTTGAAGCCTCTGATGGAGACTATCGTCAAGGAAATCCCTGCACCGAAGGGGGATGCTGAGGGTCCTTTGCAGATGATGGTTACTACCCTTGAGGCTGATGAGTACATCGGCAAGGTGGCTGTTGGCCGCATTATCCGTGGCAAGGTAAAGCCTAACCAGGCTGTTGTGCTGATGGATGGCGATAGCCAGACCAAGGCCAAGGTTGGCAAGGTGTATACCTATCAGGGCCTGAGCCGTGTAGAGGTGCCGGAGGCTTCCATGGGTGAAATCGTGTGCCTGACCGGCCTTGGCAATGTGAGCATCGGCTATACGGTAGCAGATGCGGAGAATCCTGAGGCACTGCCTACTATCAATATTGATGAGCCTACCCTGTCTATGACCTTTGGTGTCAATACCAGCCCGTTTGCCGGCCGTGAGGGACAGTTTGTTACTTCCCGTCATCTTCGTGACCGCCTCTTTAAGGAGGTTGAGACCAATGTTGCCCTGCGGGTGGAGGAGACTGAGAGCGCCGATGTATTCAAGGTTTCCGGCCGTGGCGAGCTGCATCTGTCCATTTTGATTGAGACTATGCGCCGTGAGGGCTATGAGCTGCAGGTGGGCAAGCCTGAGGTTGTGTACAAGACCATCAACGGCCAGAAGTGCGAGCCGATGGAGAACCTGACTATCGAGGTGCCGCAGGAGTTCATGGGCACCGTTATGGAGTCCCTGGGAACCCGCAAGGCGGAGCTTTCCAATATGACCGAGGTAGCTGGCTACATGCGCATGGAGTTCCTGATTCCTGCCCGGGGCCTGATAGGTTTCCGTTCCGAGCTCTTGACCAATACCAAGGGTAACGGCATCATGAACCATGTATTTGCAGGCTATGTGCCGTACAAGGGGGATATTCCGGGCCGTGTACGGGGTTCCCTGGTAGCCTTTGAGCAGGGTGAGACCACCGGCTATGGCATCTTCTCCTTGCAGGACCGTGGTACTATGTTTATCTCTCCGGGTCAGGCGGTTTACGAAGGCATGATTGTGGGCGAGAATTCCCGCGAGATGGATATCGATATCAACCCGTGCAAGGCAAAGCATGTTTCCAACATGCGTACTTCTGCTTCTGATGAGGCGATCCGCCTTGTGCCACCACGTATTTTAAGCCTTGAGCAGGCTATTGAGTACATAAATCAGGATGAGCTGGTGGAGATTACCCCTGAAAGCATCCGTTTGCGCAAGGCGATTTTGGACAAGACTGTTCGTGGCCGTGCCAGCAAAAATGCCAGGAAGTAAGGCAGTTTTGAATTAGGTCTAAAGTATCCATTGATATTTATGAAACAATAGTGTATAATAGTCGCAGAATTATAGATTGATGAAGATGAAGTTTAGCACTTGATGGAGTAAAACAATATATGGCGTTTTTCTGTAGGTGCAAGAACACGATAATAAGGGATATATCGTATTTGTTTGGATTTATTGTTGGAGGCGGATAACGTGGAAATTATCAAAAAGCTGAGCAATTTTTTTGCACCTGTAGAGGAAGAAATCTACTTGGAAGGCGGAGTTGAGGAGGAGTCTGCAGCATTGACTGCTGGCCCTGAGGTAGTGTATACTGCCGCTGCTAATGAGGAGAAGAAGGTTGTTGGCGGTGAGCCTTTGGGCGTGGTTGCTCCGAAGCCTGCTTATGGCACAGGCGGTTCTCGCAAGAGCGATATTAGGCTGGTATCCAACAACAAGTCCCTGGATATGAAAATCCAGATTTATACTCCTCAGAATTTTGACAGTGTATCCGAGATTGCTGATGCCTTGAAGGCTAAGCGTTCCGCTATTGTGAATTATGAGCGTGTAGAGCTGCCTGAGCAGCGCCGTATCTGTGATTTCCTGAATGGCGTGTGCTATGTGCAGGATGGCGAAGTGCGTCGCATTACTGCGACTATGGTGCTTTATGTACCTGATGGAGTGGAGATTAGCGAGGTAAAGAGCGTAGCTCCGGCTCCGGCACAGCTCTGATAGCTGGGTTGGCAGTTGTTTTATTTGTTTTGCTTTATTGCTTGTTGCTGGTTTTGTATCTGGTTTTTGATAGGCAGGGAGTCGGTTTGCCCGTTGGGCGCCGACTCTTTTTTTATGCTGTCAGGGACGTATATGAAAATTTTTTACAAAAAAGTGTTGACAAGCAATAAAAAAAGGTGTAACATACAAAACGTCGAAGGGAGCGATGCTCCTAGAGACAGGAAAAGTATCAGAAATGAATATTTTAAACCATGGAGTGGGAAATAGTAGCTGATTTTACTTATCTTCAGCGAGCCGGTGCCGCGAAAGCGGGTTGGTGTGATGACCGGTGTTAGGCCTTCAGTGAATGGTCCCATGAGGGTTCACCGAAATCCGTCTTATTGGGAGATGGAGAGTAGGCTGAAACGGGTGCTCCCGTTACAGGGCTGAGATATCGGAAGCATCAGTGTTGATGGTTTCCCGTATCAAGAGGATATCATATCGAGTGGCACGACATTTCGTCTCGTTAGGGAGGGAGTGTCGTTTTTATTTTCTCCTGATTGCTGTTAGTGCGTGACAGCAGGCAAAGCTAAGGCTCAGGATATGATGTTGAAATTGGGTGGCACAGCGAAACCATTTCGCCCCATGTATAATCCGTAGGAACGGTATTGTACATGGAGCGAAATGGTTTTTTTATTTTTTTACGGAATGAAGAAAGGAAGTAGTTATTATGTTGAAGCAGTATATTACAAAGATCATGAAGGGTGAGAACCTGACTCAGGAGGAGGCTGGCAGGGCCATGGATATTATCCTGACCGGCGAGGCTAATGAGAGCCAGATTGCCAGCTTTTTGTCCGTGCTGAAGATGAAGGGAGAGGTTGTGGATGAGATTGCAGGGTTTGCCAAGACGCTGATTGCCCATGCCTCCCATGTGCCTCATCAGAAGCCGGTAATGTGCAACTGCGGCACCGGCGGTGATACAAAGAACACCTTCAATATCTCCACTACGGCAGCCTTTGTGCTGGCAGCCGGTGGCGTGTCCGTTGCCAAGCATGGCAACAGGGGCGTGTCCAGCGCCAGCGGCAGCTCCGATGTGCTCAGCGAGCTGGGCGTCAAGTATGACCTGACACCTGAGAATGCAGGAAAAATCATTGATGATATCGGCATTGCCTTCCTCTTTGCCCCGGCCTTTAACAAGGCCATGAAGTATGTGGCAAAGACCAGGAAAGAGCTGGGCTTCCGCACTGTGTTCAACCTGCTGGGGCCGATTATCAATCCGGCAGGCCTTGACTATCAGATGGTGGGCATCTATGATGCGGAGCTGACGGAGCTGATTGCGGGGGTTCTGAAGGAGGTCGGCGTAAAGCATGCCATGGTAATTGCTTCTGGTGACGGCATGGATGAGATTTCCACCAACACGAAGACCAAGGTCAGCGAAATCAAGGATGGCCGGATCAGGACCTATGAAATCAATCCTGCCGACTACGGCTTCCAGCCTGGAACGCTGGCTGATTATGCAGGCGGTACGCCGCAGGAGAATGCGGAGATTACCCTGAAAATCCTCCGGGGGGAGGAAAAGGGCATCAAGCGGGATATTGTGGTAATGAATGCCGGTGCTGCCCTCTATGCCGGTGATAAGGCTGCTTCTATTGAGGAGGGCATCAGGCTGGCAAATGAGCTGATTGATTCCGGGGCGGCTCTGAAGAAGCTGCAGCAGCTGATTGAGGAAACTCAGAAGCTGAGTGCGTAACATGTATATGAATTGCAGGGTGATTGTGTGATGAATGACAGCGGTGTGAAGGTGAAGATTTGCGGCATCAGGGATATGCAGGCAGCCCTGGCAGCAGCCAGGGGGGCGGATTTTCTGGGATTTATCATGAACAGCAGGTTCTGGCGTTATGTGGAGCCTGAGGTGGTGAGGGAAATCTGCCAGATGGTTCCCCGGTGCCGCAAGGTGGGGGTTTTTGTGGATCAGCCCCTGGATGAGGTAAGCCGCCTGGCTGACTACTGCGGGCTTGATTTTGTCCAGCTTCACGGACATGAAAATGAGGCATACGCCAGCAGGTTGCAGGCAGGCGGTTACAGCATCATCAAGGCCTTTCGCTACGGTGAGGATTTTTCCCCGGAAAGGGCTAACAGTTACCCCGCAGATTTTGTTCTGATAGACAGCTACAGCAAAAATGCCGAAGGGGGCAGCGGCATCAGCTTTGCCTGGCAGAGGGCCGCCGGGGAAATCAGAAAGGTAACAAAGCCGTATATTATTGCCGGGGGCATAGGGGCGGACAATGTCAGGGAGGCAATGGAGCTATTTCAGCCCTACGGCATAGATGCTTCCAGCTCTATGGAAAAGGACAGGAAAAAGGATGTGCACCTGATAAGGAATTTCTTGCAGGAAGCAGGCAAGCTATGAAAAGCAGGTCAGGAACAGGCAAGCTATGAGAGGTAAGTTATGAGAGATATTTTGGCAGAAATCGTGGAAAAGAAAAAGGATACGGTGGCGGCGGCGAAAAAATCCCTGCCACTGCATGAGGTGAAGCGGAGAGCGGAGGAGAATACAGGCAACTTTGCCATGTCCCATCGCTTCCGGCAGAGCAGATGGAACCTCATAGCTGAGTGCAAGCTGCAGTCTCCTTCCAAGGGAAATTTCGGGCATAACCATTCGGTGGCGGAGCTGGCCAGGATTTATGAAAAGGCAGGTGCCGCGATGCTTTCCGTCCATACGGATGAGCATTTTCTGGGCAGGAACGAGGATGTGGCCATGGTCAAGGAGCTGGTGGATATCCCGGTGCTGAGAAAGGAGTTCATCATTGATGAGTATCAGATTTATGAGGCGAGAATGCTGGGGGCGGATGCGGTGCTGCTGATAGCCCGTATCCTCACTGCACAGCAGCTGAAGGATTATCTGTATCTGGCATGGAGCCTGGGTATGGATGCGCTGGTGGAGGTTCATGACGAGGATGACATGGCGAAGGCGCTGGCAACTCCCGCCCAGTTCATCGGCATCAACAACCGCAACCTGAAGTATTTCAAGACAACCATTCAGAACACCCTTGACCTTTTGCCACTGGCAGACAGGAACAGGACATTGATTAGTGAAAGTGGCATCCACACGGTGGAGGAAGCGCGGCAGCTGCACGAGGCAGGGCTGGATGGCATCCTGGTAGGCGAGGGCCTGTCCACGGCACCTGATGTGTACGGTCAGACGGAGAGCTTCGCGAGAATGTGATAGCTGCCCGGGTGGCAGGCTGAGGAAATTATACGGTTATAAGAATCATAAAATTGCAAAGTTATTAAAGTTGTAGAATTACAGGAGGAAATAGAGAATGGCTAGTAAGGGTAGATTTGGCAAGTATGGCGGACAGTATGTGCCTGAGATTGTTATGCCGGTGCTTAACCAGCTGGAGGAGGCATATAACAAATACAAGGATGATCCTGATTTTCTGGCGGAGCTGAGAAAATACTATGTGGAGTATGCAGGCAGGCCGACGCTTTTGTATTATGCAGATAAGCTGACCAAGCACTATGGCGGAGCTAAGATTTATCTCAAGCGTGAGGATTTGCTCCACACCGGCGCCCACAAGATCAATAATGCCCTGGGGCAGGCCCTTTTGGCAAAGCGCATGGGCAAGAACCGGGTGATTGCGGAGACCGGTGCAGGCCAGCACGGCGTGGCAACTGCTACGGTGGCGGCACTGTTCGGCATGGAGTGCAAGATTTTCATGGGGGCTGTGGATATTGAGCGCCAGAAGCTGAATGTTTTCAAGATGAAGCTTTTGGGAGCAGAGGTGGTGCCTGTTACTACCGGCACCAGCACCCTGAAGGATGCCACCAGTGAGGCAATCCGTTACTGGGCTGCCCATATCGATGATACCCACTACATCATCGGTTCAGCAGTAGGGCCTCATCCATATCCGACTATGGTAAGGGATTTCCAGTCCATTATCGGCAGGGAAATCCGTGAGCAGATCAAGGAAGAAACAGGTGGGCGCCTTGACTACCTGCTGGCCTGTGTAGGCGGCGGCTCTAACGCCATCGGCACTTTCTACGAGTTCAGGGACGATGCTGATGTGCACAAGTTTGGCGTGGAGGCAGCAGGCCGGGGCACTGCCATCGGCGACAATGCCCAGACTCTTTCCAACCCTGCCAGCCGTCCGGGTGTGCTGCATGGTGCCTACAGCTACCTGGCACAGGACGAGGACGGACAGGTTATCGAGGTGTATTCCATCTCGGCAGGCCTTGATTATCCTGGGGTTGGCCCGGAGCATTCCATGTTCCATGACCAGGGCGTGGTAAAATATGTAGGAATCAACGATAAGGAAGCACTGGATGCGTTCCAGCTGCTGACGAAGCTGGAGGGCATCATTCCGGCGGTGGAAAGCTCCCACGCGCTGGCTTATCTGGAAAAGCTGATGCCAAATACGAAGCAGGACGAGGTTGTAGTAGTTACCCTGTCAGGCAGGGGAGACAAGGATGTACAGCAGGTAGCGAAAGCATTGGGAGAGGAGATTGACTAATGAGCCGTTTGGAGAATAAATTTCAGGAATTAAAAAATGCAGGCAAAAAGGGCCTGGTTATCTATATAACTGCCGGAATGCCGGATGCAGAGTCTACTGTCAGGCTGGTGCTGGAGGCGGAAAAGGCCGGTGCGGATATTATTGAGCTGGGAGTGCCTTTCTCGGACCCTATGGCGGATGGCCCTGTGATTCAGGCAGCCTCCTATCAGGCTATTCAGAATGGCATGACGGTGAAGAAGGTGCTGGAAATCGTCAGGGAAATCCGCAAATCCTCCCAGATTCCGCTGGTAGCCATGGGCTATGTGAACAACATGCTGAACTACGGTTTTGAGAAGTTTACTGTGGATGCCAAGGAGGCAGGGCTGGATGGCTTCATCATCCCGGATGTGCCTCATGAGGAATCCGGGGAAATGAAGGCGGCCTGCAGGGAGCAGGGGCTGCACCTGGTGGAGTTTGTTACCCCTGGCACTACCGATGAGCGCATCAGCGAAACCTGCACTACGGCGGACGGCTTTATCTACTGCGTGTCCATTAACGGTGTTACCGGCGTCAGGAAGATTGATTACAGCCCAATTAACAGGGTGATTGAGCATGTGAAGAAGCAGACTGATACTCCGTGTGCCGTAGGCTTCGGCATCGGTACCCCGGAGGCTGCCGTAGAGGCTGCCCGGCAGGCGGATGCCGTTATTGTGGGCTCTGCCGTGGTAAAGCGCATCATGGAGGGCAAAACAGAAGAAGCTATGGAGCTGATTGGCAGCATGCGCCAGGCCCTGGATAAAATGTAATTGGGGAAGGTGAAGGAATATGAAGCTGAGTCCGTCAAGGGAGGATTTTAAGAAGCTGTCGGAAACCGCCAGCCTTGTGGCGGTGGCAACTTCCATAGATACGGATTTGGATACGCCTGTGTCCATGTATTATAAGCTGGTGGGTGAGTCAAAGGGCTTTTTGCTGGAGTCCGTGGATGCCCATCAGAAATTTGGCCGCTTTTCCTTTATCGGGGCGGAGCCTTTTATCAATTTGCAGATTTATAAGAACCGCCTGATGATTCAGGAGGATGACCGGCTGAAGGCGCTGGATGGCAGCCCGGTGGAAACCATGAATGAGTACATGAAGGGCTTGAAGTTAGCCCTTTATAACCAGCAGCTGCCCCTGGCCAATGGCGGTGCGGTAGGGTATTTCAACTATGAGACTGCCGCTGTCTTTGACCGGGTGCGTGGCCTGGATGTGGCGGAGGATGAGCTTCTGGGGCAGTTCATGATTTGCAGGGTGCTGATGGTTTTTGACCAGCAGAAGAATGCTTCCCAGCTTATCTATCTGGCTGATGTTAAAAATGCGGAAAACCTTGATGAATTGTATAATAAGGTGGAGGCCAGGATGCAGGAGCTGGTGGAGGAGCTGTACAGTCCGGCCATCACCACCTCTGCCAAGGTCTCCCCTCGGCAGGAAAAACTGGATTTTCTCAAGGAATATGGCGAAATGCCTCAGGATTTTGCGGATACCATTGCCAGCTGCAAGGAATATATCAATGCGGGAGATATCTTCCAGGTGGTGCCAAGCAAGCAGTTCCGCACCAAACTGACCAAGCCGCCCTTCCTGTTTTATCGCCGCCTGCGGCAGGTAAATCCTTCCCCTTATATGTTCTACCTGAATTTTGGCAGGAAAAAGTTTGTGGCGGCTTCCCCTGAGATGCTGGTAAAGGTGGCAGGGGAGTATGTGTATACCTATCCGATTGCCGGAACACGCCGCCGGGGTGCCAGCGAGAAGGAGGATAGTGCCCTGGAGGCTGAGCTGAAGCACGATATCAAGGAGTGTGCCGAGCATTCCATGCTGGTGGATCTGGCGCGGAACGATATCGGGCGCATCAGCGAGCCTGGCTCCGTGGTAGTAACCAAGCTCAGGCAGGTGGAGCGGTTCTCCCACGTGATGCACATGGTTTCCGAGGTGCGGGGCAATTTGAAAAAGGGCTATACGCCAATGGATGTGATGCGTGCCTGCTTCCCGGCAGGCACGGTCAGCGGCGCGCCGAAGCTGAGGGCCATGGAGATTATCAACGAGCTGGAGCCGGTGAAGCGGGGCCCTTATGCCGGTACGGTAGGCTATATGGATTTTGCCGGCAACATGGATATGTGCATTACCCTCCGCACCATGTTTATTGACGGGGATAATGCCTATATCCAGGCAGGTGCCGGGATTGTCTACGATTCCAAGGCGGAGTTTGAGTACAAGGAGATTTTGCAGAAGGCCAAGGCCATGTTTACCGTAGTAGAGGAGGTGGAGAATGATGTTGTTGCTTTTAGATAATTATGACTCCTTTACTTACAACGTTTATCAGCTTTTGTGCGAGCTGGGAGCGGAGGTGGAGGTCATCCGCAATGACAAAATCACTGTGGAGCAGGTGGCAGCCAGGAAATACGACGGCATCGTGATTTCACCGGGGCCGGGTGTGCCTGCTGATTCCGGCATTACGGAGTCCCTGATAGACACTATGAAGGGCAGGGTGCCTATCCTGGGCATCTGCCTGGGGCATCAGGCCATCGGTGAGGTCTTTGGGGGCAGGGTAATCCGTGCCGGGGAAATCGTCCACGGCAAGACCTCAAAGCTCAGGCACAATGGCGAGGGCATCTATGCCGGGCTGCCCCAGGATATTGAGGTGGGGCGTTATCATTCCCTGATTGTGGAGCGTGACAGCCTGCCTGACTGCCTGGAGGTGACAGCGGAGCTGGCCAATGGCATGATTATGGGGCTGCGGCACAAGGAATACGACATTCAGGGTATGCAGTTCCATCCTGAGTCCATTCTCACTCCTGACGGCCATGTGATGATGAAAAACTTCCTCAGCCGGGTGCTGAAGTAGAAAGCTGAAATGGGAATAGTGTAGCTGAAAAGGCCTTACGAGCTGGTACTGCTTGTGAGGCCTTTTAGTTTTGCGATGAATTATTGTATTTTTTGCGTTGAAGCATCAAACTCTCGTATATATACTTGAGAAATTAGGCCAATGAGTATAAAATAGATGATAGAATGGGAGGGAAGTAGCATGGCTGCTGATGAGCTTTACAACAAGGATATAGATGATGTTTTACGCCTGGTAAGAAATGTTTATCATACAATAGTATATATCAATCTGACGGACAATTCCTTTCGCTGCATCCAGAGCAATCAGACGGATATTCAGAGGCTGCTGGCAAACAGCGAGAATTATGAACGGATGGCTGCCAGGGCGGCTGAGGCCGGTATGGTCTACGCAGAGGATGCCCAGGAGTTTGCCAGCTTTCTGGAAAGAAGCCAGCTGAGGTCGCAGCTGGCAAGCGGCAAGGAGTACCTGAGCATAACATATCGCCGTTCCAAGGGCGGCAGGTACAGGTGGGAAATGATTGAGATTATTCCCTCTCAGGACTACAAGGCTGACCGGCAGGTGGTTCTTCTGTGTGCCCGTGATATTGATGAGGAGCATCAGCGGGAGCTGGACAAGGAAGCAAAGCTTTCCGTGAAGGAACGCCAGCTGGTAGGGGATAAGACTGTGCTGGTGGTGGATGATTCTGAACTGCAGCGGACTACCCTGTGCTATTTCCTTGAGCAGCATTACAAGACTGTCGAGAAAGAAAATGGCTTTGAGGCATTGGAGTATCTGAAAAATCACAGCACGGACATCAGTGTTATCCTGATGGACCTGAATATGCCGGTGATGAACGGCTATGAATTCTTGCAGGAGTTCCAGAAGGATGAGATCATGCGGATGATTCCTGTGCTGGTGCTGACCAGTGACAATACACCGGAGGAGGAGGCAGGCTGCCTGAAGGCAGGTGCCACGGATTTTGTGGCCAAGCCCTTTAATCCTGATGTGCTGCTGAGCCGTTTGCAACGTGCTATAGCTCTCCATGAGAAGACCGTCATGCTGAACGTGCTGCGCATGGATAACCTGACCAACTGCTATACCAGGGATTATTTCCTGCATCTGGCGGAGCAGCTTCTTGCCAAGTATCCTGAGGAGGATTTTGATCTGGTCTGCACCCATGTGGTGAATCTGCCTAACATCAACGAGCAGTACGGTGCGAAGCAGGGAGAGGCTATTTTGCGCTATGTGGCGCAGAATCATGACCAGGACGAGTGGGAAAGGAGCGTCTACGGGCGCCTGGATGATGCCACCTTTGTCCAGCTGCTGCCTCATTCGGCTGGCAGCTATCAGAAGCTTTTGCAGCAGCAGTCTGATGAGCTGCATGAGTATAAGACTGTCAAAGAGGGGCTGCCGCCTTTTGTGCAGAAGTACGGCATTTATGAGTCGGTAGACCACAGCATACCTGTCAGCGTTATGTGTGACCGTGCCATGATGGCACTGCAGAAAATCCTGCACAAATACAATCAGCTGATTAATCTCTACGATGATAATATCCGTTTGTATGCCCTGAAGACACAGCGGATTTTGGAAAATATGGAGGAAGCCATCAATCAGCGGCAGTTCCAGGTCTGGTATCAGCCCAAGCACAGTATCTTTGATGGCAAGCTGATCGGGGCGGAGGCTCTGGTGCGCTGGATTCATCCCCGGTATGGCTTCATGTCCCCGGGAGAGTTTATTCCGATTTTTGAGGATAACGGCTTTGTGGCTCATGTGGACAGGTATGTGTGGGAGGAGGCCTGTGCCGCTATCCAGCGGTGGCGGGGCATGGGACTGAAGACGGTACCTGTATCGGTGAATATTTCCCGGAAGGATTTTATCTATTTCCACGATGAGGAGATTTTGAAGCCGCTTTTGGAGAAATATGGATTAGAGCCTGCGGATTTGCACATCGAGGTAACGGAGTCGGCATATATGGACAATCCTGATATGGTCATCAGGAAGGTGAATGAGATGCATCGTGATGGCTTTGTGGTGGAGCTGGACGATTTTGGGACGGGATACTCGTCTTTAAGCATGTTCGGACATATGGATATAGATGTGGTGAAGCTGGACATGAGCTTTATCCGCCAGGAGCAGAATGAGCAGAGCGACAAGATGATGCGCTATATTATTGATATGTGCAAGAATATGGGGCTTTCGGTGCTGTCAGAGGGGGTTGAGACCGAGGAGCAGCGGCAGCGGCTGATGAAGATGGGCTGTGACTATGTACAGGGGTATTATTACTCCAAGCCTTTGCCGGAGGCAGATTTTATTGCTTATTTGCGAAAATGCAGTTGAATTGAGGGAGCAAAGCCTGTATAATTAAACGGTGCTGATTTAGATGGTATTGATTAACTTTTGAATAATTATTGACCGGTTGCTGCTGGAATATGGATTATTTATTGGTTAATTGCTGAATAATTGTTGGTTGTTTATTAATTAAGTGTTGGTTGAGTGTTAAGGAAAGGAATGTTCACGGATGGAAATTGATAGCCTTTCTTCTCTGGAGCGCAGGGAGATTTTGCTGACTGATATACGAAATGCCATTGAGGTGGAATGGGCAAATCCAATGAAGATGAATAACGATGATGCGGTGCTGCGTTCATCCCTTACTTTGTCGGATATTGATTCTGCCTATGCCCGTATGCGCCGCTTTGCTCCCCTGATGAAAAAGCTGTTCCCGGAAACGGAGGAAAGGAACGGCCTGATTGACTCCGACCTGGTGGAGGTGTCGAAGCTCAGGGAGGCACTGAATTCGCCCCGCATTGGCGCGGATATTTCCGGGCGGCTGATGATGAAGCTGGATAGCCATCTGGCGGTGGCTGGCTCTGTGAAGGCCAGGGGCGGCATCTATGAGGTGATGAAGCATGCGGAAATCCTGGCGGTGGAGAACGGCATCCTGGAAAGCTTTGAGGATGACTACTGCAAGCTGGCTGATGAGGAGGCACGGGAGTTTTTTGCTACCCGCAAGCTGCAGGTTGGCTCTACAGGGAACCTGGGGCTGTCCATTGGCATTATGGGGGCGGCTCTGGGCTTTCAGACCATTGTCCACATGTCCAGCGATGCCAGGCAGTGGAAGAAGGATCTGCTTCGCAGCAAGGGCGTGACCGTCATTGAGTACGAGGGCAACTATAGCGATGCTGTGAAGGAAGGCCGGGCGAAGTCCGATGGGGACGAGACCAGCTATTTTGTGGATGATGAACACTCCCAGGAGCTGTTCCTGGGCTATGCGGTGGCAGCCAAGATGCTGGTGAGCCAGCTGGCAGCAGAGCATATTGTGGTGGATGGTGACCACCCTCTGTTTGTGTACCTGCCATGCGGCGTGGGCGGTGCCCCTGGCGGCATTACCTTCGGCCTGAAGCAGCTTTTTGGGGAGCATGTGCACTGCTTCTTTGTGGAGCCTACTCAGGCTCCCTGCATGCTGCTGGGCATGGTGACAGGGCTCTTTGATAATATATCCGTGCAGGATATCGGGTTGTCCGGCAATACCCAGGCAGACGGTCTGGCTGTCAGCCGTCAGTCGGGCTTTGTGGGGGAGTTTATCCTGCCGTTCCTCAGCGGTGATTTTACCATCAAGGACAAGCGGATTTTTGAGTATCTGCAGCTTTTGTGGCAGCATGAGGGCATCTTCATCGAGCCTAGTGCCTGTGCCGCCATCCACGGCCCTGTGTGCATGGGGCGTTCCGCTGTGATGGATGAGTACAAGTATGACAACCGCCTGGGCAAGAAGATGGCCAACGCCACCCATATTATCTGGGCTACCGGCGGCAATCTGGTGCCGGAGGATGTGCGTCAGCAGCTGCTGGCGAGAAAAGCCTGACGGGTTCTGATTTTGTTATAAACCTGCCTTGCCCCAAGGGGCGGGGCAGGTAATAAATATATAGGAGTTGAAAAAATGGATGTATTGTTATGTTCCCTGCTGGTATTCCTGCTGGGAACGCTGACCATTGTCTGGCCAAAGAGGCTGGAGCTGGCTGCTCATTATGCAGGCATGCTCTGTGCCATTGTGGCCAGCGGCATGACTGCTTTCAGCGGCCTCAGGTATCTGCTGATGCCCAATAGTGCCCTGCTGATTGAGGCAAAATGGGGCAGCTATTCGCTGATTGCTGACGGCTGGAGCAGTGTGTTTTTAGTTATTACCGGCATCGCCGGGTTTTTCATTAGCATTTATGCCCTGGACTATGCCAGGGGGTACCTGGGGAGCCGTATCCGTGCCCTGACAGGTATGTGGAATTTATTTTTGTTTTCGATTGTAGCGGTGCTGATTTCCGGGGATGCGTTTACTTTCATTGTGTCCTGGGAGATTATGGCACTTGTTTCTTTTTTGCTGGTAAATCACGAGGCAGGCAAGAAGGAAACCGTTTCAGCCGCTTATCAGTACATGGTGATGACTCACCTGGGCACGGCGGCAATCCTCGTGGCTTTTTATCTTCTGGGCAGCCATTCTGCCAGCTTTGCTTTTGCTGATATGATGCATAATCAGCTTGACGGGGTTATGCGGCATATCGCTTTTTTATGTGCCTTTGCAGGCTTTGCCCTGAAGTCCGGCCTGATGCCCCTGCATATCTGGCTGCCTAATGCCCATCCGGCGGCACCTAGCCATGTGTCTGCCCTGATGAGCGGCGTGATGCTGAAGGTGGCACTGTACGGCTTTGGCCGCTTTGCCTTTCAGTTCATCGGCATGGATGTGTTCTGGTACGGCCTGCTGGTGACTGTTGTGGGCTTGATTTCCGCTTTCCTGGGGGTGCTTTATGCCACCATGGAGGTGGATATGAAGCGGATTCTGGCTTATTCCTCCGTTGAGAATATGGGCATTATCTTTGCCGTGTTTGGTTGCGGCATGGTGCTGATGGCTATGAATCTTTTCCCGCTGGCGGTGGTGGCCTTTACTGCCGCTATGGTGCATGCTTTCAGCCACAGCCTGATGAAGGGGCTCATGTTCATGAGTGCCGGTGCTGTAATGCATGCCACCGGCAGCAAGAACATCGAGAAGATGGGCGGCCTGATTAAGAAAATGCCTTATACGGCATTTTTCACCTTGATTGGCGCCATGGCGCTGTCTTCCTTGCCTTTTACCAGCGGACTGATTGGTGAGTGGCTGGTACTGCAGAGCTTTATTACCCTGGCACAGCAGGCAGGCAGCCCGGAGCTGAGGCTTTTGGTGGTTTTTGCCTTTGTCCTGCTGGGACTGACCGGTGCTACGGCTCTTGGGTGCTTCGTGCGCCTCTACGGCACGGCCTTTTTGGGCTGTCCGCGGAGCCAGATTGTGGACAAGGCTCATGAGCAGCCGTTCTTTATGCTGCTGGGCATGGGCATAGCAGCTGCTCTGGTAGTGATTGTGGGCATATTGCCTGATCCTGTGGTGAACATCATGCAGAGCATCGTGGCAGGGCCGATGACTGCGCCTATGGGGAACCCTCTGGGAATTATCTGGGGAGGCAGCGGACGCTATGCCATTTACAGCCCGGCGATTATCCTGGCTGTGACCGTGCTGGTGACGGTGTTTGTGGCAGTGGCACTCCTTGGCCGCAGGAAGTTTGAGCGCAGGGATGTGACTTGGAATTGCGGCACTTATCCTACCAGCCGCCAGCAGTACAGCGCTACCGGCTTCAGCAAGCCTCTGCGCCGTGCCTTTGGCAGCATCCTGAACCCTCAGCGGCATACCGAGTACATCCGCAAGGAGCATGATTATTTCGGCCGCAAGCTGAAGGTGCATCTGGAGATTCCTGATTTGTTTACTGAGAAATTGTACAAGCCGGTGCAGACTTGGATGATCAGCTCATCCTCCGCTTTCCGCCACATTCAGGAGGGCAGCGTGAGCCTGTATATCGGCTATACTATGATTGCCATGATCTGCGTGCTTATCTGGGGGGTATTATAATGGGCTACATTCTGGAAGGTCTGGGGCTTAATATAGTACAGGCCCTGGTGCTGCTGGCTTTTGCGCCTTTGATTGCCGGCATTATCAACAAGGTAAAGGCGTTCTTGCAGAAAAGGCAGGGAGCCAGCGTGCTGCAGGAGTATTTTGATTTGCGGAAATGGTGGAAGAAGCCTACTATTCTGACACCTCATACCAGCGTGATTTTCATCCTGGCGCCGGTGGCGTACTTTGTGACCAGCTTTTTGGCGGCTTCTATGGTGCCGGGCTTTTTGGCAGGGCAGGTGAGCATTAGCGATGCTTTTGTCTTTGTCTATATCCTTGCCCTGGGGCGGTTCTTTATGACGCTTTCCTCCATGGATGCGGCCACTTCCTTTGGCGGCATGGGGGGCTCCCGTGAGATTTACATCTCCGTGCTGGTGGAGCCTGCGGTGATGCTGGCTATCCTCATCAACAGCCTGCGGTATCATTCTACTACTTTGTCCAGCATGGTGATTGACTATGACGGGGCGTATTTTACCGTGTCGGCGGCTTTGGCCTGCGTGGCATTTTTCCTGGTAATCCTGGCGGAGAACAGCCGCCTGCCGGTGGATAATCCTGATACCCATCTGGAGCTGACCATGATTCATGAGGGCATGACCTTGGAGTATTCCGGACCTCTGCTGACTCTTATCCATCTGGGCAGCATGCTGAAAATCATGGTGTTCCTGACCTTGTTCGGGGCTTTATACCTGCCGCTGGCTGTGCCTCTGGCAGTAAAAATCCTGTTTGGGGCGGTGCTGATAGGGGTTGTGGAAATCCTCAACAACAAGATGCGCCTCTTTAAGGTGCGTGTTTATCTGGGGGCGGCAATAGTGCTGCTGCTTCTGGCGATTATTGCAGAGTAAGGAGGACTGGGAGAAAATGGATTATTTGGTAGTGTTCCTGGTTCTTGTGGTTTTTCTGCAGACCAGAATTACGGATTTGCGGCGGGCTGTCATCTGCCTGGCCAGCCAGTCATTGATTATTGCCTGTGCCTGCTTCTGGCTGGGCCTGTCCCACGGGGGCGGCCTCCATGCCATGCTGCCGGGGCTTTTGACGCTGGCGGTAAAGGTTATCTTTATCCCAGGGGCCGTGTGGCACCTGGTGGGCAAGCTCACCAATGAGCGTGAGATTTTGTCCGAGAGCAACGTCAACTACTCCACCATGGCGGCGGCACTGTTTTTGGTGCTGGGCTATGCCATTGTGGAGCGGCTGCTGCCGGGCTCGATGGGACGTGATATTATTGCCGCTTCTATCTTGATGATTATGACAGGGCTTTCCCTGATGGTGCTGAGAAAGCGTGCCATAATCCAGATTGTGGGACTGATTACGCTGGAAAATGGCATTTACCTGCTGGGACTCCTGATGACGGAGGGACTGCCGCTGGTGGTGGAGCTGGGTGTTTTCCTGGACGTGCTGATTGCGGTAGTGGTGCTGGTTATCCTGACCTCCAGAATGCGCCTGTCCTTTATGACTACTGATACAAGTGTAATGAAAAAGCTGAAGGGGTAATAATGAGATGAATTTTAGTATAAGTGACCTTATCTATATCATACTTTTGTTGCCTGTTATCTTCAGTCTGATTTCGGCAACAAATTTGCTGTCAAGGAATGTGCTGCACTGGCTGAACCGCCTGACTGCCACCTCTGTGGCGGCGGCACTTTTCCTGCTGGTGACGAGCTTTGATGTGAATACTCCCTACGGGGATGAATACCTGTATCTGGATGCACTCAGCGTCTGGATGCTGCTGATTATCGGCACCCTGTACCTGGCCTTTGCCTGGACCAGCAAGGCCTACCTGGACAGGGATACCAACAAGCGGTATGGCTATCTGCGCCGCTTTGGCCGTTTGGAGGGGCGTTTTTATGCCCTGTCCCACATGTTTGTGTGGATTATGTTTGTGGTGGTGACGGTGAATAACCTGGGCCTGATGTGGGTTGCCATTGAGGCTACTACCCTGGTATCTGCCCTGCTGGTGGCCTTCAAGTTTACCCGTACCTCTTTGGAGGCCACCTGGAAGTATGTCATGGTCTGCACTGTGGGCATCTGTCTTGCCCTTTTGGGAACAATTCTCGTTTACTACATCCAGCTGACCAATATCGGGCCGGCCAATCCTCTGAACTGGCTGTATCTTGCCCAGCATGTGGACAGCATTGACCCGGCTATGGCCAAGTTTGCCTTCTGCTTCCTCTTTGTAGGCTATGGCACCAAGGTGGGACTGGCACCAATGCATGCCTGGCTGCCGGATGCCCATTCCGAGGCACCGGCACTGACCAGCGGACTTCTGTCCGGCTCTCTGTGTATCTGTGCCATCTATGTGCTGATACGTAATATCATTATCCTGCTGCCATCCATCGGGGTGGATTTCATCAGCGGCCTGTGCCTGTTCTTCGGCCTCTTTACGGTGGCGGCGGCAGTGCCTTTTGTGCTGGTGCAGAGGGATGTAAAGCGCATGCTGGCTTATTCCTCCATGGAGAATTTTGGCCTGATGGTGGCAGGGTTGGGACTTTTTGTGCCAATGGCCGCCCAGGCTATGCTGCTGCACATGTTTAACCATGCCCTGGTGAAGTATTCCCTGTTTTATACGGCTGGTACCATCATGGAGGAGTTTGGCACCAAGAATATGATGCGCATCCATGGCATGATGACCCAGACGCCGCGGACGGCTTTGTTCTGGCTGCTGGGCATCGTGGGTATCCTGGGCATGCCGCCAATTGGTGTGTTCTTCAGCAAGTTCTATATTATTTTCGGCTTTTTCCAGGCGGAGCATCCGTGGCTGGGCATTTTGATGCTGCTGTTGCTGGCTGGCATGCTGATTGGTATTCTGTACCATGTCATGCGCATGTTTGGCGGCCAGGCCAAGAGAAAGAGCTCCGGGGAGCTCTTTGGCTTCGTGGATTCCGCCGTGCTGGCAGGTCTTTTGCTCTTTAGCTGCGTGGCCAGTGCCGGGCTCAGTGAGATTGCGGTACTGAATAACCTGCTGACTCATGCGGCACAGATTGTTCTGGGAGGTGTGTATTGATGGAGCGTATTGCACATGTTGAGCAGGTGATCGCGCCGGAGGCATTGCTGGAGACGGCGGTGCGTGTCTATGACGGGGGGCGCCATCCGCTGACTGCCATGTTCGGCAGGGATGAAACTGCCCAGGGCACCGGCTATGCCATTTATTGCTATTTTGAGATTCCTGAGAAGAAGGACATGCAGGTGGTCAAAGCGGTGTTTAATCCGGAGGGCTCTCTGAGCTATCAGAGCATTACTCATGCCATTCCGGCTGCGGCCTGGTACGAGCGGGAAATCCATGATATGTTCGGCCTGGTGCCGGAGGGACATCCTGATTTGCGGCCTTTGGTATTGCATGAGAGCTTCCCGGAGGGCTTTTATCCCCTGCGGAAGTCTGTGAAGGTCAATGCCAAGGTTCGCGGCGAGCGGAAGTTCAAGGTGCGCTCTGCCAAGGGGCAGGGGCTCTTTGAGGTGCCTGTAGGGCCTATTCATGCAGGTATCATCGAGCCGGGGCATTTCCGCTTCAGCCAGGCTGGCGAGGCCATGCTGCAGCTGGATGCCAAGCTGTTCTTTACCCATCGCGGCATTGAGAAGTCGGTGGAGGGCAGGACGCCGGAGGAGGCTCTGCACATTGTGGAGCGCATCTGCGGCGCCTGCAGCGTGTCCAACACCTGGAGCTTCTGCCAGGCGGTGGAAAAGGTAGCAGGTGTCAGCGTGCCGCGAAGGGCGGAGATTATCCGCACTCTTTTGTCGGAACTGGAGCGCATCGTGAATCATGTGGGTGATTTGGGCAACATGCCGGCAGGCGTGGGCTTTAATCCTGCCATCAGCCTGGGGGCAAGGCTCAAGGAGCGGCTGATGCGGCTTTGCGAGGCCGTGGCCGGGAACCGCTTCCTCCGGGGCGTGATTGTGCCGGGAGGCGTCCGCCAGGACATTACCCCTGAATTGATTGAGGAAATCCATAGCGTGATTGATGCTGTTGCCGAGGGCGTGGAGGATTTGGCTACCATGTTCCGGGAGCAGGAGAATTTCCAGAACCGGGTGCAGACTACGGGCATTATCCGCCATCAGACGGCTGTGGACCTGGCCATGGTTGGCGTGGGGGCGAGAGCCAGCGGCTATGCCCATGACAGCCGCAGTGATTTCGCCTTTGGCGTGTACCCGGAGCTGGACTTCAAGCCATATACCAAGACCATGGGGGATGTGGCGGCAAGGCTTCTGGTGCGCATCGGGGAGCTGTCTGCTTCATTTGAGATGGTGGACAAGCTGCTGGATATGCTGCGGAACTGCCACGGCATGCCGCTGCATGCCGATATGGCCTATGGTGCCGGGGAAGCCTGGGGCATCTGCGAGTCACCAAGGGGCAGCAATTTCCATTATGTGGCACTGGATGAGGAGGGCAGGATTGACAGGCTCTTTGTCCGCAGTGCTTCTTATCCAAACTGGCCTGCCCTGACTATTGCGGTGCAGGGGGATATTATTCCTGATTTCCCATTAATAAACAAGAGCTTTGAGCTTTGCTACGCATGTATTGACAGATAAGGAGGGATGACTGTGTTTAAGGTATTGGAGAGAATTTTTCGCGACAAGATAGCTACGGAGCAGGTGTCCCTCAGCGGCAGCCAGCGTTTTCGCGGCAAGCTGTCAGGCAGCGTGGAGGAAAGCCTTTTGCCAAAGTGCCAGGGGGCATGCCCGGTAGGGGCTTTTCAGGCTGAGGGCAGCGGCTACAAGATTGACTACAAAAAATGCATTTTCTGCGGCAAGTGCGTAGAGGCATGTGCCAGGGCTGCTTTGGAAGAAGGCAGGGAAGATGGCAATATGTTGCAGCATTCTCATGAGGATGCTATGCCATATCTCATTGAGGCAGGGCAGGAGGCATTGGCTGATGTGCTGAAGGAAAAGCTGGGGCGTTCTTTGCATGTGCGCCATCTGGATGCAGGTTCCTGCAATGCCTGTGATTTTGAGATGGGTGCACTGGGCAATCCTTATTATGATTTGCACAGGTACGGGGTGGCTTTCGTGGCATCCCCACGCCATGCGGATATGCTGATGGTAACAGGCGTAGTGACGCGCAATCTTGAGCAGGCATTGAAGATGAGCTATGAGGCTATGCCGGAGCCGAGGCTGGTAATGGCATGTGGTGCCTGTGCGGCAGGCGGCGAAACCTATGGGGATACTTATGCCATCGTGGGGGCTGCTGACAAGGTGGTGCCGGTGGATGTATATGTGCCGGGCTGTCCGCCAAGGCCATCAGCCATGATTGTGGGGCTGCTGGCGGCAGCTGATATGCTCAAGGAGAAGATGAAATAAGCTTTTAGCTTTGTTATTTAGTTTTTTTACTGTATTCGGGGCGGCATGGCAGTGCCAGGCACATGCCATGCCGCCCTGGTGCAGTGCCAGCTTGTAATTTTATGCAATATAATGTTCCTTCATTAAAAAGTGCTATGCGTATATTGGATAAGGTGCATATTCTATTATTAGTTGCTACAGAATTGTTAGAATGTGTAGAGGTGGAAGTATACGATGTTAGAAAAAAATTCAAATACCAGTATAATTGAAAAAGTAAGAAATCAAAATAATGTGATAACTTCTAAAAATTGTCCTGAGTTAGCTAAAAGGATAAAAGAACTTTCAAAGGAATTTTTGGTAAAAAATGCTGAATTATATAAGAGGCTTGAAACAAGATGATGATTTCTTTTTTACTTGATGATATTATGGACTTTCACCGAGAACTTGAAAATAACAGTGTTATTTCAGCTGGTGTCAGGGATATTTCTTTGATAGAATCGGCAATAAATGCACCGTTTCAGACTTTTAATGGTGTGGAGTTTTATCCTACAGTTGAGGAAAAGTAGCTCATTTGTTTCATAGATTAGTAAAGAATCATGGGTTTGTAGACGGTAATAAGAGAGTTGCTGTACATACCATGTTTATATATCTTGCCGTGAATTATATCTTTTTTGATTATTCACAGGAGGATGCAGAAAAGCTTGTCGTTGGAATTGCAGATAACAGCCTTACTGTTGATGATGTTATTGAATGGATTTATGACAGAGAACATGACTAAATACATGAGGAAGGGCGGATTTGTCATGATATATCCATTTATGACCTTAGATGACCATACAGAAATTGTTCATTCTGAATTGTTGCCGGACAATAGAGTAAAGGTATATATAGAAAAGCCGGATGCAAATGATTGTTTTCATGATATGACATGTTATCTGCCGGATTATGAAATTGTGAGTGTTCATGGTTTTTCCGAGGAAGAAGTGGCGGAATATATGTCAATTATCAGGTCGAGAGCACATCTGATGTTTCCAGAGATTTTATTTAGTATATAGCTGGTCATGCCCTTACAACATTGACTTTCCCCTTATTTTATGGTGTAATTTAAGGGAATGATTTGGAGATAAGGTTATGAGGACGTTTAATTATTCTGACATAAAGAATCAAAAGTGGGATTCAGAAGTTCTTGGCTTGATTGCAGCTATATACAAAGAAGCCGGAAAGCAGGAAATGTATCTGAAGCAGAGACCTGAAGAACTTGAAAAGAGGAATATAATCGTGTTATTGGTAATATGGAAGTTGAACCATTGATTGTCATTCCGATATTTATCCACGATTTTCTGTGTATTCATCCTTTTAATGATGGCAACGGCAGAATGAGCCGGTTGCTCACAACTTTGTTGTTGTATAGAAGTGGTTTTTATGTTGGGAAATGGTAGAAACGAAACTGCCTGCCTTGGAAACAGTCAGACGTGCTACGATGGATAAAATTGGCCGTTTTACCAAGCAGGACATTCGTGAGATGTGTCCATCTCTCAGCGTAAGCTCCATTGAGGGGGCTCTCCGCAAGCTGGTATCATTCGGTGAATTGAAACGGGAAGGATCAGGGAAGAACATCTGCTATTATAGATTGAAGTAATTCTCTCAAATAAATGTTCATTTTGTGAAATAAGGGAGAGAATGGATGTTTCAAACTTGAAAATCATTTCATTATTTTTTCATATATGGTAATATTATTGTAATAGCTGTGCTCATCTGAATTTTTGCAGGACAGGAAGTGAATGTATGCCACGGGAAAAGTTTAATATTGATGGCCAGATTCAGCAGATGAAGTCAAAGGGAATTACCTTTGAGATGATTGATGAGAAGAAAGCCAAGGAGTTTCTGGCAAACCATACCTACTATTTCCGCTTGAAGTTTTATGCCAATAATTATGACAAATACCGCAAGGGTGACAGGATGGGGGAGTACATTGACCTGGATTTTGCCTATCTCAAGGAGCTGTCGTTGCTGGATGTTTACCTGAGGCGTGTCATGTTTCCTATTGTTATGGATGTGGAGCATTTTGCCAAAATCAACCTGCTGGCATCTCTGCAAAAAAACAAGCGTGAGGATGGCTACTCCATCGTGACAGAGCTTTTCAAAAGGCAGCCCTGGCTGGCCAGGGAGATTGAGCGGCAGAAGGCTCCTTATACTGCCGGACTGATAAAGAAGTATAAGGATAATTTTGCGGTATGGAATATTATAGAGGTGCTGACCTTTACCAATCTGATTGTGCTGTATGACTTTTATTACAGCAAATACGACCAGAAGCATGTCAATCCGAGTTATTTTTATTCTGTGCGCAACATCAGGAACAGCATTGCCCACAACAATTGCCTGTTGCATGACTTGCGGGCGGTGGAGGATGACCAGTCAGAAAAATCGGAGGAAATCTGCCGGATAGTCAGTGAAATTCCCGGAATTGGCGTATCCATGCGCAGTACCAAGCTGTCTGTGCCGTTTCTGTACGATTTTGTCACCACGATGGAGGTATTTGACAAGATTGTTACCAGCAAGCAGGAAAAAATCAAGCAGCTGGAGCTTTTGTATCTGGTGGTGAATAATCGTTTTTCCCGGCATATTGATTATTTTGCCAACAATGATATTGTCAGGACAGCCTTCGACTTCATGAACAAGGTTGTCAGCTATTACAGAAGCAAAAACCTGGCAGGTATGGAGACTGAGGATATATGATGGCGTGATGGATACAGTCTGCCTGGTGCGCAGCAGATATGTAGTTATGCTGGAGCGTAGTTGTGCAATTATGCCGTAGGTGCCCTGCGGTACGCTTGCGCGACTACGTTCTTTTGCTTCACAATAAATGAAAGGCTATGGCATTGAGGTGTTGTGGATGATTGCTGGGGGAATTTGGAGAAATAAAATAAGCGGCTGCCGCACTAAGAAATTAGTCGCGGCAGCCGCTTTAGCTTGTAGTGTATTAACCTGTAAGGCTGTCAGGCCGCAATATTAGAGACGGCCGTTCTTCTCGAAGAAGTCCAGGGCAACCTGTGGGAACAGTGCATAGGAGAGTACATCCTCCTCAGGGATTTCATCGATCATCTTGGCAATCTGAGTATCACGAACCTGCTCATAGATGCCTGCATCTACGCTGGCAAGGCTAGCCTTGATAGGGGCGAGCTTCTTGTCAACCTTCTTGGCAGCCAGCTCTTTGCGGAAGTCTGCCATCTTAGGCTCCTTGGCATCGGCAACAGCGCAGTCGGTAATCATTTCCTCAGGCTTAATCTTCATAGCAGCCAGAACCTCAGGCTTAACAGGCTTTGGAGTCTTGCCGAACTTGCCACGGGCCAGGTCGCGAACCTCGTTCGGAACCATGCTGTAGCGAGGCTGGCCGTTAGCCTGCATGATTACGTTCATGGTAGCCATGGTACCAACAATCTGGGAGGAAGGAGTTACCAGTGGAGGGAAGCCCAGGTCTTCGCGTACGCGAGGCATCTCATCCAGGAGCTCCTGATACTTGTCAGCAGCACCCATTTCCTTCAGCTGGTTCACCATGTTGGAGAGCATGCCGCCAGGAATCTGGAAGTCCAGAACCTTCGGATTTACATCAAAGTAGCCAGGCAGGTTGAACTCCTTCATGATATCCTTCTTAACCTGCAGGAAGTGCTTGGCGATAGGGTCCATTGCCTGACGGTCAAGGCCGGTATCACGAGGCATGCCCTCCAGGGTAGCAACGATGGTCTCGGTACATGGCTGGGAAGTGTCGTTTGCCAGAGGGGACAGTGCGCAGTCGATGATGTCAACACCTGCCTCGATAGCCTTCAGGTAGGTCATGGAGCCGAAGCCGGAGGTGTAGTGGGTATGCAGCTCGATTGGCAGGCCAACCTGCTCCTTCAGCTTCTTTACCAGATCCTCAGCTACATAAGGCTTCAGAAGGCCGGACATATCCTTGATGCAGATGGAATGAACGCCCATCTCCTTCAGCTTGATAGCCAGGTCAACGAAGGTCTGGTTGGTGTGGAACGGGCTGATGGTGTAAACGAGGCAGCCCTGTACATGCGGCTTTTCCTTTGCTTCCAAGGCTGCAGCGATAGCAGTCTTCAGGTTGGTAACGTCGTTCAGTGCATCGAAGATACGGAACACGCCTACGCCGTGCTCGGAAGCTTTTCTTACGAAAGCACGAACTACGTCATCGGAATAATGGTTGTAGCCCAGCAGATTCTGGCCGCGGAGCAGCATCTGAATCGGGGTGTTCAGGTTTGCCTTGAGGGTATCAAGACGCTCCCATGGATCCTCGTTCAGGAAACGGAGGCAGGAATCATAGGTAGCACCGCCCCAGGCTTCCAATGCATTGTAACCGATCTTGTCCAAAGCGGACAGCATAGGAAGCATCTGCTCTGTACGCATGCGAGTTGCCAGCAGGGACTGATGAGCATCACGCAGTACGGTCTCGGTAATTTTTACAGGACCAAAATTTGTTGCACTAGTGGACATATAAAACATCTCCTTAATATAAAAAATTACTTAGTTAATAACCCCCGAAAAAACTCCTACATTACCCCTAACATTCTCTACAAATAGTATAAAGTTTTTGTTTTTTCTTGTCAATAAAAACTATAAATATGGCTTATTTTTTCATAATTTGTATAACAAATTTATACAGGGCAAGAACAAAATTTCAATTTTGCTAAAATTTGTATAATTTATCGCTTACTATTGATGGAGAATGAGTTGCTATTAGTTAGTTAAGTTTACTATCGGGTACAGCGTCGACAATTTCTACCCTGTCTAATATATTCTTCATATTTTCCCGAAATCCTGCTAAATATTTTTTTCTTAACTGATTTTGACGGATTTTTTCTTCGTCAGTGAGCCCGATTGACCTTTGTTTTCTTGCAAGGGCATTAATTTCGTCCAGAAGTTCTTTTGTAATCATGTGCGTCTCCTTTTAGTACCAGGGAAGCTGCCTTGGTATAATATTTTGTCATAAATTTCAATTATATTATAGCCTAAATATCACCAGGATACAAATTATAGTTGAATTTACTAGGGAATGATGGTAGAATGTGTGTCATGGGAGCTTGCGGCAGCAGGCTGAGAGTAGGTTTAGCACCTAGACCGGGAACCTGATGTGGGTAATGCCAACGTAGGGAATGTGATGTACTGGGGGTGGTATGCCTGCAGCTTGTGATGGTGAGCTACAGCGTACCATTTTTTGTTTACGGCTGAATGGCAGAGCAAGCACTATAGTAATGAAAGGAAGTAGAGTGATGGCAAGAGAGTACAAGACTCAGATGGAGGCGGCGCGCAAGGGGATTGTTACGCCGGAGATAGAGAAGGTGGCAGCCAAGGAGCGCATGACCGTGGAGGAGCTGATTCCCCTGGTGGCATGCGGCAAGGTGGCGATTCCTGCCAACGTAAATCACAAGTGCCTGGAGCCGGAGGGCGTAGGTTCTATGCTGAGGACAAAAATCAATGTAAATCTGGGCGTTTCCCGGGACTGCAAGGATTATGACGTGGAGATGCAGAAAGTTATGTCCGCCATTGACCTGGGGGCAGAGGCGATTATGGATTTGTCCAGCCATGGCAATACCCAGCCTTTCCGCCAGAAGCTTACCAGGGAGTGCCCTGCCATGATTGGCACGGTGCCGGTGTATGACAGCGTTATCCACTATCAGCGGGATCTGGACACCCTGACTGCCAAGGATTTTATTGATGTGGTGCGCCTCCATGCCCAGGATGGCGTGGATTTCGTTACCTTGCACTGCGGCATCACCAGAAAGACTATTGAGCAGATCAAGAAGCATAAGCGGAAGATGAACATCGTCTCCCGGGGGGGCTCTTTGGTTTTTGCCTGGATGTCCATGACCGGCAATGAGAATCCTTTCTATGAATATTATGATGAGATTCTCGATATCTGCCGTGAGTATGATGTGACGGTATCCCTGGGTGATGCCTGCCGTCCCGGCTGCCTGGCGGATGCTACCGATGTATGCCAGATTGAGGAGCTGGTGCGTCTCGGGGAGCTGACCAAGAGGGCATGGGCAAAGGACGTACAGGTTATGGTAGAGGGACCGGGGCATGTGCCAATGGATCAGATTGCTGCCAACATGAAGGTGCAGGAAACCATCTGCCAGGGGGCGCCGTTCTATGTGCTTGGTCCGCTGGTAACCGATATTGCCCCTGGCTATGACCACATTACCGCAGCCATTGGCGGTGCTATGGCTGCCATGAGCGGTGCGGCATTTTTGTGCTATGTGACGCCAGCCGAGCATTTGGCACTGCCGAATGTTGATGATGTAAGGCAGGGCATCATCGCCAGTAAGATTGCTGCCCATGCAGCTGATATTGCCAAGGGTGTCCGGGGTGCCAGGGAGATCGATGACCGGATGGGGGATGCCCGCCGCAAGCTGGACTGGGATGCCCAGTGGGAGTGTGCCCTGGATCCTGAGACTGCCAAGGCTATCCGTGCTGACCGTTCCCCGGAGCATGATGATACCTGCTCCATGTGCGGCAAGTTCTGTGCTGTCCGTAGCATGAACAAGGCACTGGCCGGGGAGCATATCGATATTCTCTAATACAATTTCTCTAATATAATTATGAAGCAAATGGAAAAGCGGTGGGCGGATGAATTGCTGCTGCCGCTTTTTTTGTGCCATGCAAGGGAGTTTTCCAGCCATGCATATAATAAAATTTGCATTTATTAATTTTATATATTGTTAATTTGTGGTGCTTTGTGCTAAAATGTAGGTTGGAATTTTTGAGTAAATGATGATATGTGAGTGTATTGTGGGAGGTAGATGGATGCCATTAAAGCAAGTGGAAATCCTTGGCGTTAATGTAAATTCATTGACTATGGCTCAGGCTGTTGAGACGGTTCAGCAGTTTATTGCGGAGAAGAAGGTTGCCCTGGTAGCCACTGCAAATGCGGAGATGCTGATGCGTGCTACTCAGGATGAGGAATTGAAGGATATATTGAATCAGGCGGATCTGGTGGTGCCGGATGGTGCAGGTACTGTCTGGGCGGCAGGCCATCTGGGGGAGCCAATGCCGGAAAGGGTGGCTGGCTTTGACCTGGCACAGGAGCTGATGCGTGAGGCACCTTTACGGGGAGACAGGGTTTATTTCTTTGGCTCTGCGCCGGGGGTGGCTGACAAGGCAAAGGCAAAGGCGGAGGAGCTTTATCCCGGCATTCAGGTGGTGGGCATCCGCAACGGTTTTTTCGGCGAGGCGGATGAGCCGCAGATTATTGCTGACATCAGGGCTGCCAGGCCTGATATATTGCTGGTGGCGCTTGGGGTGCCAAAGCAGGAGAAGTGGCTGAAAAAGCATTTGCAGGAGCTGCAGGTGCCGGTGTCCATCGGCGTGGGCGGCACACTGGATGTTATGGCAGGTGTCATGCAGCGGGCGCCTCTCTGGATGCAGAAGGCGAAGCTGGAGTGGCTCTTCAGGGGGCTGAAGCAGCCAAGCCGTGCCGGAAGGCTGCTGGCTCTGCCGAAGTTCGTCTTGAAGGTCGTAGCAAGCAAGAAGTGATGTGTGCCTGGAGGTGTGTAAGAATGAATAGAGGCCCTGTAGTCAGGGAAGGATATATTTATATCGCTGCCGCCCTGTTTTTGGCAGTGGTGCTGTATTTTGGCTTTGGAGTTTATGGTGCTGCCATACCGCTGGTTTTGGCATGCTATTTTACCTACTTTTTTAGAAATCCCAGCCGGGATATTCCCATGGATGAAAAGCTGATTGTTTCACCGGCGGATGGCACAGTGCAGGATGTGGTGGAGATGACGGAGGATGAGTTTGTCAAGGGACCTTGCCGGAAAATCATCATTTTCCTGTCGGTGTTCAATGTGCATGTAAACCGCAGTCCTATTGCCGGGGAAATCAAGTGCCAGAAGTATGTGTGCGGCCGCTTCCGCCCTGCCTACAAGGATGAGGTGGGCTTTGAGAATGAGCGGCACATGCTGGGCATTGAGAATGAGCAGGGCTTCCGGGTGACGGTAACCCAGATTGCCGGCATTCTGGCGCGGCGCATTGTTTCCTGGGTAACCCTTGATGACAATATGCAGAAGGGGCAGGTCTACGGCCTGATAAAGTTTGGCTCCTGCACCGAGCTGGTGGTGCCGGAGAACGTAGAGGTATTGGTGAAGAAGGGCGATAAGGTCCGCGGCGGTGAAAGTGTTTTGGGGAGGATTAAGTAATGTTTAGTAAATCATGGGTACCAAATGGCCTGACGTCCATGAATCTCGTTTTTGGCATGAGTTCCATCCTGTCCACGTTTAACGGCGAGCTGAGCACGGCTGCGGTCTGCATTTTGCTGGCACTGGTGGCTGACGGCCTTGATGGGCGCTCTGCCCGCGCCCTGAAGGTCAGCAGCGAAATCGGCAAGGAGATGGACTCCCTGTGCGACCTGGTTTCCTTTGGTGCGGCTCCTGCCATTCTCGCCTACAGCCTGCAGCTCCATGAGTTTGGTGCTTTTGGCTGGGTGGCGGCTGTCTTCTTTGCTGTCTGCGGCATGGGCAGGCTGGCACGCTTCAACGTGAATACTGACGTGGTGCATGGCTATTTTATGGGGCTGGCGATTCCGGCAGGCGGCTGCCTGATTGCTACTTCTACCTTGCTGTTCAGGGCTATTGGCTTTGACCTGGGGCAGCTGTCCTACGCTTATCCCGTGCTGGTTATGGTTGTCGGCTATCTGATGGTCAGCACGGTGCATTATCCTGATTTTAAGGGTGATGGAGAGAAGATGAACCTTGTAGCCAAGCTGGTGGCGGCAGCTGTTTTTGCGGCAATTCTTGTATGGGGCATTGGGGCAATCGGCTATGCAGTATTGTTTGCCATTTTTGCTGCCTATGCAGTTTTTGGCATAATCAACCACGCTATAAATCTGGCTGGCAAGTAAATGACAGAATTTGGAAATAGGCAAATTGGCAAAGGGCAAAGAGGCAAAATGGCAAATAAAGGAGAAGTTAGTAGATGAATTTTCCATTTGACGTAGTAATGGTGCCGCTGCAAATAATTATTTTCCTGTTTACGGTGTATTTTTTCTTCATCGGTTTTTTTGGCCTGTGGCGCTTCAAGGAAGATAAGATTACCACGCCGGAAAAGAAGATGGCTGTGATTGTGGCAGCCCACAATGAGCAGGCGGTTATCGGCCAGCTGGTGGAGAACCTGCAGCAGCTGGACTATCCAAAGGATTTGTATGATATTTATGTTATCGCGGATAACTGTTCCGACAATACGGCAAAGGTAGCAGGCGAGGCGGGCGCTATCGTTTGCGAGCGCACCCATCCTACCAAAAAGAGCAAGGGCTACGCGCTGGAGTGGATGTTTGAGAAGCTTTTTGCCATGGACAAGAAATACGATGCGGTGTGCATCTTTGATGCGGACAATCTGGTGCATCCGAATTTCCTCATGGAGATGAACCATCATCTCTGCAAGGGCGCCAAGATTATTCAGGGCTATCTGGATGCCAAGAACCCATATGATACCTGGATTGCCGGTACTTTTGCCATCGCCTTCTGGGTTATTGACCATATTTCCCATCTGGCAAAGACCAATCTGGGGCTTTCGGCGGTGCTGGGCGGCACCGGCATGTGCATTACTACCGAAGTGCTGCAGCGTCACGGCTGGCGCGCTACCTGCCTGGTTGAGGACATGGAGTTTACTATGAAGTCACTGGCAGAGGGCATCAAGACCACCTGGGCGCATGATGCCATCGTGTACGATGAGAAGCCGCTGACCTTTATGCAGTCCTGGAACCAGAGAAAGCGCTGGGCGCAGGGACAGTTTGATGTGGCGCACCGCTTTATTCCGGTAATGCTCCGGGAGGGCATCAAGCGGCGTGATATCCGCATCCTTGATGGCTGTATTTACCTTTTGCAGCCTCATTTCCTGATGATTTCTACCTTCTTTATTATTGCCAGCTATTGCCAGCTGTGGTTCGGGCAGTTCTACACCAGCATCTACACCTTTATGCCGTCTGAGCTGATGACTGCCATCATGATGGGGCAGTATATCCTGCCGATGATTATTCTGCTGAAAATCAGGGCGAAGCTGAAGGCATGGTTCTACCTGCTGCTGTATCCTGTGTTTATCTATTCCTGGATTCCCATTGTGTTCATCGGCTTCTTCAAGCGCAATGACCACGAGTGGAGCCATACCAAGCATACCCGTGCCATCAGCTATGACCAGCTGATGAAGGGCAAGAAGTAATTATAGTGGCGATTCCTGTTAAGAGGCTTCTGCGGGGGAAGCCTCTTTATTGTATATATGTTATATTGAAATATTAAACTGTTGCATGCACATTCTGATTGCATGCATATTATGCTGATTTATGCTAAATTTATGTTGAAGGGGGCAACAACAATGTTTGAGATACATGTAAGTGCAGAATTTGAGGCCGCCCACAGGGTGGCAGGCTATCCCGGTAAGTGTGACCGGCTGCACGGCCACAGCTGGACTGTGGAGGCTGCGGTAGTCGGTGACAAGCTGGATGATCTGGGCATGCTGGTGGATTTTAAGCTGGTAAAGGGGAAGCTCCGGGAGCTTTTGGAAACCCTTGACCACAGGATGCTGAACGAGCTGCCGGCTTTTGCTGATGGCAAGAATCCTACCGCGGAAAATATTGCTCAGTATGTGTATGAGGAAATGGCCAAGGCGGAGTTCTTCCGGGAGCTTTCCCATGTGAAGCTGAAGCAGATACAGGTCTGGGAGTCCCCTAAGTCCTCGGTTATCTATTCAGAATGAGGTGGCAGGATGCAGGCAAATCTGATTGAAATTTTTTCCTCCGTGCAGGGGGAAGGGCGGTATGTGGGCTGCCGTCAGCTTTTTGTCCGCTTTGAGGGCTGCAACCTGCAGTGCCGTTACTGCGATACGGAGAATGCACCTGGCACCCATCTCATGTGCAATGTGGAAATCGCACCAGGTGCCCGGCGGTTCAGGGAAATTATGAACCCGGTGGACAGCCATGAGCTGGCGGCGTATATCAATGAGTTTTTGCAGGCGGTGCCTCATCAGGCAGTGAGCTTTACAGGTGGTGAGCCTCTTTTGCATACGGGGCTTCTCAGGGAGCTGCTGCCGATGATTGATTGCCGCCGTTTTCTGGAAACCAACGGCACCTTGCCGGACAGGCTGGCGGAAGTGCTGCCCTGGACTGATATCATCAGCATGGATATCAAGCTGCCCCAGGCCACAGGCAGGGAGATGTGGCGTGAGCATGAGCGTTTCCTCAGGCTGGCTATGGAGGCGGAGAAGGATGTGTACGCCAAGCTGGTGGTGCCGGGGGATTTGATTGAGGCGGATTTTGACAGGGCGGTGGATGTAATTGCCTCCGTGGAGCCGTCGGTGCTGCTGATACTGCAGCCGGTGACGCCTATGAACGGGGTGCCCGGGGCAGAGCCCGGGTATATGCTGGAGCTGCAGCAGAGGGCGCTTGGGAAGCTGTCTGATGTAAGGGTTATTCCCCAGACCCACAGAATGATGAATCAGCTATAGGAGAGGAAGTAGAAACTAGTGAAACAGTTTTTAGACAAGTTCATCATGGGTACCTGCCATCTTTTGGAGCGGCAGGGGGCATTTTATCTGGCGTTTTTTGTGTTTAACTGCCTGCCCATGTGCTGCTACATGGTTATGAAGAAAAACGGCGAGGCGATGTTTTCCTTTGCCTGCTTTATGCTGCTGATAAATCTGGTGCTTTGCTTTCTTATTGACAAGCTGCCGAAGCTGGTACAGCGGATACTGAAGGTTATCATGCTGGCAGTTTTCTTCGTGCCATTTCTGATTGAGGGCGTGGTGGTATACAACTACACTGCCCTGATTGGCGTGGGGGTGGTGGCATCCCTGCTGGAGACCAACATGAAGGAGGCAGGGGAGTTTGTTACCATGTACATGGGGGTGCAGGAGTGGATATGGGTTGTCCTGCTGCTTTCCGGCGGTAGCTGGCTCTTTCTCAACAAGCCCTGGCAGAAACTGCATTTTGACCAGGTGGGCAAGAGGGTGCTGACAAGCTGCCTGCTGGTGGTCAGCATTACCTATACGGTGATTCTTTTCAGCCTCCACATAGAGGTGCTGTGGGATACCATGTTTCCTATGCAGAGGCTGGTGCTGTCCTCCTCTACTGCCATTGACAATATCAGGGCGTACCGGGAGCTGTCCAGCCATCTGGATGCCAATGTGGAGCTGACAAGGAATGACGGCAAAATCAAGAATGTGGTGTTTATCCTGGGGGAGTCCACCAACAGGAACCATATGCACCTTTATGGCTATTACCTGCCCAACACGCCAAATCTGGATGATATGGCGGAACGGGGGGAAATCAGCGTTTTCCGTGATGTGGTGAGCCCTCATTCCACCACCATAGCGGTTTTGAGCAAGCTCTTTACTTTCTGCAACCATGAGTCGGACAAGCCGTGGTATGAGTACAGCAACCTGATTGATATCATGAACAGCGCAGGGTACAAGACCCATTGGCTGTCCAATCAGGAAAGTTCCGGCATCTGGGGCAACGTGGCGCAGATTTATGCCGCCCACAGCAATGTGAGCCATTTTACCAGGATAAGAGACTCCCGGGAGGATGACGGACTGGAGGACGGCGCCCTGTTTCCGCTGGTGGATGAGGCGATTGCCCAGCGGGATGCGAATAAGAATTTTTATGTGGTGCACCTGATGGGAGGCCACGGGCTTTACTACAACCGCTTTCCGTATATCTTCACCAAGTTTACCAAGGATGATATCCAGCTGGATGTGAACGAGGCCCAGAAGACGGTGATTGCCCAGTACGATGATGCACTTTACTATAACGATTATATCGTCAGCGGCATCATCGACAAGTTCCGCTGCACCGGGGAGGATTCCATCGTGGTGTACGTGCCGGACCATGGGGAGGCAGTGTATGACGAGGGGGGCTTTACCGGGCATATTGAGGAAAATCCGAGCCGCCACATGATCGAGATTCCTGTGATTATCTGGGCATCGGACAAGTTCAAGGAATTGCATCCTGAGAAGTGGGCTGCTATTCAGGAGGCGGTGAACAACCCTTACATGACGGATGATATGATTCATACCATGCTGGATATTGTGGATGTGCAGACTGCCGACTATGAGCCGTCACGCAGCATTATCAACCGGCGGTTTGATGCCTCCCGTCCGAGATTTTTTGATGACAAGAACTACGATACGGAAATCAAGAACGGTGTCGTGCAGTAGTCCTGGCGGAATATTTTGGGGCGATATGCCGGTAATGGGAAGATTTTTTGCGGTAACTATTTACAAATGGTATTAAAAATGCTACAATAATCGTAGCAATTGATTTAAGTCTTTTCGAGAGTGGGTGCATTCACCCACTCTTTTCTTTGAAATAATAAAATCATAAATTTCGGCTTTGTGCCGCCTGGAAGGGAGGAATTTTGTTGGCCAGCAGAATTGAGAACGAGGTAGAGAGGATTGTGGAGGAGCTGATTGCAGGCTCATCCCTGGAGCTGGTGGCAGTGGATTATGTCCGGGAGCGGGACTGGTATCTCAGGGTTTTTATTGACAAGGAAGGCGGCATCGAGATAGATGACTGCCAGGAGCTGAGCGGCCGCCTGGAGGAGATTCTCGATGCTGAGGATTTGATCAAGACCAGCTATATCCTGGAGGTGTCTTCCCCGGGGCTGGACAGGGAGCTGAAGAAGCCAAAGGATTTCCAGCGTGAGCAGGGAAAGATGGTGGATGTGAGCCTGTTTGCGCCACTGGATGGTGAAAAGGTGATCACAGGTGAGCTGAAGTCATACGATGGTGAGAATGTCACCGTGGATGAACGGGTTATTCCTATGGATAAAGTAGCCAAGGTAAACCTGCATATAGATTTTTAAGGAACAAGCCAGAATTACAAGGCAAATTTCATGATGATTGGTAACCAGTCATAGAGTTTAGGAGGTAAAATAGTAGTGGCTACCAGAACTACAAGAAGCAAGAAGGTAAAACCGGCAGAGGCGCAGGATAGCGGCTTTATGGCTGCATTCAGGGAACTTGGTGTGGAAAAAGGCATCAACCCGGAAATCCTCTTTGATGCAATAGAGGCGGCACTTGTGGCTGCCTACAAGCGCAACTTTAACGCTGCCCAGAATGTGCGTGTCACCCTTGACCGCACCAGCGGACAGTACCATGTGTATGCAATCAAGACGGTTGTGGAGGAAGTGCAGGACAGTATTCAGGAGATTTCCCTGGCTATGGCACAGCAGATTTCCCCGAACTATCAGCTGGATGATACCCTTGAGGTAGAGGTGACTCCTGCCAATTTCGGGCGCATTGCTGCCCAGACTGCAAAGCAGGTGGTTGTACAGCGCATCCGTGAGGCAGAGCGGGGCATCATCTATGAGGAATTCTCCAGCCGTGAGGGGGATATCGTTACCGGTCTGGTGCAGCGGGTGGAAAACAGGAATGTCTATGTTGACCTTGGGAAGACCGAGGCGATTATGCCTCAGGCTGAACAGATTGCCAACGAGGAATATGCTGTCAATGACCGTATCAAGGCGATTATCATCGAGGTAAAGAACAGCACCAAGGGGCCTCAGGTGCTGCTGTCCAGAACCCATCCTGACCTTTTGAAGCGGCTCTTTGAGCTGGAGGTGCCGGAGATTCACGATGGCGTGGTGGAAATCAAGTCCGTGGCTAGGGAGGCCGGCATGCGCTCCAAGATCGCTGTCTATGCCAAGGATGAAAGCGTGGATCCTATCGGCTCCTGCGTAGGCCACAGGGGCTTCCGTGTTCAGGCCATTGTGGATGAGCTCAGGAATGAGAAAATTGATATTGTCAAGTGGAGCGAGGATCCGGCGGTGTACATCGCCAACGCCCTCAGCCCTGCCAAGGTAGTCAGCGTGGATGTGGCAGAGAGCGAGAAGATGTCCAGGGTTGTGGTGCCTGATTATCAGCTGTCCCTGGCTATCGGCAAGGAAGGTCAGAATGCCCGCCTGGCAGCCAAGCTGACCGGCTGGAAGATTGATATCAAGAGCGAAACCCAGGCCGAGGAAGAAGGCGAGTTCCAGCCGCCTGTAGCGGATGAGCCGCTTACTGATGCCGTGGATGATATGGGCGGCGATGACTTTTTGGCCGAGTTTGAAAAGGATACCTTTGAGGCAGATGAGGCGGATGAAGCAGGTGAGGCTGCTGACAGTGCAGAGGGAGCTGCCGATGCAGATATAGCTGATGGTGAGGCAGATGGCGCTGAGATAGCAGATGCTGCTGATGGTGAGACTGCCCCGCAGGATGAGGACAAGGTTGAGGTATAACTATGGCAGTGGTAAAAAAGATTCCTGCCAGGCTGTGCCTGGGATGCCAGGAGCAGAAGCCCAAGAAGGAGCTGGTGCGCATTGTACGCAGCCCGGAAGGGGAGTTTTCTGTGGATATGACCGGCAAGAAATCCGGCCGGGGGGCTTATATCTGCAACAGCAGGGAGTGCTTTGAGAAGGCTGTCAAGGAGCATCGCTTTGAGCGTTCCTTCAAGGGAGCTATTGACAAGGCTGTTTATGATGAGCTGAGAGAGAAGCTTTTTTCATGAATTGTGAAATATAATTGTTTACTGTGAATTGTATTTATTTACTATGAATGAACAGAAGATTTTTAATCTGCTGGGGATGGCACAGCGGGCAGGGCGGATAGCCTCCGGCGATTTTGCCGTTACCAAGGCAGTAGAAGGAAAGAAGGCCAGACTGCTGCTGGTGGCGAAGGATGCTTCCGAGGAGACGAGGAAGCGTTACCAGCAGCTGGCGGCGAAGGCAAAAATAGAATTATTCTATCTGGGAGACAGGGAGCTGCTTGGTCATTGTATTGGCAAGGATTTCAGGGCTGTAGCTGCGGTATTGGACGCAGGCTTTGCCAATGCAATAGCCAAGCACTGCCGGTCAGATAGTGATACGGGGGTGGATTAATGTCAAAACACAGAGTTTATGATATTGCCAAGGAACTGAATACTGATAACAAGACAATATTGGATATATTGCGCAAGAATAACATAGAGGTAAAATCCCATTCAAGCACTGTTGATGATGCGGCCAGGCAGCTGGTGGTGAAGGCAGTGAAGGGAAACAGCCAGCCGGGTGCAAAGCCTCAGCCGCAGGCTGCAGCAAAGCAGCAGGTGGCAGCAAAGATGCAGCAGGTGGCAGCAAAGATGCAGCAGGCGGCACAGCCTATGAACAGGCAGAAGCAGGTTCAGCCACAGGCGCAGCAGCCAAAGGCGCAGCCGCAGCAGAAAAAGCAGGAGCAGAAGTCCGGCCAGCAGCCAAAGGCGCAAGCCCAGCAGCCAAAGCAGCAGGGCCAGCAGCCTCAGAAGAATGGCGGCCAGCAGAAGCAGGGACAGGCGAAGCATGGCGGCAGCCAGCCTGATGACAGGCGGCAGAAGCATGAGGGGCAGAAACAGGCTCATCAGGGCGGACAGAATAGCGGCAGCCGTCATGACAGAAATGACAGGAATGACGGCAGGAATGACAGCAGGAATGGTGGCGGCAAGCCGGGACAGCGCAACGGCCGCAACGAAAGCCAGCGTGGCGGACAGAACAGCGGCAACCGCAATGACCATGCAGACCGCGGCAGCCGCAATGACAAGGGTGACCGCAACGACAAAAACGATAAGAGAAATAATCGCGATAATCGGATGGAGCGTGCTGACCGAATGGAGAGAAATGACCGTAACCGCCAGAATGGTGGCGGGCGCAACGAGCGCAATGACCGCAATGGCAAGAATGGCCGCAACAGCTTTAACAACAATAGCAACAACAATAATGGCAGAAATAACCGGGGCAAGAATAATCGCGGCGGCAGAAATCAGCAGCCGGCACCAAAGATGGAGATTGCCCGTCCAAAGAACATCAAGGTCGGTGAGACCATTATTGTCAAGGATCTGGCAAGCAAGATGAGCTGCACTGCTGCAGAAATCATCAAGAAGCTGATGCTCATGGGCGTCCTGGCCAGCATCAATCAGGAGATTGATTTCGATACGGCTGCGCTGGTTGCCAGCGAGTTCGGCGTCAATGTGGAGGAGCTGCCGCCGGAGGTGGATCCTACCCTGATCCCTGAGATTGTGGATGACCCTAAGTCCCTGGTACTCCGTCCGCCGGTTGTTACCGTTATGGGACATGTTGATCACGGCAAGACCTCCCTGCTGGACGTTATCCGCAAGACCTCTGTAACTAGCCATGAGGCAGGCGGCATCACCCAGCATATCGGTGCATATCAGGTAAAGTGCCAGGGCAAGAAGATTGTCTTCCTGGATACTCCTGGCCATGAGGCGTTTACTGCCATGCGTGCCCGCGGTGCCCAGGTAACAGATATTGCCATCCTGGTAGTAGCTGCTGATGATGGCGTTATGCCGCAGACCATCGAGGCAATTCACCATGCCAAGGATGCAGATGTGCCGATTATCGTAGCTGTCAACAAGATTGATAAGCCGGGGGCCAACCCAGCAAACGTGAAGAACGAGCTGATGGAGCATGGCCTGGTGCCGGAGGAATACGGCGGCGATACCATCATGGTAGAGGTTTCTGCCAAGAAGAATATCGGCATCAATGACCTGTTGGAAATGGTGCTGCTGGTGGCTGAGATGAAGGAGCTGAAGGCAAATCCGAAGCGTGAGGCCCGGGGCGTCATCATCGAGGCGCAGCTGGACAAGGGCAGAGGGCCTGTGGCTACGGTGCTGGTACAGTCAGGTACATTGCGCATCGGTGACTCCATCGTGGCAGGTACTACCTACGGCAAGGTGCGTGCTATGCTCAACGACCGGGGCGAGAACGTAAAGAAGGCAGGTCCTTCCGTGCCTGTAGAGGTGCTGGGCCTGAACGATGTGCCTGCCGCCGGTGACGAGCTGGCTGCCCTGGAGGAGAAGCAGGCGCGTACTATCGCTGAAAAGCGCATGGAGAAGCAGCGCAACGAGATGATTCACGCCAAGAAGGTTTCTTTGGATGACCTGTTCAACCAGATTCAGGAAGGCCAGCTGAAGGACCTGAATATCGTGGTGAAGGCAGACGTGCAGGGTTCCGTAGAGGCTCTGAACAGCTCTTTGCTTGGTCTCAACAAGAACGACGAGGTGCGTGTGCGCATCGTCCATTCCGGCGTTGGTGCCGTTACCGAGTCTGATGTTATGCTGGCATCTGCCTCTAACGCGCTGGTTATTGCCTTTAACGTGCGCCCTGATGCCAATGCACGCCGGGTAGCAGATACGGAGGCTATTGACATCCGTACCTATCGTGTTATCTATGATGCGCTGAATGATGTGAAGGATGCCATGAGCGGCATGCTGGCACCTAAGTACAAGGAGGTTATCCTGGGCAAGGTGGAGATTCGTCAGGTGATGAAGTTCTCCAAGGCTCTGGTGGCAGGCTCCTATGTACTGGAAGGCAAGATTACCAACCAGTCCAAAATCCGTATCGTCCGTGACAACATCGAGGTATTTGATGGGGAGCTGGACGGCCTGCGCCGCTTCAAGGATGACGTAAAGGAAGTAGCTGCCGGTTATGAGTGCGGTATTACCATTAAGGACTACAAGGATTTCCGCGAAGGTGATATAATAGAAGCATACATCATGGAGGAAGTAAAGACTTCCATCAATGATGTAAATAAGGACTAAGCCCTTGGTTTTCAGCCGGGGGACTGTTCTTGAGCATTTTGTTTGAGATATTTTAGGTGTTTATTTAAGAACGGAGGGCGTTTTTTATGGGCCAGCTTCGTATCGAAAAAATTCAGGAGCTTATGAAGCAGGAAATCAGCCAGATTATCCTGCAGGAGCTGAAGGATCCGAGAATCGGCTTTGTGACGGTTACCCAGGTGGAGGTCACCAGGGATCTGAGCATTGCCAAGGTCTATGTCAGCATCATGGGCAATGAGGAGCAGATTGCCAAAAGCTGGAAGGGGCTGAACAGCTCCCTTGGCTTTATCCGCCGTGAGGTGGGGCATCGCATCCGCCTCCGGGTAACTCCTGATCTGAAATTTGTGCTGGATAAGTCCCTGGACTACAGTGACCATATCCAGAAGCTTCTGCTGCAGATTGAGAGAGATGAGCAGAATAAGGAGCAATAAGCTGCAAAGCATAATTTGTGCGCATAGTTTGCTGTATATGATTTAAGTGAGCCGGTGGCTGATGCCACCGGCTCTTGTAAGATGGAGGTGTATTGATATGCGTATTTCCTTGCAGGAGGCTGCTGACAAGCTGAAAGAGGCAGAGCGTATCGTGGTGACAGCCCATGTCAATCCTGACGGTGATGCTTTGGGCTCCAGCCTTGCCCTTTACCAGCTTTTGCAGAAGCTGGGCAAGCAGGTGCAGGTTCTGATAGATGATGATATTCCCGATGCCTTTGGCTTTTTGCCGGGGGTAGAGGTTATTGCGAAGCCGGATGAGGAAAAGTATCAGGCTGATCTCTTGGTGCTGCTGGATGTAAGCATGGACAGGGTTGGCAGGGTGATTGAGAGGTGCCCGGCACCGATCCTGAATATTGACCATCATATTACCAACGATGAAAAGGCGGATTATCTCTATCTGGATGCAGACAGGGCCGCTACGGCGGAGATTGTCTACCAGCTGGCAGGGGCGCTGCAGGTGGTGCCTGACAAGGCTGCTGCTACCTGCATTTATACGGGCATGTCCACTGATACCGGCAATTTCAGGTATTCCAATACCACGCCTTTTACCATGCGGGCAGCTGCCGATATGATTGAGGCAGGGGCGGAGCCCCATGTGGTGTCAGAAGCCCTGGAAAAGCGCAGCTTCAAGGAAGTGCAGGACAGGGCAAGGGCCATGCAGACCATTGAGCTGCATGCGGAGGGCAAGATTGCCGGACTGTACATAGATAACGGCCTCTATGAAACATTGGATACTACCGAGGGATTTATTGACGGAGTGAGGATTATTGACACTGTGAAGGTGGCGATTCTCATGAAGGAGGTAGAGCCGGGCAAATGCCGTGTCAGCATGCGCTCCAAGGGAGTGGATGTGAGCAGCATCGCCGCATCCTTCGGGGGCGGCGGCCATATCCGGGCGGCAGGCTGTACCATTGAGGAGCCGCTGGCTGCTGCCAAGGCGAAGCTTCTGGCAGCGGTGGAAAAGGCAGTGTAAGGTAGTATAAAGCAGTGCACGGTAGTGCAAGTTAGTGCAGTTAGTGCAATGTTTTTTGATATGCAGCCTTAGGTGAACAAGATAATATAAAGCATAAAAAACGTAGCTAAGCATTTTAGGAGCTTGGCTGCGTTTTTTATTTTGCCTGAATTTATGCGGGATTTTTCCTTAGATCACGAAATGTGTTAGCAGAAAAATAACGTCACCCGCAAGATGCAGAAATTTTCTATTTAAACATACGGAAATGTCTTGCGGGGGGGGGAGTCTTGTGCTATTATAATAGACATGTGAATAACTTACCTTTTAAGAGAAAGGAATTACTTTTTAAGTTGTGTATGTGGTGGAGAAAATACATGGGCTATACCCGCAGAATAATGATGTTTTTGCACATTGTGACAGATTATCTGGCGATTGTGCTGGCGGAGCATACGGCACTGTGGCTGCAAGGGATGTTTCGCGTTGAGGCAAGCAGCATCATGGTTTTGCCTTGGGATTATCAGTATGTATATATTCCGGGCATGTTTCTGCTGATTATGCTGCAGTCAGATGGTTATCGCTTCAATCGTCCTTCATTGGATGTGGCCAGGGATGTGTTCAAGGGCAGCTGTTTTGGCTTTTTGATGTACATTCTGGTGATTTTCCTGATGCGGAACAGCATGCAGGTGTCCAGGTACTACGCAGGTTGCTTTTTGGTGTTTATGCTGCTGTATATGGCACTGGGGCGGTACTTGCTGGGAAAAATTCTGCTGGGGGTTAAAGCCTTGCAGGAGCGGGTGCTGCTGATAGGTGCAGGGAAGACGGCAGAGCGGCTGTTGTCAGCATTTCAGGATGATTTTTGTTACTGCTACAAGGTCATAGGCGTGCTGGATGACCACCCGGTGTCGGAGAAACTGCCCCGGCAGTATCCTGTGCTGGGAGGATTTGAGGATGCAGCCAGGGTGATAAGGGAGCAGGAGGTGCGGACGGTAATCGTTGCTGCACCGGGGCTTTCCGAGGAAGGCATGCGAAAGCTGCTGATGAGCATTCAGCACCTTACGGATACAGTGCTTTTTACGCCTGGTCTGGTAGGATCGCCTCTTGGCAGCGTAGAAATCAGCACCCTGTTTGTAGAGCAGCTGACGATTATCAAGAGCAAGAACAATCTGTCAAGGCGAGTAAACAGGTGGACAAAGTTTGTCTTTGATATGGCGGTCACATCGCTGGGGACATTGATAATTTCTCCTTTGCTGGTGGTGCTGGCGATATTGGTTGGCATTGACAATAAGGGCAGTGTGTTTTTTGCCCACAGGCGCATTGGCAGGAACGGCAGGGAGTTTCCCTGCTACAAGTTTCAGACTATGGTGGCAAATGCTGATGAAGTATTGGTCAAGTATCTTTCGGAGAATGAAGCAGCCAGAAAAGAGTGGGAGAGCAGCTTCAAGCTGACGGATGACCCACGGGTGACCAGGCTGGGGGCGTTCCTCAGAAAGACCAGCCTTGACGAGCTGCCCCAGGTGTTCAACGTGCTGAAGGGGGAGATGAGCCTGGTGGGGCCCCGGCCTATCGTCCGCGCCGAGATAGAAAAGTATGGCGAGAATATCCGGGAATACTACATGGTGCGTCCCGGCATCACCGGCATGTGGCAGACCAGCGGCAGGAGTGATACTACCTATGAGGAGCGTGTGGCTATGGATACCTGGTATGTGAGGAACTGGTCAGTGTGGATTGATATGAAGTATTTGGTGAAGACATTTAGTGCGGTGCTGGGCAAAAAAGGCGCGTACTAGGCTGTTGATGGGCATTGATGGCTATTGATTGCTTGATGTAATTGCAATGATGGATTTTTGAGGTTTGGGGTGTTACTGATTGGAGATTATGTATAAGGTTGCCATAGTAATACCCACCTGCAATGCTGACAGGGAGTTTTCCAATCTTCTGGCAGAGATTGCCCGGCAGAGCCTGCCCATTGCTTGCAAGCTGGTGATAGATTCCTCATCAACAGATGGGACAGCAGATGTGGCCAAGAAATATGGCTGGCAGGTACGCAGTATTCCAAAGGCTGAGTTTAGCCATGGGGGCACACGGCAGATGGCAGTTGAGCTTATGCCTGAGGATATAGAGGTAGTTGTTTTTCTCACCCAGGATGTGAGATTGCCGGATAGGCATAGCCTTGAAAAGTTAGTAAGTTCATTTGAAGATTGGCAGGTAGCGGCAGCCTATGGCAGGCAGCTTCCTCATGAGGGAGCAAGTATCTATGCCGCAGTAGACAGGGAGTTTAACTACCCTGCTGTCAGCAGGATAAAAAGCATGGCAGACAGCAGGGAGCTGGGCATCAAGACAACATTTCTGTCTGACTCCTTTGCGGCATACAGGGTGCAGGATTTAGTGGCAATCGGTGGCTTTCCGAAAATCAACATCTGTGAGGACATGTATGTGGCAGGAAAGCTTTTGCTGGCAGGAAAGCATATTGCCTATGTAGCAGAAGCGGAGGCAAGGCATTCCCATGAGCCGAATATCGCAGATATGTGGCACAGGTACAGAGCGCTGGGCAGGTTCCAACGGCAAAATCCGTGGATAAAAGAAAGCTTTGGCAGTGCCGGGGGCGAGGGCATGAAGCTGGTCAAGTATCAGGCTGGCCGTGTTTATAGAGAAAAAGGGATTATCGAAATTGCAAAAATTTTGTCTATGGATTTAGTTAGGTTTTTGGCCTACAAAGCAGGTATGTATATAACAAAAATATGATGGAGCAGTTTTGAATGAGGAAGATGTTAAACAAAATAGCTATATGCTTGTATTCTATTTTGGTAAAGGTATTGCCTAGTATCAATGAACAAAAGGCAGATGAGAAGACAATAGTGGTATTTTTTCCTCAGCAGCTAGGTGATGCCTTGTTGTTTTCCGCAGTTTTGCAACAGTTAAGTGCAATGTATCCTAAAGACAGGGGATATTATATTTGTTTTATTGCAAATAGTGCAGTTAATGAATTCTTAAAAGTTGCAGTAGATATAGGGAGAGATATTAGTCTTATAGATTTTGATAAGGATAAGCTATTTTCTGATTTTACTTATTATAAGACGTTTTATAAAAAGTATTTAATGATGGTTTATCATATTATTGTACCAAATCCTAGCAATAGTGGATTATGTATAGGAATTGTATGTAATTCGAAATATAAAACTATTGCTGTTAATACATATCAAAGAAATATTTTATATAGAATAATGCTACAAGGATTATCTGAGAATGATATTGTGGCACAGAATCAACTAATGGTTTTTGAGTTGCATAAATTCTTGTTGAATAAGCTGGGAAATAGAGCGTATAGTTCGCACATACCGATTATAAAAAAAATACCTCAAAAAGTTCAAGGCAGGTATTGTGTATTACATCCAGGAGCCAGTTTGAGGTATAAGGTGTGGCCTGTAGAAAGATATCTCCAAATAGCTGATTATTTGACATCGGCATTAGGATATGATGTTTTTTTGTGTGGCGATAAATCAGATATGAAATATGGAAAGTACATAGAAGAAAACGCCCAAATACCGTATATGATAAAAAACTATACAGGAAAAACAAATTATGAAGAATGGATAGGTGTTATACAAGGAGCCAAACTGGTAATAGGAAGTGATAGTGCTAGCATACATATTGCGGCAGCTTCGGGTATTCCAAGTATAGTTATATGTGGACTATATGATAAAGGAATATTTTATCCATATGTTGTGGATGAGATTCTTTTAGAAACAATAAAGCCAAAATGTTTGGAAACAAACATGGATTGCTGTCGTTGCAGAACTAGAAGCTATACTGGTGCTGGCAATAAAGCTTGTTATGATAAAGTTAAAAAAGATGATGTTGCTGTTTGTGTGGCAGCAATTTCAGTAAATGATGTAAAAAAGGCTATTCATAGTGTATTAAAACTTTAAGAATGGAGCGAGGAAATATGAAAGAGGCATGGATAAATAATTTATTGAATGCAAAGCATGATTTGCTGAACGAGATAGCCAAAGATGGCGGATATCTTGACAAGGTGCTGGTAGCGGCAGAGGTCATGACTGATGCCATAAAAAGCGGACACAAGATTTTGCTGGCTGGCAATGGGGGAAGTGCGGCAGATGCCCAGCATTTTGCGGGGGAGATTGTCGGCAGGTTTTTAGTGGAGCGTGAGGCTCTTCCGGCTATTTCTCTGTGTGTTGACCCATCGGTGATGACCTGCATAGGCAATGACTATGGTTATGACGAGGTATTTGCCAGACAGC
>JBJDWY010000077.1:0-46254 GCA_051866255.1 Anaerovibrio sp. | reverse complement strand
GGTACTGCCGCTGCCTGTCCCTTTTAAATGTCTGAACAGAGTCCACGAACTACCATACTATTTCATTCAGTATATGCACGAAGTAACGATCAACCACTACGACAAACTGAAATTTGTACAATAAATCTTATCTATAATGTAGGAAATTGACACCCAATTTTGTTTATGCTATAATATTGCTGTTGTAAGTGTGAAAGACAATCGCTGGTGCTGTGCACTTGTGCGCATGTGCTTGAGGAAAGTCCGGGCTCCACAGGGCAGTGTGCTGGATAACGTCCAGCGGGGGTGACCCCAGAGATAGTGTCATAGAAACGGAAACCGCCTAAGCAGGTCCGCCTGCCGGCAAGGATGGAAAGGTGCGGTAAGAGCGCACCAGCAGCCAGGTGACTGGCTGGCTTGATAAACCTCACATGGAGCAAGACCGAATAGGGAAGGATACGAGGCGGCCCGCTGACCTTCCGGGTGTGTCGCTAGAGCTGCCAGGCAACTGGCAGTCCAGATAAATGATTGTCGCCGCGCAAGCGGAACAGAACTCGGCTTATTGAGCACTTATAATTTTTTAAAAATTTTTTGGCATCAGGCAGGACTTTGGTCCGCCTATGTCGAATACTAAACAGCAGAAATGGGTTTTATTTTATATAAAAAGCCTAATCCAGCCCAGGAGCGGGGGAACCAAATTGTTAATTCTAGTGTGAAAGCTGCATGGCGAAGAAACATGTGGCGGAAGCATAAAGGTTATTGGGGTGAATTATAAGCGGCGGCCTCGGCAAGACCGCGAAGAAAGGGTGTATCTCCACCCTAACCCGACAGCTAACCTCGCAGGCGAAAAGAGAGAGGAGTGTCTTTTTGGGTAGCGTAAAACGTATTTTGGTGCTATCTATGATGATGTGCCTGTTTTCAGCGGTGGCTTTTGCATCAGCTTTCCGCATGGGAGATCAGGGCAGCGAGGTAGCGGAGATTCAGGGGCAGCTGGCTAGTCTTGGTTATGATGTAGCGGCAGATGGGGATTTCGGTCCTGCAACGGCGGAGGCGATCAAGTCTTTTCAGAGTTCTCGGGGGCTGGAGGCTGACGGTCTGGTCGGTCCTAGTACCTATTCGGCTCTTATGGGACGCAGCATGCCTCAGGTAAGCCGCAGCTCGAACTACATTTCACGCAGGGTAGTGGCAAACTCCATGAATTACCTTGGTGTGCCGTATGTCTTTGGCGGCACCTCGCCAAGCGGATTTGATTGCTCCGGCTATGTGCGCTATGTATTCGCTAATGCCGGTATTTATCTGCCTCGTACAGCAGATGCGCAGTATGAGGTTGGTACGCCGGTTTCCAGAGGCGAGCTGGTGCCTGGTGACCTGGTCTTTTTCTCAACCTATGAGTACGGGCCGTCTCATGTAGGCATTTATCTGGGGGACAGCAGCTTTATCAATGCATCTTCCAGCCGTGGCGTAGCCATTGATTCCTTGAACAGCGGTTACTGGGGCTCCTGCTATATTGGTGCCCGCAGGGTTTTGTAAAGTTATTTTAAGGGGCGTTGTCCGCCCCTTGTTTTTTTGCAAAAAAATAGAATCGGCTAAAGCCAATCCTATTCAGTCGGTGAAAATGTCATCCCAGAATGTGTAGGAAATCATCATCAGCAGCAGCACCAGTATTGCCAAGTCTCCCATTTTTTGCCTCCTAAAAATACTTTGTAAGTACATTATAATAGAAAGAGGTTGTTTATGCAAATTGTCCAGATAAATAATGCAAATACTGCGGCAAAAGCCATGCAGGAAATCGGTGTTACCAGCCGCGGTGTGGAGATTATGGTAGAAAAGGCCCTGTTTCAGGCCATCAGGCTGGAAAGGGTGGACACCAGGGCTGCCAACATCCTGAAGCAGACCATGCTCAGTCAGGGAGCGGAGGCGGCGGTATCCGCTGCCACCATAAATCTGGCAGCTCCTTATACGGATGTGCTGGTGCTGGCAACGGTGGCACAGCTGCGCCGGGCGATTCCACGGCTGCAGGAGCAGCCCTGGGGGCTGAAGGCGGTTGCCAAAGAACTGGAAGAATATATTAATGGGATAATGGCAGGAGAATGATATTTGCCTTGAGTCACAAGTCCTATTTTTAGAAAATTTTGTTTTTTGGCAGGAAATATGCTTCCAGTGGCGAAATATTATAAAAGCGTAATTGTTTTGAATTTATTTACAGATTGGAGATGTGTTGTTGTGGCAAAAATCAGACTGGTAAACATGATGCTATATGGCTTCCACGGAACTTATGAGTACGAGCGTGAGCTGGGGCAGAAGTTTTATTTTGATGTGGAGGCTGTCACCAAGGACGATGGCATAATCGAGAATGACGAGTCCAATGACAATGTTCATTCCACTGCCATTTATGCCACCGTGAAGGAAACTGTGGAAAATAAGCGTTTCAGCCATATGAGGGCACTGGCAGGGCATATTGCGGACAAGCTGCTCTCCCAGTATCCAAGCCTGGCAGAGGTGACTGTTACAGCCCGCAGGAACAATGCCACTATTACAGGGCCGATGGATTATGTGGAGGTAGAGGTCACCCGCAGGGCAAAGTAGTATTATATATTAATATATATATTAATATTAATATACATATTAAAGCTGTTAATGACGATGTGATTAACAGCTTATTTTTTTTGATAAAATATTGATTTTTTTTAAGAAAAAGGATATTATAGCGGCAGGCGAGGTGAAGAAGTATGGAAAAATTTTTTCTGGCTGCCCTGCAGGGGGTTAATGGCCTGGGCGGCAAGAGAATCAGGCGGCTGATCAATTATTTTGGCTCCGCCATGGAAGTGTGGCAGGCAGGGGAGGGGGAGCTCCGGCAGGCGAAAATACTGGATGAGGGCGTGCTGGAAAGCCTGCTGCTGGCGAGATGCGGGCAGCCTGATCTGCCTGGAAGGCTTCAGGAGGAATGCGGCAGGAAGGGCATCAGCCTGTGCACTATTGAGGAGGGGGAGTATCCAGAGCTTTTGAAGGAGATAAATAATCCGCCCCTGGCGCTGTTTTACCGGGGGAGGCTGGCGGAGAGGCCACGGCTTGCCATGGTGGGCTCAAGGCGTGTCAGTGCCTACGGCAGGAATGTGGCGGAGTCCCTGGGGGGCTCCCTGGCTGCGGCCGGGTTTACGGTGGTCAGCGGCGGAGCCCTGGGTGTGGATACCTGCAGCCATCAGGGTGCCCTGAAAAAGGGCATTACTGAGGCTGTGCTGGGCTGTGGCGTGGATGTGGTTTATCCGGCAGGCAACGGCAAACTGCTGGCGGAGATTGCGGAAAAGGGGGCGGTGATTTCCGAGTACCTGCCCGGCACCCGTCCCCTGGCAGGCAATTTTCCTGCCAGGAACCGCATTATCAGCGGCATGTGCCTGGGGACTATCGTGGTGGAGGCGGCAAAGAGAAGCGGCTCCCTGATTACGGCGGAGATGGCGGTCAGCGAGGGCAGGGATGTTTTTGCGGTGCCCGGCAGCATCTTTTCCCCTGTCAGCACAGGCTGCCACCGGCTGATTCAGCAGGGGGCAAAGCTGGTTATTGACAGTCATGATATTATTGAGGAGTATCCGGAATTTGCAAAAAAACGCAATAAAAAGAAAAATATTGATGAAAAAAATAAAACTCATGCTATAATAACGGAGACGGAGGAACGCATTTTGCAGGTTTTGCAGTTTGACGTGCCCCTGTCCATTGACGAGGTAATCTATCGGCTGCATGGCGGCGATGTTGCCAATGCGGCATTTGTGTTGTTACAGCTGGAGTTTAAGGGGTTAGTACGGTCGGATGACCTTCACCGTTACGTCCGTACAGTGAAGGAAGGAGTTTTGTGAGCAAGGTGCAGGCAGAAGCTGAGATAAAAGAAGCAGGCAGCCCGGTTGAGGCTGCCGGGGAGAAGAAGCCGGTGAAGGCAGCTGCGAAGAAGGCGGCGGCAAAAAAGACGGCAGCAACGAAAACGGCCGCGAAAAAGACGGCGGCCAAGACAGCAGCCAAAAAGACGGCTGCGAAAAAAACAAGGGCAAAGAAAGAGGAAAAGGGCGGCACGCTGGTACTGGTGGAGTCCCCTACCAAGGCAAAGACCATTGAGCGCTATCTGGGCAAGGGGTACACAGTGCGCGCTTCCATGGGGCATCTCAGGGATTTGCCCAAGAGCCAGTTTGGCATTGACGTGGAGAACAATTTTGAGCCAAAATACATAAATATCCGGGGCAAGGGAGATTTGATCAAGGCACTGAAGAAGGATGCCGCCAAGGCTGACAAGGTGTATCTGGCCAGCGATCCCGACCGGGAGGGGGAGGCTATCGCCTGGCATCTGGCACATCTTTTTGATATTGATGCTGCCAGCCCTTGCCGCATAGTCTTCAATGAGATTACCAAGCCGGCCATTCAGGCGGCTATCAAGGAGCCTCATCCTATCAATATTGACCGGGTGGATGCCCAGCAGGCCCGGCGCATGCTGGACCGCATTGTGGGCTACAAGCTGAGCCCGCTGCTCTGGCGCAAGGTCAGGAAGGGGCTCAGTGCCGGCAGGGTGCAGTCCGTGACTGTCAAGCTCATCTGCGACAGGGAGAAGGCCATTCAGGCTTTTGTGTCCCAGGAGTACTGGACCATTGATTTGAAGCTGAAGAAGGGCAAGAGCAACCAGTTCGGGGCTGATCTGACGGATATGGGGGAGGATTTTTCCCGTACAGGGGAGGCGGCAGATGACATGCCGCCTATCAAGGGCTACAAGCTGGACATCCACAACCAGCAGGATGCGGAGTGTGCCGCTGCCCTGGCGGCAGAGGGTACCTGGTCCGTGGCGGAGGTGAAGAAGCGGCAGAGGAGCCGCAAGGCGGCAGCGCCTTTCACCACCTCCAGCCTGCAGCAGGATGCTGCCAGGAAGCTGGGCTTCACCTCAAGGAAGACCATGATGGTGGCCCAGCAGCTCTATGAGGGCATTGATCTGGGGCGCAAGGGGCCTTCCGGTCTTATTACCTACATGCGTACCGATTCCACCCGTATTTCGGAGATGGCCCAGGCAGAGGCGAAGGAATATATCATTGACCACTTCGGGCAGGAGTATTACCCGGAAAAGGCAAATATCTATTCCGCCAGCAAGAAGTCCCAGGATGCCCACGAGGCTATCCGCCCTACCAGCGTGGGGTTCGTGCCGGAGGAAATCGAAAAGTACCTGAACAAGGATCAGTTCCGGCTGTATCAGCTTATCTGGCAGCGTTTTGTGGCAAGCCAGATGGTACCGGCGGTATTTGATACCTTGTCCGTCAAGCTGCAGAACGGCGGCCTGCAGGCTGCCGCCAGCGGCTCCCAGCTGAAATTCCCTGGCTTTCAGGCTGTCTACATTATGGCAGATAATGAGGGCGACAAGGATATGAGCCTGCCGGAGCTGGCGGAGGGGGATGAGCTGAGGCTGATGAAGGCGGTGCCGAAGCAGCACTTTACGGAGCCGCCTCCAAGGTACAATGACGCCTCCCTGGTCAAGCTGCTGGAGGAAAAGGGCATCGGGCGTCCTAGCACCTATGCCCCGATTATTGAGACCATTCTTGCCAGGGGCTATGTGTCCCGCATCAGCAAGGCATTCCAGCCTACGGAGCTGGGCTTTGTGGTGGTGGATCTTCTGGAAGAATACTTCAAGGACATTGTGGATGAGAAGTTCACCGCCACCATGGAAAGTCGCCTGGACGGCATTGCCGGAGGCGAGCTGAGCTGCCAGAAGCTTCTGGGGGATTTTTATACGCCTTTTGCAGAGGAGCTGGCCAAGGCTGATGAGGCCATCGGCCATGTGGAGCTGCCGGTGGAGGTTTCCGACGTGCCCTGCGATTTGTGCGGCCGCATGATGGTGGTGAAGCAGGGGCGGTTCGGCAAGTTTTTGGCGTGCCCGGGCTTTCCTGAGTGCCGCAATACGAAGCCGCTGCTGAAGGATACGGGCATCAAGTGCCCTAAGTGCGATGGCACCATCGTGGAGCGGAAATCCCGCCGGGGCAAGAATTTTTACGGCTGCAAGAATTATCCTGAGTGCGATTTTGTCACCTGGGATGTGCCTATGGAGGAAAAATGCCCCAAGTGCGGCAGTTTGCAGCTAAAGCATGTGTACAGGAATGGCAGGGTGCTGCCTTATTGCAGCAATGATGCCTGTGAAACCAGGATTAATCATCCGATAAATAAAGAGTTGGAGAAGCAGCGTGAAAAGGCTGCCAAGGCGAAAGAGAGTGCTGAGAGTGCAAGTGAATAAGGTTATCGTCGTGGGGGCCGGCATGGCTGGCAGCGAGGCGGCATGGCAGGTGGCACAGCGGGGGATTCCCGTGGAGCTCTATGAGATGCGCCCGGTGAAAAGCACCCCTGCCCACAAGACGGATTTGTTTGCGGAGCTGGTGTGCAGCAATTCCCTGCGGGGGGCCGGGCTGGAAAATGCCGTAGGCGTCCTGAAGGAGGAAATGCGCCGCCTGGGCTCCATCATCATGGAAGCGGCAGATGCTACCAAGGTGCCTGCCGGTGGCGCCCTGGCAGTTGACAGGCTGGGCTTCAGCCGTTATATTACTGACAGGGTAAAAAATCATCCTCTGATAAAGGTTATCCATGAGGAAGCGGAAAAGGTTCCCCGGGAGCCGGATGCAGTGACTATCGTTGCCAGCGGTCCCTTGACAGGGGGGAAGCTGGCGGAGGACATCGGGGAGCTGATGGGGCAGCAGTATCTGTACTTCTACGATGCGGCGGCGCCTATTGTCACCCTGGAGTCAGTGGATATGACCAAGGCCTGGAAGGCCTCCCGTTACAACAAGGGGGAGGCGGCATATATCAACTGCCCCATGGACAGGGAGCAGTACCGGCACTTCTGGCAGGAGCTGGTGAATGCGGAAAAGGCGGAAACCCACAGCTTTGAGAAGGAGATTTTCTTTGAGGGCTGCATGCCGGTGGAGGAAATGGCCTCCCGGGGAGAGGATACCCTGCTGTTCGGCCCACTGAAGCCGGTGGGGCTGGAAAATCCCCATACCGGGCGGCTTGCCCATGCAGTGGTGCAGCTGCGGCAGGATAATGCGGAGGGCACCCTTTACAACATGGTGGGCTTTCAGACGCACCTGAAATGGCCGGAGCAGCGGCGTGTCTTCGGGCTGATACCGGGGCTGGAAAATGCCGAGTTCGTCCGCTATGGCGTCATGCACAGGAATACCTTTATCAATTCCCCGGAAACCATGAAGCCTACCCTGGAGTTCCGGCACAGGGAAAACCTGTTTTTTGCCGGTCAGATGACAGGGGTGGAGGGCTATGTGGAGTCGGCTGCCTCCGGTTTGGTGGCAGGCATCAATGCCGCCCGTATCGTCAAGGGGGAAAAGCCGGTGGTCTTTCCCCAGGAAACGGCTCACGGCTCCCTGTGCCACTACATTACCACGGCACCGGCAAAGCATTTCCAGCCTATGAATGTGAATTTCGGCATCATGTCCCCTATCAAGGAGAAAATCCGCGACAAGAAGCTGAAAAAGCAGCGGATTGCGGAAAGGGCACTGGCCATGCTGGAGGATTTCAAGGCACAGCATGATCTGGGCTGATGAGTGCGAGGCAGGATTTCGCAGATTCGTAGATAAGTTTTTGGATTAGGAGTTTATATATGGAAAATCAGTTTCACGCAACGACAATCGTTGCAGTCAAGAAAAATGGCAAGGTGGCCATTGCCGGTGACGGCCAGGTGACCTTTGGCCAGAGCACCATCATGAAGGCCACAGCGCGGAAAATCCGCAAGCTGCACCATGGCAAGGTGCTGGCAGGCTTTGCCGGTTCAGTGGCGGATGCTTTTTCCCTCTTTGAGAAATTCGAGGCAAAGCTGGAGGAATACAATGGCAACCTGCAGAGGGCTTCCGTGGAGATGGCCAAGGACTGGCGCACTGACCGTGTGCTGAGAAAGCTGGAGGCGCTGCTGCTGGTGGCTGACCGGGACAACATCCTCATGCTGTCCGGCAACGGCGAGGTTATCGAGCCGGACGGGGGCGTGTGCGCCATCGGTTCCGGCGGCTTTTATGCCCTGTCCGCTGCCCGTGCCCTGGCGGAGCACACGGAGATGGAGGCGAAGGATATCTGCACCGAGGCCATGAAGATTGCCGCCGATATCTGCGTATTTACCAACCACAACATCCGGGTAGAGGAACTGGAAGAAGACTAAGGCAGGAGGATAAATTCATTGAACGAGCAGACACCAAGACAAATCGTAGAAGCATTGGATAAATACATCGTAGGCCAGAAGGAGGCAAAGAGGGCGGTGGCTATTGCCCTCAGGAACCGCTGGCGCAGCAGGCAGCTGGACAATGCCAGCATGCAGGATGATATCGTGCCGAAGAACATCCTCATGATCGGCTCCACCGGCGTGGGCAAGACGGAGATTGCCCGCCGCCTGGCAAAGCTGGTGGATGCGCCTTTCATCAAGGTGGAGGCCACCAAGTTTACGGAGGTTGGCTACGTGGGCAGGGACGTGGAGTCCATCATCAGGGATCTGGCAGAGACCTCCGTCCGCATGATCCGTCAGCAGCGGGTGAAGGACGTGCAGGAAAAGGCCAAGGAGATGGCACAGGAGCGCATCCTGGACGTGCTGGTGCCGGAGCCGAAGAAGTCCAGCAATCCTTTCGGACAGCTCTTTGGCAGCCTTGCCAATAACGAGGAGGCCGAGGAGGAAACAGCTCAGGAGAACGAGCCGAAGCAGTATCAGGCAGGCCGTGAGTGGTGCCGCAAGAAGCTGGAGGCTGGCGAGTACGAGGACAAGATCATCGAGATTGACATTGAGGACAGCAGCAAGCCTATGGTAGGCATGTTTGCCGGTTCCAGCCTGGAAGGCATGGGGGACAACCTGCAGGACATGATCGGCAGCATGATGCCGAAGCGCCGCAAGAAGCGCAAGGTCACCGTGGAGCAGGCCAGGAAGCTGTTCCAGCAGGAAGAAGCCATGAAGCTGGTGGACATGGAGGAAGTACAGGAGACTGCCGTGAAGCTGGCTGAAAACAGCGGCATCGTGTTCCTGGATGAGATTGATAAGGTGGCAGTCAGCGGCAACACCGGCGGCCACGATGTTTCCCGGGAGGGCGTGCAGCGTGATATCCTGCCAATCGTAGAGGGCTCCACGGTCATGACCAAGTATGGTGCCGTGAAGACTGACCACATCCTCTTTATTGCGGCAGGTGCCTTCCACACCTCCAAGCCGTCTGACCTGATTCCTGAGCTGCAGGGACGCTTCCCGATCCGCGTGGAGCTGAAGTCCCTCAAAAAGGAAGATTTCAAGCGCATCCTCACGGAGCCGCAGAACGCCCTGCTGAAGCAGTACAAGGCCCTGCTGGGCACAGAGGGCATCAAGCTGGAGTTTGCCGAGGATGCCATCGACCGGCTGGCCCAGCTGGCATGCGATGTAAATGCCCAGAACGAGAATATCGGTGCCCGCCGCCTGCATACCATTTTGGAGAAGCTGCTGGAGGAGCTGTCCTTCGAGGCGCCTGACATGGAGGAGAAGGATGTGCTGATTGACACCGAGTATGTGAACAAGGCACTGCAGGATATTGTGGTGAACCACGACCTGAGCCAGTTTATTTTGTAAGGGCGGCAGCGGCTTAAAAGCTGAAAACGCGTTCAAAATAACTTAAATAATCTAATTTTAAATAAAATTATAAAATTTTTAGAAATAATCACAAAATATTGTGATTATTTCTTTTTTTTATGGTACAATATACTCTAGTGATGGAAACAGTCAGTAGCTAATGTTTATTCTGCATATTGAACAAAATTTTATATATTTTTGAGTGAGATGTAAAAGGAGGAAGTGTCAATGTCAACACTTTTGGAGCGTACCAGGAAGATAAACCGCGTGCTGCAGCGGTTTCACAATGTGGACTACAAGGAAATGGCCACTGTGCTAAGCAATGTGATAGATGCCAATGTTTACATAGTTGACACCAGCGGCGTGATTTACGGCTGTGCCTTTCTGGATGATTTTGAGTGCGATGTGATGATGGATAACGTGGTGGTGCCGGGCAAGTTCCCGAAGCACTATGTGAACTGGCTGAAGAAGATTGATGAGACTGCTGCCAATATCCGCTCCAAGAGCGGCACCTGCGCCTTTGGGGAGGAAAATACCCAGTGCAAGTTCAACGGCAAGAATACTACCATCGTGCCGATTTATGGTGTGGGGGAGCGCATCGGCACCCTGATGGTGGCAAAGTACGATGTGGATTTTTCTGATGATGACCTGCTTTTGGCAGAGTACGGGGCAGCCGTGGTGGGCATGGAGATGCTCCACGACAGGGCAAGGCGCAGCCAGGAGGAGAGCCAGAAGCGGGAGACTGTCCGCATGGCCCTGGGCACCCTTTCCATTTCTGAGGGACAGGCCACTATCGCCATCTTCCGCAAGCTGAAGCGGAAGGACGGCCCGGTCAACGCCTCCAAGATTGCCGATATGCTGACCATCACCCGCTCCGTTATCGTCAATGCTCTCCGCAAGCTGGAATCAGCCGGTGTGGTAGAGCCAAAGTCCCAGGGCATGAAGGGCACCCATATCAAGGTGCTCAATGAGTACCTGTGGCACGGGGTTGAGGAGCTGGCTGAGGAGACGGAGATGAACATTGATGAGATGTTCACTGAGTACGGCAGGAAGCTTACCAGGCAGTATGTGGAATCCCATGCCAAGGAGCACAACGTGTCCGGCGGCAGCGAGATACGGGCTCTTGCCAACAAGATATGGGAGAGCCAGCTGGCCCTGGACCTGGATATAGTGGATTTGACGGATATTGATTTGGACAAGGGCTACAAGCTGTACGCTGATGATAACGGCCTGGAGGTTGCCGAGGTGAACCCGGATGACATGCTGGCGTGGTATCTGAAGAAGTTCGTGCGGAAGTGATGCATCGCTGCATGGCGTAAAATTGCGCAGGAGAAAGTTTTTCTCCTGCGTTTTTTTTGATGTTGAAAGGTTGTATTATTATATTTTTACACTTGCAACTTTCGCCCTATTTTTCTGACTTTATGAGATTAAAATGAAAAATTACTTCTTAAATCATGAAAAAAATGCTAGAATATAGTCGGAGTAAATTTATTTATCTGTATAGAGGATTTTTGCATTTTGTGTCGTATTTATATTATAGTGTATATGGCACGGGATGAATTGATTGATTTAAGATGTATTTTGCGGAAATGAGGAAGTGGATTTTGTGCTGCAGCAGATAATGAATTCACCAACCATGGATTATATGCAGAGAGGGCTGGCGGCGGCAAATCTCCGGCAGGAGGTTATCAGCAACAATATTGCCAACGTGAATACGCCGAAGTTCAAGCGCAGTGATGTGATATTTGAATCCCTGCTTGCCAAGGAACTGGGGTTGGATGATGACAAGAAAAAGCTGAAGATGGTGCGTACCCATGACAGGCATCTGCCTATGGCACCCCTGGACAGCAGGGCAGCTGCCAGGATACAGCTGGATGACAGCACCACCATGCGGGTGGATGACAACAACGTGGATATTGATGCGGAGATGGCCAGCCTGGCAAAGAACCAGATTTATTATAATGCCATGGCGAAGAAGATAGGTGGCTATATCCAAGGCGTCAAGACAGTGATAACCAGCAAGTGATTTGAGCATGAATAATGTTCTTCAGGATAGAATGGAGTAGAGTGCAATGAGTATGTTTGGCGGCATTGACGCTGCGGCCTCAGGGCTGACAGCGGAACGTCTGAGAATGGATGTTATATCCAACAATATAGCAAATGTGAATTCTACCCGCACTGTGGATGGCGGGCCTTTCAAGCGCAGATATGTTATTTTCCAGCCCCGGGAGGCTCAGGAAAGCGGCTTTGCCGGCCTTCTGGCAGGGGAGCTGCAAAAGGGCAAGGGCAGGAAGAACCGTGCCGGTGAGGGCGTGCGTGCCCTTGGCATCGGCGTGGATGATACCCAGGGCAAGCTGGTATATGAGCCGGGGCATCCTGATGCCAACGCAGAGGGCTATGTGGAACTGCCGAATGTGGATATTGTCACCGAGATGGTGGACATGATTACGGCCTCCAGGGCTTATGAGGCTAATGTGACAACGATTAATGCTGCCAAGAGCATGGCGCAGCAGGCACTGAATATAAGCAAGTAAAATGAGGTGACATGATGGAGATAGAAGCATTGCAGATGACACCCGTAAAGATGCAGGCTGAGAGTCATCTGGGTGAGGAACAGCCTCAGCAGGCGCTGCCTACCTTTGGCGAATACCTGAAGGATGCCATCGGCGAGGTGAATGCTTTGCAGAAGGAGTCCGACAGGATGAGCGCGGCTCTGGCTGCCGGGCAGGTTGAGGATATATCACAGGTAGTAATCGCTGCCGAGAAAGCGGATATTGCCGTTCAGCTGACACTGGCCGTGCGCAACAAGGCCGTGGAGGCATATCAGGAAATCATGCGTATGCAGGTATAATTTTTTAGCGGCATGGCAATTATATTATTACTGCGTAGCAAGGGGATTTGGTAATGGGTGATTTGAAAGAAAAATACCTGCAGCTTTGGGGCAGGCTGACGAAACGGCAGCATTATATGGCCATTGGCGGTGTAGTGGTGCTGGTAGCTGCTATTGTAGCAGCCAGCTTTGCCTTTGGCGGCAAGCCGGATATGGTACCGCTGTTTACTAACATGGAGACCAAGGATGCCGGTGAGGTGGCAGCCAAGCTGAAGGAGACTAAGGTTAATTATGAGGTTCAGGAGACGAAGCAGGGCACCACAATAATGGTACCGGCTGCTGATGTGCATGAGGCGCGGCTGAGCCTGGCAACAGAGGGCCTGCCGAGGGGCAACAAGGGCTTCGAGATTTTTGATGACAGCAAGCTGGGCGTGACGGAGTTCCAGAACAAGGTAAACTACCTGCAGGCATTGCAGGGGGAGCTTACCCGCACCATCGAGCAGATTGCAGCCGTGGAAAAGGCCAGGGTGCATATCGTGCTGCCTGAGGACAGCCTCTACAAGAAAAATGAGAAGCCGGCTACGGCATCCATCATGCTGAAGCTGCGTCCTAACATGGAGCTGAACAAGAAGGAAATCAAGGGCATTGTCAACCTGGCTTCCAGGAGTATTCAGGGGCTTTTGCCGGAGAATATTACCGTGGTGGATGAGACCGGCAGGATTTTGAACGATCCTGATGACGATGAGGAAAACAATGTCAGCCAGCAGACCATGACCCAGCTGGATATGACCAGGAAGGTGCAGGAACGCATGCAGCGCGATGTGCAGTCCATGCTGGATCAGGCACTGGGTGAGGGGCATTCCTATGTCCGCGTAAACGTGGAGCTGGATTTTGACCAGCGGCAGACTGATAAGCAGACCTATACGCCGGTGGTGGATGATTCCGGCATTATCCGCAGCGAGCAGACTATTAACGAGTCCTATAGTGGCACTTCCACATCACCTGGGGGGCCTGCAGGTACCCAGTCCAACGTACCTGGCTATGTGGCGCAGGACAACAACAGCAACGCCAACTACGCCAAGAAGGAAACCACCAAGAATTATGAGATAAACGAGGCCAAGGAAAAGACGGTGGCATCCCCTGGCTCCATCAAGCGCGTCAATATCGCGGTGCTGGTAAATGAGGACATTACCCCTGTTCAGCAGGAGAGCATCCAGCGTTCCGTGGCTTCTGCCGTGGGCATCAATCCTGACCGTGGGGACACCGTGTCCGTAGAGCCGCTGCCATTCAGCACTGAGGCTGCTGACAAGCGGGCTGCTGAGGAACAGGCTGCAAAGGATGCGGAGAATATGAAGATTATGCTGGCTGTGGCATTGGTTCTCCTGATTATCGGCGGCGTGGCAGGCTACTTCTACTGGAAGCGCAAGAAGCGCCTGGAGGCAGAGCAGGCCGCTATCGAGGAGGCAGAGAGACTTGCCGAGGAGGAAAGATTGCGTGCAGAGGCAGAGCGTGCCGCTATGCTTGAGAGCGGCGAGATAGAGCCGGAGGAAATGACCGAGGAGGAGCAGGAGCATCTGTCCGAGCGTCAGACTATCGAGGAGCTTATTCGCAACAAGCCTGCCGAAATGGCTATGCTTGTTAAGACCTGGCTGTCGGAGGATTGATCGTCATGGATATGTATGGTAATAACGAGCCGGAGCTGACCAATCAGCAGAAGGCGGCGATATTGTTTATAGTTCTGGGGCCTGAATATTCATCTATGCTGTTCAAGCACATGAATGATGAGGAAATCGAGAAGCTGACGCTGGAGATTGCCAATCACAAGCAGGTTACCCCGGAGGAAAAGAAGGCTGTGGTGTCTGAGTTCTATCAGATGGCCATGGCGAAGAACTACCTGTCCCAGGGCGGTCTGGAGTATGCCCAGAACATCCTGGAGAAGGCACTGGGGGCAGAGCGGGCGTCTACCATTATCAGCCGCCTGACCACCAGCCTGCAGGTGCGTCCTTTTGACTTCCTGCACAAGACGGATCCGGCACAGCTGCTGAACTTCATCCAGAATGAGCATCCTCAGACTATTGCGCTGATTATGGCTTATCTGGACCCGGATCAGGCAGCTACCATCCTGACCTCCCTGCCTCAGGACAGGCAGGCGGAGGTTGCCAAGCGCATTGCCGTCATGGACAGGACCTCCCCGGAGGTGCTCCGTGAGGTGGAAAGGGTGCTGGAGCGGAAGCTGTCGGCACTGGTTACCCAGGACTTTACCGATGCAGGCGGCGTAAAGGCCATCGTAGAGGTTTTGAACCGGGTGGACCGTACTACAGAGAAGTCCATTATCGAGAATTTGGAAGTGGACAATCCGGAGCTTACCGAGGAAATCAAAAAGCTCATGTTTGTATTCGAGGATATCGTTATGCTGGACGACCGTGGTCTCCAGCTGGTACTTCGCGAGGTGGACAACAAGGATTTGTCCCTGGCCCTCAAGGCTACCAATCAGGAGGTTGCCGAGAAGATATACAAGAATATGTCCAAGCGTGCCGGAGATATGCTGCGTGAGGAAATCGAGTACATGGGGCCTGTTAAGATCCGTGATGTAGAGGAAGCCCAGCAGAAGATTGTAAATGTCATCCGCAAGCTGGAGGACAAGGGCGACATTGTCATTTCCCGCGGAAAGGGTGACGAGATGATTGTCTAGGTTAATCAAGGGTGCCATCTATGAGGATGAGCCAAAAATTGTCAAGGTGCCTGTCTTTAAGGCTGCCGGGGCTGAGGAGCCCGAGGGGGAGCCGGAGGAGCCGGGGCTGAGCCAGGAGGCGCTGGAAAATATGCTGGCAACTATCCGCCAGCAGGAGGAGCATGCTTCCCAGATGCTCAGGCAGGCGAAGATCGAGGCGGAGATAGTCAAGCAGGAGGCCAAGGCCGCTGCTGACAAGGTCATGGACGTGGCCAAGAACCGCGCCCAGCAGATACATGAGGAAGCCAGGCAGCAGGGCTATGACCAGGGCATGGAGGAAGGCCGCAAGGCAGGAGCGGAGCAGATACGGCAGGAGCAGCACCAGATACTGGTGGATGCCAATGCCGCTGCGGAGCGCACCATCTCCGAGGCCAGGGAATCCTGCAAGGATTATGTCATCGGGGCGGAAAATACCATTGCCGAGATGGTGATGCGGATAGCCAACAAGGTGCTGCCCCAGCATTTTATCGATGTGCCGCAGCTGATACTACCCCTGGTGCGTGAGGCGTTGCAGAAGGTCAAGGACCAGCCCCACGTGGAGGTGCGTGTGGCGCCTGATGCCTATGAGCTGGTGATGATGGCGCAGTCGGAGTTTCAGGCACAGCTGGAGGGCAGTGCCACGCTGTCAGTGAAGTCTGATGAGTCCCTGAAGACGGGGGACTGCCTGCTGGAATCTCCTAACGGCGTGGTGGATGCCGGGCTTGCCACCCAGCTGCAGCTGGTGGAGCAGGCTGTGCGCAATGTGATGAAGTGATTTGGTTTTGTTTTAGTTTTTAGTTGGGATTTGGTAGAGTGGAGCTAGGCATTAATCTGGAAAAATTCAATGAAGCCATTGACAGCTGCAAATCCATGAACATGATAGGCAAGGTTGTACAGATTGTCGGACTGGTAATCCAGTGCAGCGGCCCTAACGTGAGCATGGGTGAGCTTTGCTATGTCCAATCCCATTTTGATGATGTGGAGCCGCTGCCTGCCGAGGTGGTGGGCTTCCGGGAGGGCTATGTGCTCCTGATGCCCCTGGGTGAGACCAAGGGCATCGGTCCCGGCTGCCAGGTGGTGTCGGCCCAGAAGGTACTTCAGGTGAAGGTAGGGCCGGAGCTCCTGGGCCGTGTCATTGACGGCCTGGGCAATCCTATTGACGGCAAGGGACCCATTCTCTGCAAGGCGGAGTACCCTATTCAGGCGGACCCTCCTGCCCCCCTGGACCGTCCGGTGATTAAGGATTCCCTGTATGTGGGTGTCCGTGCCATTGACGGGCTGATTACCATGGGGCAGGGACAGCGTATCGGCATCATGGCAGGCAGCGGCGTGGGCAAGTCCACTTTGCTCAGTATGATTGCCAGGAATACGGAGGCTGATATCAGCGTGATTGCCCTGGTGGGGGAGCGTGGCCGTGAGGTCAAGGAGTTCATTGAGCGTGACCTGGGAGAGGAAGGCCTGAAGCGTTCCGTGGTGGTTGTGGCCACCTCGGACAAGCCTGCCCTGGTGCGCATCAAGGGTGCCCTGACGGCTACTGCCATTGCGGAGTATTTCCGCGACCAGGGGCGCAAGGTCATCCTGATGATGGATTCGGTGACACGCTTTGCCATGGCCCAGCGTGAGGTGGGGCTGACTGTCGGCGAGCCGCCGGCAACCCGTGGCTATACCCCGTCGGTGTTCGCCCTGCTGCCGAGGCTCCTGGAGAGGGCAGGTACCAGTGCCAAGGGCTCCATTACCGGCATCTACACCGTGCTGGTGGATGGCGATGATATGAATGAGCCTATTGCCGATGCGGTGCGCAGCATTCTGGACGGGCATATCGTGCTTTCCAGGAACATTGCGGCTCAGAACCATTTTCCGGCTATTGATGTGCTGGCCAGCGTCAGCCGTGTTATGTCGGCTGTGGTGCCCAAGGAGCACATGGAGGCCAACCGCAAGCTGCGTGCCCTGATGGCGGTGTACAAGGAAGCGGAGGACTTGATTCATATCGGTGCTTATGTGAAGGGATCCAGCCAGAAGATTGATGAGGCTGTGCAGAAGATTGATGCCATTAATGATTTCCTGTGCCAGGGAGTGTTTGAGGTGCAGGGATTTGAGGAGACCATACAGCGGCTGGAAGGAATCTGAGTGCTGGTCGCTGTCGCTGGCAGGGGCAGGGCAGTACCCACGAAAACACGCTCGCGCTCATCATTGTACCTAGCGGATGCTAAGCTCTTGCTTCGCCTGACGGCTCGCAAATCGCTAAGCACCGAGGTACAATAAAGGTTTTCTTTGGGTACTGCCCAGCCCCTGCCGATCTTCGAGGCATACGAAACATTCCTGGCTCGCAACACTAGCATATCCTGTTCTACTACGGTTATTCCCGGTTACTGCGTGGAGCTGCTTGTTAGCTGCTGCGTAACTGACATATAAAAAGGGTTCATTAATGGAGTGTGAATGGTATGAAAAAGTTCAGGTTTAAGCTGGAGACGCTCCTGAAGGTGACGAGGATGAATAAGGAGCAGGCGCAGGTGGCTCTGGCACTGGCAACCCGCGAGGTTGAGGCAGCCAGGGAGCAGCTGAACCTGTACTTGCAGGAGATGGCACAGGGGCACAAGGATTATGCTGAGCTGACGGGAGAGGGCAAGACAATTAGCTTGGGCAGGCTGATGACTTTTAATAGCTTTTTTAACTGGAAGCGTGAGCAGATTGAAAGTCAGCAGCGTGTTATCATGGAGAAGCAGGCGGTGCGTCAGAAGAAGATGCAGGAGCTGGTTGCCGTGATGAACAAGCTGAAAAGCATAGAGCAGCTGAAGGAAAAGCGGCTGCAGCAGTACATGGCGGAGGCCTTGCAGGAGGAACAGAAGCAGCTGGATGAAATTGGCGGGCAGCTGTACTTCCGCAATCAGGGCTGAGTTTTAAAAAAGGTAGTGAATTGATATGATGCAGATTGAAGGACTTGAACATGTAATTCATCGCATTGATGAGCTGAACCAGCGCTTCGGGCTGGCAACCAGCCCATATAACAAGAGGGCGGAGATGCCGTCAGCTGCACAGAAGCTGCAAAATAATGAGCAGCCGGTGCAGGGGGCAAGCTTTGCCAGTGAGCTGTCAGGCGCTATGAAGGCTGCCGGTGTGAGCCTGCCGGGAGATACCGACAGCATGATTGCGGCAGCTGCCAGGAAGTACAATGTAGACCCGAGGCTGGCAGCGGCAATAGCCCAGACCGAGTCCGGGGGCAATCAGGAGGCTGTTTCTCCTGCCGGGGCTGTAGGCGTGATGCAGCTGATGCCGGAGACGGCGGCAGGCCTGGGGGTAAATCCTTATGACAAGCAGCAGAACATCGATGGGGGCGTGAAATATATCCGTCAGATGATGGATACCTTCGGCGGTGATGTGCAGAAGGCTATTGCAGCCTACAATGCAGGGCCTCAGGCGGTAAAGGATTATAACGGTGTTCCGCCGTATCGCGAGACGCAGAACTATGTGAACAAGGTATTGGATATATACCGTTGATTTAGGGTGATATGATGGCAAATACAGAAGAAACAGGAGCAGCACCAAGCAGGAGAAAGGTGCTACTGAAAAGGGCAGGCATGGGGCTTTTGCTGGTGGTGCTGGTTATCGGTGGCTTTTTCCTGGGCATCTATCTCAAAATCCTTGACGGTGATGAGATGAACAAGAAGCTGGGGCTTTATGACATGCCGATAATAGGGCAGTATTTTGTCCGCCCGACACCGGAGGATGGTTCCACCGTTCCTGACAGTGCCGCAGAAAAGGCAAAGCAGGAACAGGCGCAGGCCAAGAAGGCTGCCGATGATAAGAAGTCCAAGCCGGTTAAGCTGACCAAGGAGGAAATTGAGAAGCTTACCCAGCAGAGACAGGCAGAGGAAAAGAAGCGGGTATCCAAGCTGGCAAGGCTGTACAATGAGATGAAGCCGGAGGATGCGGCAAAAATCATGGAAAACATGGAGAGCGATATTGTCATTGCCATTTTCCAGCGCATGGATGAATCCCAGGTGTCACAGATTATGGCAAATTTTGACACCGGCAAGGCAGCCAGCATTTCCAAGCTGATGTATGTGGGCGTGCCGAAGCGTGTGCAGCAGGTCACCGTGGATAATCAGCCGCAGCAGCAGATGCAGTGATGATATATTGACGATTGCCTTTAGCAGTCGTTTGTATATATACGATAATATTTATAGGAGGTGAATTTATGAGCAGTAATGTAAATCTTTTATCTGTAGGCGCAGGCAGTACAGCCAAGGTTTCCGTCAAGGCTTCTGTCAAGACAGCCAGCAGCCAGGGCAGTGATTTTTCCAAGACACTGGACCAGGCACAGCAGGCAAGGAGCAAGGACACAGCGAAGCCGGAAAGCGACTACAAGTCCGCAGCCAAGGATGAAAGCACCAAGGATGTTCAGCCGGAGAAGCCGGAAGCAGCTGATGGTAAGGAAAAGGCTGATGCAGCAAATGCAGATACCCAGCCGGAAAACGCCGGGGACGCATCCGATGTGCAGGAAAAAGGCGAGGCAGGCAGCCAGCCACCAGCTGATGGTAATGACAACACCGCTACAGATGCTAATCCTGCCGCAGCAATGGCAGCAGCCATGGCGGAGGGGGTAATTGCCACTCAGGGGCAGCAGCCGCTGGCGGAGCTGAACAGCTATTTTAAGGGCGATGCCAGGCTGAGGGAGACTCCTCTGGGCAGTGCAGAAAACACACAGCAGACAGCAGGGCAGCAGCAGACGCAGCCTTTGCAGCAGTTTGGCGAGCAGAAGCAGCCTCTGGACAGCTTGCAGACAGCAAGTGCCATGGAAGAAATGGCACCAGTAGATGCAGACACGCCGTCTGTATCGCAATCCAGTCAGGCTGTGCAGCAGCCAATTGAGCAGAAGCAGCCAGTGAGCAATGTGCCAAACTCCATCGAAGCGTTGCTTGGCAGCAGGCAGCAGTCCCAGCAGACTGCAAATGCAAATGCCAATGCCGCACAGGGCAGGACTGACAACGGCCAGCAGCTTCTGAATATGCTGCCAGGCCAGCGAACCTTTACAACTGTTCAGGAAAACAGTGCAGCTCCTCAGACGGAGAACACTGTAGGCATCAATCAGCTCAATGACCTGGTAGGTCAGGTGGAGATTGTGCAGGGCGAAGGAAATAGCCGTGGTTTTGCGCAGCAGCAGAATCAGAACCAGCAGGGCGGCATGACTAACAGTCAGAGCCAGCAGCAGGGCATGCAGATGCCGGGCGAGGCAGCCTTTGATGTGGTGGTTCCGGGTGAGGAAATCACTCAGGAAAACAGCCTTGGCAAGAGCCAGCAGGACAACGTGGCAAGCTTCCAGCAGATACTGGGCAATGCACAGAATACTGACAATGCCGGGGCAATAAATGAACCACAGCAGACCAACAGAACCTATAATGTGCCGCAGCAGATTGTTGAGCAGGCAAAGCTTTTGCAGAATGGTCAGAACAGCGAGATGATAATCAAGCTGAACCCTGAGCACCTGGGCGAGCTCAGCCTGAAGGTTTCCGTCAATGGCAACGGTGGCGTAACAGCTACTTTCCATACTGACAATGCACAGGTAAGGGCAATTCTGGAAACCAGCATGATTCAGCTCAAGCAGCAGCTGAACGAGCAGGGCATAAAGGTGGACAACATCGATGTTCAGACAGGGCTTCCTGACGGACAGCTGCCTGACGGTCAGGCACAGCAGGGCTTCTATCAGCAGGAGCAGGGACAGCATGTCCGCAGCCAGCAGATTGATCTGAAGGACTTTGAGGACACCAGCGATGCATTGGCAGCCGAGCCGGTAAACAATGCAGCAACGGATATCCATGACAGCGAAGGAAATGTGATTTCCAGCGGTGTGGATTATTCAGTATAACAAGAAAGGAGATGTAAGGATGGCAAGTTCATTAAACACAATTACAGTTAATGGCGTTACATACGATTATGACGAGTATATGGCAAGCCAGAATGCAACCAAGAAGGATGTAAATGCTGACTACATCAGCAAGGACACCTTCCTCAAGCTTTTGGTAACCCAGATGCAGTATCAGGACCCATTGGATCCGATGGATAATGGTGAATATCTTTCCCAGCTGGCACAGTTCTCTGCTCTGGAGCAGATGACCGAGGTAGCTGACAAGATGGAAAATGTTTATTCACTGGTTGAAAACCTTGATACTTCTGTATTGGTAGGACAGCTTACCAGCATGATAGGTCAGACCGTGCAGTGGGCAACTACTGATAGTGAAGGCAAGGTTACTTTGCACGAAGGTACAGCCAAGAGCGTAAGCATTTCCGATGGTGCACCATCCCTGATGGTGGAAACTGAGATAAAGGATGCTAATGGAAATACCAGCAAAGCGGTAACCAAGGTAGACATTTCTACCCTTACACGCATTGGCGAAGGCGATATATCTGAGTAAAAATTTGGAGGCAAGAAGGATGGCGGATACAAGAATTTTTTTCCAGTCACAGCCTATTTTGCCAGTAGAAAAATCCGGTATCAAGCAAAATGTGCAGCCAAGCACTGTTACTATGGGAGCTTCCTTTGCAGACATACTGCAATCAGCTACCAAGAAGGTCAGCTTTTCCAACCATGCCATGCAGAGGATGGAAAGCAGGAACCTCAACCTCAGTGCACAGGACTTGCAGAAGCTTGATGACACTGTTGACATGATGGCGAAAAAAGGTGCCAAGGAGTCGCTCATTTACATGAATGATATGGCACTGGTAGTCAGCGTGGCAAACAGAACCGTGATTACTGCCATGGACGGCAAAAGCGCGAAGGAAAATATTTTTACAAACATTGACAGCGCGGCAATTCTCTAAAAAGCTGGACCTTTCAGGAAGCTTTTGGGCTGCTGAATGACAGAAGCAGACCGGGAATATTGCCCCATGAAAAGGAGAATGATTCACTATGATGCGTTCACTTTACTCCGGTGTTTCCGGATTAAAAAATCACCAGACACGCATGGACGTTGTTGGTAATAACATCTCTAATGTAAATACAACTGGCTTTAAATCAGGCCGTGTGACTTTCGCTGATACTTTGAGCCAGACTCTCACTGGTGCATCCTCAGCACAGGGCGGTAAAGGTGGTACTAATCCTAAGCAGATAGGTTTGGGATCCGCTGTATCTGCTATTGATACCCAGTTTACAGATGGCTCTGTACAGTCTACTGGTGTAAACACAGATTTGTGCCTTTCCGGCAATGGTTTGTTTATTGTAGCAACTGCCGATGAAAAAACAGGATTGCCTATGAGTACTTACTATACTCGTAACGGCAACTTTAAATTTGATGCTGATGGAAATTATGTAAATAGTGATGGTTATCATGTTCAGGGCTGGGTAGCCAACAATGGTTCTATCAATACCACTTCAGCTACTAAATCCATTTGCATCCAGCCGGGCAAGTCAATGGAGCCACGGGCAACTGAGTCTATCGTATATACTAATAATCTGGATGCCTCTGAGCCGAGGATTTCGGCTATTATTGGCAAAACATATAGTGTGACTGGCACAGGTGCTTCCGCTACTACTAATATGGGATTGACTTTGACTTTATCTGATGGTAGTACGGTACCTATAGCTGCAGGTACTGCCGGAACGTTTAATGTTGGAGATACTTATCCTACTGGTGGTACTACTACTATCACCAAAGTGCAGGAAAGCTATAAAAAGGCTGATGCTTCAACATCAAATGTACTGACTGTACAGATGGAGGATGGAACTACACAGACATTGACCAGTGGCAGCTATCAGGTTGGTTGGAGCATGCCTATCACCACTACAGTAACTGTTTACGATAGCTTAGGAAACACCCATTCCGTACCTATCTATTTTGCAAAAACTGGTGTGGATAGTACCAATGGTAACAGTTGGAAGGTTATGGTAAATCAGGATGGCAGTAACAGTATAGATATTGATGGTACGACAGTTACCATGGATCCGGTAGATATACAATTTTCTACAGATGGTAAGTTTGTCAGCGGTAATGGTTCCTTTACTTTGACACTGAATAATGGTGCTACAGGCACTCAGATAGTAGCGGTTGGCTTGTCCGGGCTGACACAGTATTCTGGCAGCAATACTGCATTTGGCACTAATGATGGTAACGCTCCTGGTACGCTGAAAAGTATTGCAGTTGACAGTTCCGGCGTTATCACAGGTACTTACACAAATGGTATCAATCAGATTGAGGCGCAGGTAGCCATTGCACAGTTTGGTAATTCAGCAGGTTTGACCAAGCTTGGTAACTCTTTGTATCAGGAGTCAAATAACTCTGGCAAGCCTAATGTCAAGACTGCAAATGATTTGGGGTGCACAATTACCCCATCCGCCCTCGAAATGTCCAATGTTGACATGGCAAGCGAGCTGACGGATATGATTGTAACCCAGCGTGGTTATCAGTCCAACTCCAAGATTATTACGGTTTCTGATGAACTTTTGGAAACCCTGATTAACATGAAGCGTTAATAGCTTTTATGGCAGTATTCTCTATATATTGTTGCCCATGGTAACGGTGTATGGGGTTATCGGATTAGCAGTAAGCAGTTGGTGGGGCATGTGCCATTCGCATGGCACTGAGACGCGCCTCGGTGCTTAGCGATTCGCAAGCCGCAGGCGCAGCGAGAGCTTAGCACCGCTAGGCGTGGATAGTAGCGCGAGCGTGCCTGCGATGGCACTGCCGCCACCAACCGTATTATTGCCATCAAAGAATTATTCTAAAAACATTGCAAAGAGGAGGAACACATCATGATTAAGCTTACCAAATTTAATTCTGACGGAAAAAAAGGAGAATTCATCCTCAATGCCGAAATTATAGAAACAATGGAAGAAACCCCTGATACGGTCATCACCCTGACCAACGGCAAGAAGCTGATTGTCCAGGAGCGTATGGAGGATATTGTACGCAAGGTGATGATGTATAAGCGTGCCTTGTATAAATGATGATAGCTTTGAATATTGCAAGTATGCAAGTATGCAAGTATGTAAAGGATAGTTTGCACAAAGTAGTGATTCATTGCCTTTAATTGTCTGAAAACTTGCAAAAATGTAAAATAACTGAAAAACTACTAGTGCAAAATACCCTTTTTATGATAAGATTTTCGTATAAAGGTTGTAATTTAGCAGAATATTGGTAAAATAATATCTGTAGGATAGATGATATTTGCTGAGAATATAATTTAATCCTGTAAGCATTTACGAGGATTGATGTTATAGAGTATAAAAAAAGGAGTGGAACGCAATGGCTGATGAAGAAAAGACTGAAGAAGCAGCAGCTCCAGCGGAAAAAGGGAAGAAGTTTCCAATAGTAATCGTTGTAGTGCTGATACTGGTAGGTCTCATATTAGCAGGTGGTATATCCTACTTTATCACCACCCAGGTTATGTCAACAGGTCCTTCTACGGCTGTGGAGACCAGGAATCATGAGCCTGGCGTATTCGTAAAGCTGGGAGATCCTAAGGAGGGCATCATCGTCAATGTAGGCGGTATCAAGTCCAGCCGTTTCCTCAAGGTAGGCCTGGTAGTAGAGCTGAACCCTGACCGTGAGGACAACGTAGCAGAAGGCAAACTGACACCGGTTGCTGAGACAAAGATCATGGACACTACGCTGCAGATTATCCGCACCGTCAAGATTGAGGAGCTGGATGCAGCCCGTCAGGATGACTTGAAGGCAAAGCTGAAAGCAGAGCTGAACAAAGCCTTGGGCGAAGGCTCTGTATATGATATTTACATAACAAGCTTCATGCTGCAGTAAAAAGCAGTAAGTAGTAAATAATAAATAATAAAAAATAAAAATTTGGATTTATTACGGGAAATTGTTATGAGAAACAAAACTAACGAAAGGGGGATGAAGCTTGGCAGATGATGTATTATCCCAGTCTGAGATAGATAAGCTGCTGGCGGCCTTTGCCACAGGCGATGTCAACGCCGATGAGATGAAGGCAGAAGAAGAGCAGAAAAAGGTCAAGACCTACGACTTCAAAAGACCGGATAAATTTTCAAAGGACCAGATCAGAACCCTTAACATGCTGCATGACAACTTTGCGCGGCTATTCAACACCTACCTGTCCACCTATCTGCGTGCACTGGTAAGCGTGGAGGTAGCCTCGGTAGAGCAGCTCACTTATCAGGAATTTGTTCAGTCCATTTCCAATCCAAGCGTGATTGGCATATTGGCAGTACCGCCCCTCAAGGGCAACATCATCATGGAATTTGACACCGGCATCTGCTTTGCCATCATTGACAGGGTATTCGGCGGCCAGGGTGAGAACACCGTCAAGTCCAGGGTGCTGACCGAGATAGAGGAAGCGGTAATCCGCAGGGTTTTCGACAAGGCCATGAGCCACCTGAAGGAAGCCTGGGCAAATGTGGTCCAGTTTACCCCGAAGATAGAGGCCATGGAGTCGAACCCGCAGTTCGCACAGATTGTGCCACCAAGTGATATGGTAGTTATTATCACATTGCAAATGCGTATTGGCCCTGTAGAGGGGCTGATGAATATATGTATCCCGTATCTGGTGCTGGAGCCGATCATGTCCAAGCTGACAACTACCTTCTGGGTAGCAGCATCCGTGACCAAGGAGGAGCATCCTGAGCACGAGGAGTTTATCCGCAGGAAGATAAACAGGACCTCGGTGCCTGTGATTGTGCAGATGGGTTCCTTTGATATAACAGTGCAGGAATTCCTGTCCCTCAGCTATGGGGACGTCCTGCAAATGGATACCAAAGTTGATGATGAGTTAAAATGTATAATCGGCAATATCGAGAAGTTCTATTGCCGTCCTGGTACCGCTGGCAAGAAAAAGGCAGTACAGATTACCAGAGTAATTTCGGAAGGAGATGAAGGTACTAATGGCTGAATTGACGCAAGAGGAGATTGATGCACTGTTAAATGGCGGTGCGTCTACGCCTGCTGCCGATGATCCGGCACCAGCTGAAGAACCAGCTGCTTCTTCCGCATTGCCAGGCGATTTGCTGTCTGACATGGAAAAAGATGCTCTGGGTGAGATAGGCAATATCTCAATGGGCAGTGCTGCTACAACTCTGTCAGTGCTTTTAGGACATAAGGTAAATATTACTACCCCTGATGTTAGCCTGGATACGATGTCTACTATTCAGAATCAGTATCCGATGCCATACCTGATTGTTGAGGTTGGCTATGTAATCGGCATCAACGGTAATAACATTCTGGCTATTCAGGCATCTGATGCTTCGATTATCGCAGATTTGATGATGGGCGGCGATGGCCTGAACCCGCAGGAGGAGCTCAACGAGATTCACATGAGCGCCGTGGGCGAGGCCATGAATCAGATGATGGGTACGGTGGCAACCTCCCTGTCTACCATGTTCAACAAGAAGATTGATATTTCCCCGCCAAAGGTAAATCTCATTGATTTGGGAGCGGAGGAGAAGGTCACTGAGCTGGTACAGGGCGATGACCCGGTGGCGAAGATCAGCTTCCGCATGGAGGTGGAAGGTCTCATTGACAGTGAGATTATGCAGATTTTGCCTCTGGATGTAGCCAAGGAGATGGTTTCCTTCCTGATGGGAGGCGGCGCACAGCCTGAGCCTGAGCCGGAGCCTGTGGCAGCACCTGCCCCTGCACCGGCACCAGCAGCGGCTGCCCCGGCACCTGCTCCGGCAGCACCGGCCCCGGCTCCTGCACCTGCACCGCAGGCACCACCGCCACCGCCACAGTACGCGGCACCGCCGCAGCAGCCGATGTATGCAGCACCGCCGATGGCGCAGCCTGTATATGCGGCACCTGGCTACGCCCAGACCAATGTGGTGGCTCCGTCCATGCCTGTACAGGCAGCGCAGTTTGCACCGCTGACCAACGAGCCGGTGGAGGTAAATGCAGCCAATATCAGCCTGATCAAGGATGTGCCGCTGCAGGTAACCGTAGAGCTGGGACGCACCAAGAAGTCCATCCGGGAGATCCTGGAATTCTCCACGGGCTCCATCATCGAGCTGGACAAGCTGGCAGGCGAGCCGGTGGATATTCACGTCAACGGGCAGCTGACCGCCAAGGGCGAAGTTGTAGTAATTGATGAGAATTTCGGCGTGAGGATTACGGAGATTGTAAGCCCTCTGGAGCGTGTGCAGGCATTATAATCGCTTTTTGGCTTTTTGCCTAAAAACTTATACTTGAGAATTTATTGAGTTTCAAGTATAATGGAAATGATTATAAACTGAATTTTACTTGTGATACACTGAATACTACTGACGAGGAGAGATGACAAATGGCAGTAAGAGTATTGGTCGTTGATGATGCAGCATTCATGAGAATGATGGTTAAGGACATCCTGACCAAGAACGGATATGAGGTTGTTGGTGAGGCTGAGAATGGCATGAAGGCCCTTGAGAAGTATCAGGAGCTGAAGCCTGATCTGACCACCATGGATATCACCATGCCTGAGATGGACGGCATCAGTGCCGTAAAGGAAATCAAGAAGGTTGATCCTAACGCGAAGATCGTAATGTGCTCCGCTATGGGCCAGCAGGCAATGGTTATTGAGGCTATCCAGGCAGGTGCCAGGGACTTCATCGTAAAGCCTTTCCAGCCAGACCGCGTACTGGAAGCTGTTAGAAAAGCAGTCGGCTGATGAAGAACTGGAGTCGTTTTTGCTCCATGGCATCTGTCCTATGTATTTTAATGTTGGTGTTTTCAGCAGTGGCTATGCCGGATGCCCTGGCAGCCGCTGCTGATGCAGCCGGCTCAGGTGGCGGTTATCTGGCCGGTTATGAAAATACTGATCCAAAACCTTCTCAAATGTCATGGTGGTCAACATTGGCATATTTAATCAGCTTGCTGGCTGTTTTTGCCTTTGTGGTTGTCATGGCATATTTTGCGTCCAGATTTTTAAGCGGCCGCTTCCAGCGCCAGGCAGCTTCCAATGGCGGCAGGATACTGGAGCATCTTGCCCTGGGGCCTAACAAGTCCGTCTGCGTGGTGGAGATTGGCGGCAAGGTGGTGCTGCTGGGTGTGACGGAGCATCAGGTCAATCTGCTGGCCGAGATAGAGGATGACGATGAGATAGACCGGCTGCGCCGCCAGGCTGTGGCCCAGCCGGTGGATATGGGGGCGTTTGCCAGCCAGCTGTCCTCCCTGGAGGAGCTGACAAAGAGGGTGCCGTCCTTGTTTCGGGAAGGGCTGAATCGCAGGGGATAAGGAGTTGTGGAGATTGTGACCAGAGTACAGAGGCTTTTGTGCCCTTGCATAATAGGTCTTTTAGGCGTTTTTGCGGTGGCTCATGCCGCTTCGGCTGCACCGCTGATTCCAAATGTGAATATCGATGTCGGGACGGCGGACAATCCGCAGGATGTGGCGGTGACGCTGCAGCTGATGGCTGTCCTGACGATTTTGTCCATAGCACCCTCCATTCTGATAATGACTACTGCTTTTATCAGAATTGTTGTGGTGCTTGGTTTTTTACGCAATGCATTATCTACCCAGACCGCACCGCCAAATATGGTGATTATCGGCTTGTCCCTGTTCCTGACTTTTTACATCATGGCTCCCTACTGGAGCCAGGCCAATGAGAACGGGCTGCAGCCGTACCTGGCAGGGCAGATTACCCAGGAGCAGGCCATCGAGAACACGGTGGAGCCTATCCGGGAGTTCATGTTCAGGCAGACCAGGGAGGCGGATCTGGCACTTTTTGTCAATCTGGCAGATGGGCCCAGGCCTGATGGCCCGGAGGAGGTTTCCACCTTTACCCTGATTCCTGCCTACATGATCAGCGAGCTGAAGACTGCCTTTCAGATAGGCTTTATGATTTATGTGCCTTTTATCGTTATCGACATGATTGTGGCAAGCACCCTCATGTCCATGGGCATGATGATGCTGCCGCCGGTCATGATTTCCCTGCCCTTCAAGATATTGCTTTTTGTCATGGTAGACGGGTGGCATCTTTTGATTAAGTCGCTGATTGTCAGCTTCAAGTGACAGAGGTGAAGGATTATGTCGGGTGATTTGGTTATACAGATGGCTCAGGAGGCCCTCAGGATGGTGCTGCTGATTTCGGCGCCTATGCTGGGGCTGGGGCTTTTGGTTGGATTGGCGGTCAGCGTTTTTCAGGCCACTACCTCTATTCAGGAGCAGACGCTGGCCTTTATACCGAAGATTGTGGCAGTATTCGTGGCAATTTTGATTTTCGGGCCATGGATGCTGAGGCTGATGGTGGAGTATGTGACCAACGTGCTGGTCAATCTGCCTTATTATATCGGCTGAGCCGGTGGCGTGGCTTGCCTGATTTGGTTGCCGGGTTGTTTTGTTTTTAGCTTATGAGGTGGCAGGGTGGATTTTTATGATTTGCTGCAGAATCATGCGGCACTGTTCTTGCTGGTGATGACCAGGGTGAGCGGCCTGTTCATTATCGCTCCTTTTTGGGGCAGCCAGAATATCCCTGTGTACTTTCGTGCCGGGATTGCCTTTGTCATCAGCCTGGTGCTGTTTCCGGTGCTGGACCAGAAGATGGCCATAGAGGCGCCTGCCTCTATCTTCGGCTACACGCTGGCAGTGCTTTCGGAGCTCTTTATCGGCTGGCTGATCGGCTTTGTGGCATATACCGCCCTGATGGCCATTAACATGGCAGGCAAGATTATGGATATGCAGGCAGGCTTTGCCGTGGTGAATGAGATGGACCCTACCTCCAATCAGCAGAATCCTCTTATTGGTAGTTTTTTGTACTATTTGACATTGATCATATTCGTGGTGACCAACGGCCATCACATGCTGCTGGGAGCTCTGGTGGGGAGCTTTGATTCCGTGCCGGTGCTGGGAATGAATGCTGATGTCAGCAGCCTGGCCAACCTGATAGTGGATTTTACGGCAGGGATATTCCTGACAGGCATGAAGATAGCCATGCCACTGACATTTGCCATTCTTTTGACCAATGTTTCCCTGGGCGTACTGGCGAGAACCATGCCTCAGATGAATATTTTCGTGGTGGGTATTCCCATGCAGATTATTATCGGCCTGTTTACCGTGGGGATTATCATGCCCTTCTATGTGATGTTTTTGGATGTGTTGTTCAATGAGATGTATGGAAATATTTCCATTGCCCTTAGAGCATTACAATAAAAAAGATGAGTGCCGGGAAATGGCAGGGGCTGGCAAAGTGGATTTTGCCTTTGACCTGCAGCTTTTTGCCGGTGAGAAGACTGAGGAGCCGACGGCGAAGCGCCGGGCGGATGCCCTGAAGAAGGGCCAGGTGGGCAGGAGCCAGGAAATCAATGCGGCTTTTGTCATGTTGGCAGGCTTCTTCGTGCTGAAGATGCTGGGCAGCGATGCCGTGGATGAGGTCATGAACTACTCCGTCTACATCTTTGGCAACCTGAATTTCGATGTGAATGAGGAGACCATTATGCAGCTCTTTATCGGCATCGTGATTTTGCTGGCAAAGACATCCATTCCCCTGATGCTGTTCATCATGGTGATTGGCCTTGCCATGAATGTGGCCCAGGTGGGCTTTCATTTTTCCACTGAGAAGCTGAGCTTCAACCCCGGCAGGCTGAACCCTATCAGCGGCTTTGGCAGGATTTTTTCCAAGCGTTCCCTGGTGGAGCTGGCCAAGTCTTTGATAAAGATTGCCATCATCGGCTCACTGGTGTACATGAATCTGTCCGAGGAGCTGTGGCAGATGCCCAAGCTGATGTTTGCGGATTTGTTTGCCGGCGTTTCCCAGGTTTCAGAGGTGGTTTTTAAGCTTGCCTTCAAGATTATCGGGCTGTTCATGGTGATGGCCATCCTTGACCTGATTTACCAGAAATGGCAGAATACCCAGGATTTGAAGATGAGCAAGCAGGAGGTCAAGGAAGAATTCAAGCAGCAGGAAGGTGATCCCCAGATCAAGGGAAAGATCCGTCAGAAGCAGCGTCAGATGGCTATGTCCAGAATGATGAAGGAAGTGCCCAAGGCGGATGTCATCATCACCAACCCTACCCACTTTGCTGTGGCACTGAAGTATGAGGCAGGCATGCCGGCTCCGGTGGTGCTGGCCAAGGGGCAGGATGCTGTGGCTCAGAAAATCAAGGAGCTGGCGCGGGAAAACAGCGTGCCTATCGTGGAGAACAAGCCCCTGGCAAGGGCCCTGTACGCAGCTGTGGATGTGGGAGGCAGTATCCCTCAGGAGCTGTTCAAGGCGGTTGCCGAGGTTCTGGCTTATGTATATAAACTCAAGCATCGCCATAGACGGCGGTTTGCGTAAGATGGAGAGCAGGAGATAGATTATTATGGCTGCATCGGTTATGGCCGCCGAGAAGGTGGGCTTTGTAAAGAAATATAGTGACGTAATGATTGCGGTGGGCATCGTAACAATCGTCGTTATGATGATTATTCCGCTGCCTACCCTGCTGCTGGATTTGCTGCTGTGCATGAACATTACCCTGGCACTGGTGGTTGTAATGAGTGCTATTTACAACGTGGAGGCACTGGATTTGTCCGTGTTCCCGTCTCTTTTGCTGATTACAACCCTGTTCCGGCTGGCATTGAATGTTTCCTCTACCCGGCTTATTTTGCTGGAGGGATATGCAGGGGAGCTCATCAGCTCCTTCGGCAACTTCGTTGTGGGCGGTAATGCAGTAGTAGGCTTTATTATTTTCGTTATCTTGATTATTATCCAGTTCATGGTTATTACCAAGGGCGCGGAGCGCGTGGCAGAGGTATCGGCACGCTTCACCCTGGATGCTATGCCTGGTAAGCAGATGGCCATTGATGCGGATTTGAATCAGGGCGCCATCACCGATGCAGAGGCCAGCGAGCGCAGAAAGAAGATTCAGCGGGAGGCTGACTTCTATGGTGCCATGGATGGTGCCAGCAAGTTCGTCAAGGGTGATGCCATCGCGGCTATTATCATTATCTTTATTAACATCATCGGCGGCTTCGTCATCGGCATGGTGCAGCGCAATATGACCGTGGAGCAGGCGCTGCAGAACTATACCCTGCTGACTGTAGGCGAGGGACTGGTAAATCAGATTCCGGCCCTGCTGATTTCCACGGCTACTGGTATCATCGTTACCCGTGCAGCGTCTGAGAGCAACCTGGGGTATGACCTTATCCATCAGCTGGGGGCGAAGCCAAGGGTGTTTTATATCGTCTGCGGCGTGCTGGCGGCTATGGCATGCGTGCCGGGGCTGCCGGGGCTGCCGTTCATGGTGCTGGCTGTTGCCTGCGGCATTATCGGCAGGCAGATTGCGGCCGGGGACAAGAAGGTAGAGGAAACCGCCGTGGTGGAGAAGAAGGAGAAGACCAAGAGCGAGGCCACCAAGCCGGAGAATATCGTTTCCCTTTTGCAGGTGGACCCTATGGAGCTGGAAATCGGCTACAGCCTGATTCCGCTGGTGGATACGGGACAGGGGGGCGACCTTTTGGACCGCATCGTGATGATCCGCCGCCAGTGCGCTTTGGAGCTTGGCCTGGTGGTGCCTACCATCCGCATCAGGGATAACATTCAGATTAAGCCCAATGCTTATATTATCAAGCTGAAGGGCATTGAGATTGCCAAGGGAGAGCTTTTGCTGGATCACTTCCTGGCCATGAATTCGGGTACTGTCTTTGAGGAAATCCAGGGCATTGAGACTATAGAGCCGGCCTTCGGGCTGCCTGCTTTGTGGATTCCTGAGGCCTCCCGTGAGCAGGCGGAGCTGAATGGCTATACGGTGGTGGATGCGGTATCCGTGCTGGCTACCCATCTTACGGAGGTCATCAAGGCTCATGCGGATGAAATCCTGGGACGTCAGGAAACCCAGAACCTTATCGACAACGCCAAGAAGACCAACCAGTCCCTGGTGGACGAGGTTATTCCGGATCTTCTGGGCGTGGGCGATATTCAGAAGGTGCTGGCAAATCTCCTCAGGGAGCGGATTTCCATCAGGGATATGGCTACTATCCTGGAGGTGCTGGCAGACTATGCACAGGCCACCAAGGATACTGAGATCCTGACGGAGTATGTGCGCCATGCCATGGCAAGGCAGATTACCCAGCAGTATGTGCAGAACAACCAGCTGACCTGTATCACCCTGGACCCTGCCATTGAGAACAAGATTGCCGGGGCTGTCCAGCGCACGGAGCGGGGCTCCTATGTGAGCATGGACCCTGATACTATGCAGAAGCTGCTGAATTCCCTGGGCAAGGAGCTGCAGAAGCTGACGGATATGGGCTATCAGCCGATTGCCCTGACCAGCCCGACGGTGAGATTGTATTTCAGGAAGTTAGTTGAGCGTTCTGTGCCGGGCATTATTGTCCTGTCACATGCAGAGATAGACCAGTCTGTAGAGATTCAGATTATTGGGGTGGTGAAGCTGTAAATGCTTATCAAGAGCTTTAAGGCGCCTACACTGAAGGAGGCCATGGCCAATGTCAAGGCGGAACTTGGTGTGGATGCTGTAATACTTCATACGAGCAAGACGAAAAAGGGCGGCATCCTGGGCTTTCACAGCAAGGAAGTGGTAGAGGTGATTGCCGCCGTGGAGGATGAGGCCTCCAAGCCTGCACCTGTGGTGCCTGCTAATGAGGCGGTGCTGCAGGCGGCGGCAGAGGCCAGGAGCAGCAGGGCCGCTGCCAGGGAGGCTGCCGGGCAGCAGCCCTATGGTGTGCCGAAGGCGGATATGTCACCTATCTCGGCAGCTTTGGCGAATTTTACGCCAAGGTCGGCTGTCAACCAGTATCAGACGGCAGGCACCATGGAGGCAATCAGCCAGGCCATGGCTCAGAATACTCCCAGCCAGACCTTCGGGGAGGTGCTTGCCAGCGTCAATCAGGCTCAGGAGGCAGCAAATGAGCCGATTGCGGTGAATATAGCGGCAGCTGTGGCTGCTGAGCCGGAACCAGAGCCGATGCAGCCGGTGGCACCTGCGCCTGTGGAGCCTGTGTCCATGGAGACTATGGCTCCACAGGCAGGAATGGAGGAGCCAGTGCCTGCCGGACAGGCTCCGGAGGCTGCGGAACCTGAAAAGATTGAGGCGGCAAAGGCGGAGCCTGCAATGCAGGGGGAAGAAGCTTTTTCTGAGGCTTCTATGGCTGCTGGACAGCAGGAGGCGGCAGCCGCTGACGAGTCCGGCAAGGACGAGGAAATCAGGGATTTGCAGAATCAGCTGGAGGAAATGAAGGCCATGCTGATGGAGATGAGCAGGAACAAAGGAACGGGGGATGCCGTTCCTACCTTGCAGAATGCCATGCAGTCCCAGGAAGTGACGGAGAAGATTATTCAGGACATGATTGCCAAGCTGAACGGTACGGAGATCCTGGCACCGAGCAACTCGGTGAAGGCAGCCAATGCCCTGGAAAAGTATATACGCAAGGCAATCCGTGTCGCCAACGGCATTACGCTGTATTCCAGCAAGCCGAAGGTAGTGGCATTAATCGGTCCTACCGGTGTGGGCAAGACCACCACCCTGGCGAAGATTGCAGCGAAATTCGTGCTGGAGCAGGGAGCCAGGGTGGCGCTGATTACGGCTGATACCTACAGGATTTCTGCGGTGGAGCAGCTGAAGACATATTCGGATATCCTGGGTCTGCCCCTGGAGATTGTCTACAATCCTGAGGCTCTCAGGAAGGCAATTGAAAAGCACAAGGACAAGCAGCTGATTTTGATTGATACTGCCGGCAGAAGCCAGTATAATGAGTATCAGATGAAGGAGCTCAGCGGGCTTTTGAGCATAGATGCGGATATTGAGAAGCATCTGGTGATGAGCGCAACCACCAAGACCAGTGACGGTGTAGAGCTTTTGGAGAATTTCTCCATCTGCCAGCCGGACAGGGTGATATTTACGAAGGTTGACGAGACAGGAACTCATGGGATTATCCTGAATATATTGCATAGGCGTAAGGTGGCGTTGTCCTATATCACCAACGGACAGAGCGTACCTGATGATATTGAGCCTGCCAGTGTGGAGAGGCTGGCAGAGCTTTTGCTGAGGTAAGAGGTATGGAGGATCAGGCGACCAGGCTGAGAAAGCTTGTGGAACGAAAAATTTCTGGCGGCACGGGCGGACTGCAGAAGGAAAATGCGCAGGGGGGAGCCTCCATGCCGCTGCCTGGCGGAGCCCGGGTGATAGCTGTTACCAGCGGCAAGGGGGGCGTGGGCAAGACCAATCTGACAGTCAACCTTGCCATAGCCCTGGGCAAGAAGGGGAAAAGGGTGATTGTCGTGGATGCGGACCTGGGCACGGCCAATGTGGACGTGCTGCTGGGCACCAGCTCCCGGAATACCCTGCTGTCCCTTGCCAGGGAGGATGTGCAGCTGGAGGATGTCCTCATCCGGGGGCCTTATGGCGTAAGCTATATATCCGGCGGCTCCGGCATGGAGCATGCCGGGGAGCTGACGGTGATGCAGCGTCAGATGATTTTCAGCAAGCTGTCTGCCTGCGATGAGTGGGCGGATATTATCCTGGTTGACACCGGTGCAGGCGTCGGCAGGAACGTGCTGGATTTCATCATGGCAGCTGACGAGGTGCTGCTGGTGATTACGCCGGAGCCTACGGCGCTGACGGACGGCTATGCCGTGCTGAAGTCCTACCGCCAGCTGGAGGCTACCCAGCCTATCAGGCTGGTGGTGAACCGTGTATACGATATGGTGGAGAGCACGGAGACCGCCAGCAAGCTGATCTGCACGGCGGAAAGGTTCCTGCACATGGAGCTGAAATCCCTGGGCTTTGTCTTTGATGATGCCAGCATGATGAAGGCGGTCAGGCGTCAGGTGCCCCTTTTGGCGGCGTATCCTGATTCACTGGCGGCAAAATGCGTGGAAGCCTTGGCAAATAGCCTTTTGTCAGGCCGTCCGCAGCGGGTGAAGCTGGGCTGGCAGGGATTTTTGAGAAAATTTTTCCATAATATGCACTAATATTTTGCAATAGTAAGTATTTTTCGATAAAATAGATAGTGATAATTGTATTTTGATTTTTGGATTTGATTTGTGGTCAAGGGGTAGGTTTGCAAGATGAGAAAGGGCGAAAGAAAGCCGGCGGATATGGTGCTGAAGATAGGGGCTCGGCTGACATTTTTTCCGCTGAGCACGGAAAATGGCGTTGCCAGCAGAGTCGAGGATATATCCGGCGACAGGCTGATGGTTGCCATGCCGGTGAATGAAAAGGGCGTACCGATTATTCCCCTGCCAGGGGAGAGCATGGTATGCAGGATAGCAGGTACAGGCTGCTATTACCAGTTCAGGACAGTGTATCTGGACAAGGGCAGGGCACCGATTCCGGTCTGGTTTGTCAGGAAGCCTGAGTTTGTGGAGAAGGTGCAGAACCGGGAGTTCGTCAGGATTTCCGTTGATTATCCTGTGATTTTGCGGCCACTGGATGAGAATGGTGCCATGGGGGGCATGATTTTCACCAAGGCTGTTGACATAAGCGGCGGCGGCCTGGCTGTGATGAATGAGACCCTGCTGCCCCTGGGCAGCAAGGCTGTGTTGGAGCTGGATAATATTCCGGGGGTAGGCATGCTGCGCATCACGGGCAAGGTTGTGCGCTGTGTCAAGGTGGCTGCAGCAGGAGATAATGTTTTTCATGTGGGGTTCCAGTTCCTGGATTTGAGCAGGCAGCATCAGAATAAGCTGGTGAAGTTTATTTTTGAGATACAGAGGCAGAGCCTGGCAAAGGGGATTGGCAAGAAATAATAGGGGGCGGTATCATGATTCGCGTAGTTGTTGCAGATGATTCGGCATTTATGCGCAAGGTGTTGTCAGACCTGTTTGAGAAGACGCCTGGCTTCCAGGTGGTGGGGACTGCCAGGGATGGCAGGGAAGCCGTCAAGCTGGTGGCGAAGGAACGGCCTGACCTTCTGACGCTGGATATAAATATGCCGGTGATGGACGGGCTCAGTGCCTTGGAGGTTATCATGAAGGACTGCCCTGTGCCTGTGCTGATGTTCAGCAGCCTGACCAAGAAGGGGGCTGATGAGACCATCAGGGCGCTGGAGCTGGGCGCGGTGGATTTTCTGTGCAAGACCGGCGGCTCTATCTCCAAAATTGATGCCATCGAGTCGGAGATTATCGAAAAATGCCGCAGCGTGGCAGGGGCCAAAATAAATAAATCAAAAATTAATAAGAATATTTTTGCCAAAAAGCAGGAAGCTGGGAATTTAAAGCGAATTAATATATTTGAGAAGAAAGGTTACAATGTAGCCCAGCCTCAAACACCTGCTTCTATAAAGCCGAAATCGGCCCAGGAGAAGCTGGCAGCCTCGGTGCAGCAGCACAAGCAGGGGCTGACCGGTATGCTGGCAAAGCGGGAGAATCCGCTGCTGAAGAAGAAGGCGGCACCGGTTTACGGCAGCTCAGGTTCCGGCTCCGGTACGAAGCTGGTGGCACTGGGAACCTCCACGGGTGGCCCAAGGGCACTGCAGCAGGTGATACCGAAGCTGCCGGGCAATATGCCCTGTGGCATGGTAGTGGTGCAGCATATGCCGGCAGGCTTTACCAAGTCTCTGGCGGAGAGGCTGAATGGCATGTCCCAGGTAACAGTGAAGGAGGCAGAGGATGGGGAGCCTATCCTGCCGGGGCATGTATATGTGGCTCCGGGGGGTTATCACCTTACGGTGACAGGAAATGCTTCAAAGAGGGAGATTTCCTTGAATCAAGATCCTCCACTGGCGTCCCACAGGCCGGCAGTGGATGTAATGTTTGACTCCGTGGTAAAATACGGGGGAGATATAGTTTCGGTTATTCTGACAGGCATGGGCTGTGATGGTGCAGCAGGTATGAAGAAGATCAAGAGGGCTGGCGGCTATGTGATAGCTGAGTCAGATGAGACCTGCGTTGTGTACGGCATGCCGAAATCCGTTGTAGAGGCGGGCATTGCAGACGAGATACTGCCTGTGGGACAGGTAGCGGATGCAATTATGAAGCGAGTTAGGAATTAATCAATCAGGGGGAATAGAAATGGAAACAAATCAGTACATGGAAATGTTTTTGGATGAGTCACGGGAACATTTGCAGTCTCTGAATGATGGCCTGCTGAGTTTGGAAAATGATCCTGAGGATTTATCTGTGCTCAATGAGATTTTCCGTAATGCTCATACATTGAAGGGCATGTCAGCGACCATGGGCTACACCAAGACTGCCGAGCTTACCCATGACATGGAGAACCTGCTGGATATGCTCAGGAAGGAACAGCTGAAGGTAAGCTCCGAGATTATAGATGTTATCTTCAAGTGCGTTGACTCCTTGCAGGAGATGGTTGAGAACATCGGTAACGGTGAGTCCGAGGACCTGGTGGATGTATCCGACCTGGTGCGCATGGTGAATGCCATCGCCAAGGGGGAGAGCGTCCAGCAGGCAGAGGCTGAAGCTGCCGGCGGGGCACCTGCCGCCGCGGCAGCACCTGCAGCAGCTTCCGGCATGCCTGAAGGCTGCGAGCTGAATGATACCGATATGCTGGTCATCAAGGAGGCAAAGAGCAGCGGCCTGATTCCTTACTGGGTGCATGTGGAGATTGCCGATACCTGCCTTTTGAAGTCTGCCCGTTCCTACATGGTCATGAACGTGCTGGATGAGCTGGGGGATGTCATTAAGTCCATTCCACCGGCACAGGATCTGGAGCAGGAGAAGTTCGACCACAGCTTTGATGTATGCCTGGTAACGGATGCTGATGCCAAGAAGGTGGAGGATGGTGTGACAGCTATCTCTGAGATCAGCAGCGTGAAGGTGACGGAGATTAACCTGGAGGCAGCTTCCAAGGAGGCTCCGGCACCTGCTGCGGCACCTCAGCCGGCAGCCCAGGCAGCGGCACCGGCAGCAGCGCCTAAGGCCGCAGCTCCTGCCGCCAAGCCGGCAGCAAAGGCGCCGGCAAATAATGCCAAGCATGATAAGAAGGCTCATGTGGCAGGCCAGTCCGTCCGGGTTGATATCGAGAAGCTGGATACCCTGATGAACCTGGTGGGAGAGCTGGTTACCAACAAGGTCCGCCTGGAGCAGATCGGCATGACTCATCGCCTGACCGAGCTGACAGAGACGCTGGAGCAGATGGACAGGGTGACTACCGATTTGCAGTCCGTAGTCATGAAGGTCCGCATGGTGCCTGTAAGCCAGGTATTCAACCGCTTCCCTCGCATGGTCCGCGACCTGGCCAAGGAGCTGAACAAGGACATCAACCTGACTATCGAGGGCGAGGACACGGAGCTGGACCGTACCGTTATCGACGAGATCGGCGATCCATTGATGCACCTTTTGAGAAACTCCCTGGATCATGGCGTGGAGCATCCTGACGAGCGCGAGGCCAAGGGCAAGCCGCGTACCGGCGAGGTAGGGCTGATTGCCCGCCACGAGGGCAACAACGTTGTCATCATGGTTACCGATGACGGCTCCGGCATCAATGCTGACAAGATCCGCAACAAGGCTGTGGAGAAGGGCATGATCAGCCGTGATGAGGCGGATGCGCTGCCGGATGCCGATGCTGTAAGGCTCATCTTCCTGCCGGGCTTCTCCACTGCGGAGCAGATTACGGACGTATCCGGCCGCGGTGTAGGCATGGACGTGGTGCGCAGCAAGATTGAGTCCCTGGGCGGCCATGTGGATGTTGAAACCAAGATTGACGAGGGTTCCGTATTCAAGATCAAGCTACCTCTTACCCTGGCTATCATTCAGGCTATGCTGGTGAAGGTACAGGATGAGATGTACGCCATTCCTCTTGGCTCCATTGACAGCACCATTAATATTACGCCTGATGACATCAAGACCGTCCAGAACAAGGAGGTTATCGTAATCAGGGGACAGATTATCCCTATTACCCGCCTGAACGAGGTACTGAGCGTGCCGAGGGGCAAGGATGCTACCGATGAGGATGATATCTTTGTGGTGGTAGTCCATGTAGGGGATCACAAGATTGGTATTGTGGTGGATAACCTGATTGGCCAGCAGGAAATCGTTATCAAGACGCTGGGCAAGCTGCTGTCCGGCCTGAAGATGCTGGCTGGTGCTACTATCCTGGGTGATGGCCATGTTGCCATGATTCTGGATGTCAGCGCGTTGATGTAATCAAGGGAGGTATGGAAGATGGCTAAAGAGGATCAGGTAGTGGCTGACGGCGAGGTACAGGTAGTCGCCTTCAAGCTGAGAAACGAGGAATACGGCTTCAGTATTTTGAATGTTCAGGAGATAAAGAACCTCAGTGATATTACCAGAGTTCCATTTGCTCCTGATTTTATCAAGGGCGTTGTCAACCTGCGAGGCAGTGTGCTGCCGGTGATTGACCTGAAGAAGCGCCTTGGCCTGGAGGATACTCCGTATACGGCCAACACCCGTATTGTCATCGTGCAGTACGACGAGGTGTATGTGGGCATGCTGGTGGATGCTGTGACAGAGGTGCGTACCATCAACGCTGATGACATTGATACAACGAGGGCTATTACTGCTGGCAACGATGCCGGCTCCAAGTTTATCTCCGGCATCGGCAAGGTGGATGGACGTCTGATTATTCAGCTGAATATCAGCGAGATTATGGGTTTGAGCGGCGAGGAGTAATCCTCGCCTCATGAAATAGATTGGTGGGATAAAGGAAATGTCAGATGATGTTGCAAACCTTTCTCCGGTGCAGATGGATGCGCTGCGGGAGATCGGCAATGTAGGTGCAGGAAACTCTGCTACCGCGTTGTCACAGATCATAAGCCGCCGCATTGATATGGATGTGCCGAGAGTATCCATAGTTCCGTTGGATGAGGTGCCGGACCTGGTGGGCGGCCCTGATACGATGGTTGTGGGCGTGTTCCTGAGGGTGTACGGCAAGGCACCAAGCAATATTTTGTTCCTGCTGCCGAAGGAAAGTGCTTTTTATCTGGTCGATATGCTGATGGGGAAAACCCACGGTGATACCCAGAAGCTGGATTTTATGGATGAATCCGCATTGATGGAGATAGGAAATATCCTTTCAGGTGCTTACCTGAATGCATTGTTCAATTTTACCAATATTTCCTTGCTGCCATCTATTCCGGCTCTGGCCATGGATATGGCTGGTGCTATTCTCAGTGTTGTGTTGGTTCAGCTTGGTCAGATGGGTGACCATGCCTTAGTTATTGAAACTGAGTTCAAGACAGATGATGACGGTATAAAGGGACATTTCTTCCTGGTACCGGACCCTGGCTCTTTGGACATAATTTTGCAAGCAGTGGGAGTGTCGTGATATGCCAGAATTAATCAAGGTTGGCATGGCAGATTACAAAGTTGGCCGTGCGCCAGATACCTTAATAAGCTATGGTCTGGGTTCTTGTATCGGCATCTCGCTGTATGACCCTCAGACAAAGATAGGCGGGCTCCTGCATATCATGCTGCCGGACAGTAATCAGTCCAGGGCTAATGAGAACAGGGCGAAGTTTGCAGATACGGGGATTCCGGATATGCTGGATGAACTCATTCGCATGGGAGCGGCGAAGTCCAGGCTGGTGGCAAAGCTGGCAGGGGGTTCCCAGATGTTTGCTTTTGCCAACGCGTCGGATATTATGCGTGTAGGCCTGCGCAATGCATCAGCTTCCAAGGAGATATTGAAGAAGCTGTCAATTCCTATTGTGGGTGAGGATACTGGCGGCAATTACGGCCGCACAGTGCAGATAGACTTGTCCACCGGTGTCTATAAGGTTAAGACTATAGATAAGGGCGATAAGGAAATTTAATATGATTGATAAGTGTAAATTGGCAGCGTCATTGGGTTTGGCAGCCTTGGCGGGACTTACGGCCATGGCTGCCGGGCTGATGAGTGAGGCGCGTGCCTCAGTAATTTTAGGACGCACCCTGTGCAGTTTCTTAATCACCGGTGTACTGGTATATATCGGTGTTTTTCTGTTTGAAAGATTTGGCTACCGGGATATGATTGATGAAACAGAGGCGGCCATGGCTGAGCTTGCGGCGCAGGAGAAGGCTGCCGGTGAGGAGCTGGCGGCAGAGGCCGCTGATGGCAGGGCTGAGCCTGACGGTGGCGAGCAGCCCGCAGGTACGGCAGAGGAGAAAGCGGAGCCTGGGAATGGCTTTGAGCCTTTGCAGGCAGATTCCCTGCGCCGTGTAGTTGGCAGTGATGAGAGCGGGCAGGGGTGATACCTGATAGCAATGTAATGGTGGTGAGATGTTTTGCAGAAGGAAAAGGAGTCGGCTGAGGAGATAAATGAGCTTTGGAGCCTGTATGGAGAAAACCGCAGCATGGAAATTCGCAACCGGCTGGTGGAGCATTATCTGCCTCTGGTGAATATTATCGCAGGCAGGTTGGCTATGAGTCTGCCATCTCATGTTGACAGGGATGATCTGATTATCAGCGGCTATTTCGGCTTGATGGATGCTGTGGATAGATATGACATCAAGCGCGGGAATAAGTTTGAGACCTATGCAGGCATCAGGATAAGCGGTGCCATGAAGGATGAGCTGCGCTCCAGGGATTGGATTTCCGTGTCCCTGAGGCAGAAAATCCGCAGGTATGAGTCGGCAGTGGTGGAGCTGGAGGGCAGGCTGGGCAGGTCTGCCACCGACGAGGAGCTTGCTGAACGGCTGGAAATGAGCATTGAGCAGGTTCACCATCTTGAGCGGCAGATTAATGCTGCCACGGTGATTCCCCTGGGGGAATACATGAAGTCCGAGGCGGCCATGGCTGTGGATACGGACCCCCACAGGAGTGCGGAGTATATTGAGACCAGGGAAACATTGGCAAAGGCTCTGGACGAGTTGACGGAAAAGGAAAAGCTGGTAGTTTCCCTTTATTATTATGATGAGTTGACAATGAAGGAAATCAGCTTGATAATGCATTTATCAGAGGCGCGGATTTGCCAGCTGCATACCAAGGCTATGTTTAAGCTGAGGGGATTTCTGGCAAATATAGACGGCATCTGATATATTTGAATATAGATAGAAAGCGTCCAGTTATTGTAAAGATAACGGATGCAGTGGTGGCAGGGACGCCGCCGTATCTGCATCAGGGAGGGCTGTACATGGATGATCATAAAGTAATAGCAAAGGTTGGCGGCAATGAGGAAGGATACTTGTTTGAGTTCTGCTCTGACGGTGTCTTTTTGACAGTATATCCCAAAAGTGAAAAGGGCCTGATGTTTGAAATGTCAGATATGCGGCGGGTGCTGAAGGACTTCAGTGTGGAGGACTATGACCTGAAGCTGATGACTGACACGCTGAAGGAGAATACTGGTGAGCCTGTGCTTTTGGGCAAAAAGTTTGTTTTACCAAAAGAGTTTGAGGGTGCCGTGATTGACAAGGAAGCTGCCGAGGCGGTGAGGGAGCATGTGGTGTACGGTGCAGCCATCGTAGAGGTGGCACCGGACAAGCTCAGTGCTACCCTGCGCTTTGACATAGGTTCCAGGGAATCTGTGCCTACTCTGGAGATGATTATGGACGCAATCCGCCTGCGCAATGTGAAGTTCGGCATTATGCCGGATGCCATCAAGGAAGCCATGGAAACCAGGCGCCCTACCGTGATTGCCAAAGGTGAGCCTCCTCAGAATGGCAAGGATGCCGTTATTGACAAGAAGTTCAACATAGGTGAAAAGGGCGTGCCGGTGGTGGATGAGCATGACCGGGCTGATTACAAGAACCTGAATATGTTCCTGCGGGCTGTGAAGGGGCAGGTGCTGGCGGAGCGCATTCCCCATACCAAGGGCATTCCGGGCACCAATGTCTATGGTGACAAGATAAATGCCAAGAACGGCAAGCCGAAGCCGGTGCCGAATGGCAAAAATACCATTGTCAAGGATGAGAATTTTGTGGTTGCCGACATGGATGGCCAGATTGTGGACAAGGGCAGCAAAATTGATGTGGATCCGCGTCTGGAAATCAAGGGCGATGTGGGCATGGCAACCGGCAATATTGATTTTGACGGTGCTATAGTGGTAAACGGCAATGTGGAAGCCGGTTTTGTGGTGAAGGCAGCCGGTGATATTGAAATCAAGGGCATGGTCAGCGGTGCTGATGTGGAAGGGCGCAATATCTTTGTCAAGGGCGGCATTCAGGGCATGAACCGGGGCCGCATCAAGGCACTGGAGGATTTCAGGGCTTCCTTCGCGGAAAATGCGGATATTGAGGCATGCGGTGATGTCTATATTCAGGATGTGGCGATGCACTCCACTATCCGGGCGGGCCATCATCTGGTTATGGATGAGGGCAAGGGACAGATAACCGGCGGCAATCTGGCTGCCGGCGAGGAAATCCGTGCCAAGTGCATCGGCAACGAGGCAAATGTCATTACCCGTGTCAGCGTGGGCGTGAATCCGATGCTTCAGAAGGAATATCAGACTGTGCTGAAGGAGTACAACGAGGCAAAGAAGCGTCAGGAGTCCCTGAATAAAACACTGAGTACCCTGGAGAAGCTTGACATGAACCAGCTGCCGCCTGCCAAGGTGGAGCAGCTGAATGCCCTGGTGCGTTCCCAGTTCCCTCTTGCCGGGCAGGTGGAGAGATGCGAGCGCAGGCTGAGGGAGATCGATGCGGAGCTGCAGAAGATGAGGAACGGCAGGGTAAGGGTGCTGGATACCATGTACCCGGGCGTAAGGCTCAGCATTAATTCCATCATAAAGAATGTGCAGGTCAAGGAGACTCACTGTACACAGTATGTGAAGGATGATTTTATCGTGGTTGGTGCTTATTGATTTTGTGGTATTTTTAGGAGCGATGGCTTATGGATTTTGCACCGATGAGTTTGCGGATGATGGTGCCTCACGCCAATGATGTGGGGGAAATACAGCACAATATGAACCAGCAGGCTGCTATGCAGCAGGATTTCAAGGCACTGCAGCAGAAAAAGCTGATCGAGAGGCAGCAGAGCCAGGTGCGTACCAAGGATGAGGCCGAGGGCGAGAAGATTAAGGATAATCCTGAGAAGAAGCAGGGCGGCAGGGATAGGGGTGCCCGCAAGAAGAAATCCCCTAAGGAAATCATGGAGGCACAGGGCATCACGGCTGATACCCAGGAGCCGCCTATGGCGGTGGATCAGTTCCGGGGGCGCAGCATAGATATCAGCTGCTAGCCCGGAGGGATGGCTTGGCAGGATTGGCGGTTGGGCTGTAGATTTGCGAGCGGGGTTATAGATGACCACAGAGATACTAGGATTTATTATTATTGCCGGGGCGGTGATTGTCCTGGTTGCCAGGCATCAGCTGAGCAGGGCGGAGGATGACCCGGAAGTGCTGGAGGCGGCTACAGGCCGTCTCCGCTATGAGCTGGAGCAGTCGGCAGATGAGATTATCAGCCGCATGACGGAGCATGTTGACCGGCTGGAGAGGCTTTTGCGGGAGGCTGACTACAAGGCGGAGGTTCTGCAGGAGCGCATACGCCAACTGGAAGCCTTGCAGGGCGTCTCAGGAGGCGATACTTATCAGCCTCTGTCCCGTGCTGTCCGGCAGGGGGAGGATTATCTGACTGCCAAGGCGGCAGCAGATGCGGCTGCTACTGTAGCAAATGCAAATGCTTCGGTGGTTTCGGCAGGAGCAGTTCCTGCCCGGGAGTCAGGCGGCTATGGCATGCCGTCCATGAGCGCAGCAGACAGGCGTGCCTGGGAGCTGATACGGGAGGCTTCCATGGAGCTGGAAGCCCAGTACGAGGCCCAGTCCAATGCCATGCAGTCAGCCCAGCAGTCTGATGCCCTGCAGCAGGCGGTGGATATTCAGACAGGCAATCTGGACAGCTATGTGAGCGGCAGCAGCTATGCGGCTGAGACGGCAGATGAGCCGGATTATGCCTACGATGAGGAAAAGGGGCTGGATACCGAGGCGGCGGCAAGGCAGGCACGTCAGATGCTGGCACAGGGCTTTGAGGTGGATGACATTGCCAGGGCAACGGGCCTGGGCATCGGGGCGGTGCAGCTGATCAGGCAGATGGAGGCCCGTCAGGCTGTCAGCAGGGAAAAGAACCGCTGATTGCCGGATAAAAAAGAGCAGGTATTAATTTTAAATTGCTTGACAATAGTAGTGTGATTCGTTTATAATACTACTTGTCTGTGGGGGCATAGCTCAGCTGGGAGAGTGCTTGACTGGCAGTCAAGAGGTCAGGGGTTCGAACCCCCTTGTCTCCACCATATTGATATCGTGAGGCTTCGGCATTTGCCGGAGCCTTTTTGTTGTCTGCAAAAATCCCTTTCAGGGTGCTTGGTGAATATTTTCGGTATGGCTATTTTTTTGTGGGGGTTAGGGCGTGTTGATTAATGCATAACAGATGAATAGTCATTATTTAAGCCAAATT